>WRLR01000121.1 GCA_009777515.1 Oscillospiraceae bacterium | reverse complement strand
TCACATCTTTCTCTTCCCCAGGCGAGAGTTCCACGTTTATTTCATAGTGATCATGCCCGTCCCATATGCGAAGCAGCGTCGCGTGTTCCCCTCTGTATGGGATCGTGGAGTTGTTTCTCACGGTAACGACGCAATCGACGTTCTTGCCGGTTTCAATTCTATTCGGGCCTTTTATTGCAATAGCTTCAAGGTCGCCGGCTTTGTGTTTATAAAACTTAACGTCAAATACATACTGGAACCACATGCCAACAGAGCCGGCGTCTACGAACGAGCCGTCTCCTATTCTTATATCCTGCGCGTCCGCCCGTGTGATCCGGCCTGTAACCGAGCTGTTCACATCGAACGTTTTGTCCGATCGGAGCCTGCCGCTAGAGTCGAGTATTTCTATAAATTCAATGGCATTGTCATCGCTGGCGAAAGACGAGGGGAGTTCGCCGATATGCACGCCGTTCTTATAGATGGAGTAGACGTTCCAGCCATATTTGTCATTTACAATGGGGATAAATTTAACTAAGTCCGGTACATACTGAGGGTATCTGTCGACTTTCGATATTTTAAAATATGGTAAAGCATATATGTATATATTATCATCAAGAATTTGATAAGTTGGTTTAATTGCCATATTAATCGAATCTGGCATTCTAGGTGTTACTGATAAAATTATTTCATTGCCTGCATTTATATAATCATACACGAACTTGGGTAAAGATCCTTCTGCAGCAATATTCATACCTGGACGATCATAATATATTTCAGGATCTTGCCAAAACGCCATTTCATTATCATCAATCTGTTCTTCTTTTGTATCACCATCAAGCCAAAATCCATTTGAGTAGTGCCAATAGTCTGTATTAAATATTGCAATAGTATTACCGATATAATCATAACCTAATGGAACGTCCATATCAAAGTATAAAATTTCACTTCGTGATTGTATAGATAATACACAATTTGGCGTGAAAATAAAAATTATACATATTATAATAATAATTTTTAATATATTTATAGTTAATCTAGTTACCATCCCCAAATACCTTCAATTAAATTAAAGTCAAAACGTGTTATCAAACTTTCACCATCAACATGCATGAGGAAACCTTCACTTCTAAAATCAACTTCATAGAAATATTTATATATTACGATTTGAGATATAGGCTCTTGAAGATTTGACGGAAGACTGCCCTTCGCTATTGACATAGTTATCATTACATTTCCTATATCTTTAATTGTTGCTTTTGTTTCGATTTTATGTCGACCTCGTGGTGGAATATATTGTTCTTCAAATCTTGCTGCGGTTGTATGGTATGATAAATAAGTACCTTCCTCGTCAAATATCGATACATCGTAAAAGAAGTTCTGCCCATCCGGGAGTGCCGGTATTACGCCGTTTAGGACGGCGTTGCCGTTTTCTGATACGCCTATGTGGATATCTGCGATGAACTTCATCATGAAGTCTTTGGCTTTGTCTTTTTTCATGTTGCCATTTTCATCAAGGTCCGTCTTTGCGTTGTAGAAAATGTCGTCGTACAACTCCAGCCTGTATGTCGGGTCGATCATTCGCAGCACTATAACGGAGGCTTCTGCGCGGGTCGCCGTATTTTTTGGGCGGAATGTCTTATCCTCGTAGCCCGCGAGTACGCCCAGTTCTATCGCTTTTAAAATTGATGTAGGCTTTGTGGATGCATCCACATCGCTGAAAATGCCGCGAAAGCTCTCGAAATGCGGGAAGCTCTCGCCGGAGGCGCGGACGACAATGTCGGCAATTTGTTCGCGCGTGACCGGCACGCTATAGTCATCAAAGGCGCCGGCATCGATCAAGCCCAGCGCCAGTGCGCTTTTTATATAGTTCAGCGCCCAGTAGCCGTCGGCGTTCGGCAGGTCGCTGCCGAGCGTCCGCAACGTGAATGCCAGAAACTCGTCTACGAGCAGCGGCGCGTCCGGCGCATATGTGCCGTCCGGGTTGCCGCGCGCGAGGCCTTTGCTCGCCAGTTCCTCTATATATTGAAAGTACCATTCCGAAGGCATAACATCCGTGAAAACGGCGGCGCGGAACGCCGCGAGCCTGTCCGGCTCAGGCTCTTCATCCCCCGCTTCCGACGGTTCCGGCAGAATGCCGCTCCTGGCCTCCTCCCAAGTGAGCGCGTTCGCCACAGGCGCAAACAGGGCGCCCGGAAGCAACAGCGCGATAAGCACAACAGCTATCATCTTCTTAATGTCCAACACAACGCCCTCCATATAATAAAGTTTTCTATACAATATCATATTTGGGTTTAATGTCAAGTATTTACATAAAATATATTTACATACATATGTATATGGGCATACACGCCGAAAATAGCGCGTAAAAAGGGAGGTTCATATGAAAATTATCATAAATCGAGTATTAAATGAACACAAATGAGTATAAAGAATATTAAAAGTATAAAGAATATTAAAAATATATAGATGTAACTCTATTACGATGTCTTAGGCTCTTTTCCCATATATGCGTTACATACATTGTCCAAATCTGCCTGCATCGTGTTGTATATATCCAGTACTCGTGGATCGAAGTGCCCCGGCATCGTTCTGCCGTCGCCCACTGTAATGATGCGATGCGACTCTTCATGCGAAAAAGCTTCTTTGTATGGGCGCGCGCTTCTGAGGGCGTCATATACGTCAACCAGAGCCACGACCCTTGCTGCTATCGGTATTGATTCACCGGCAAGCCCCATTGGATAGCCTGTCCCATCAAACCGCTCATGATGCCCTTCGGATATGTCGATTGCGAATTGTAATTCTCTGTTGCTGCCGACCAATATCGTATTCGTTTCCCTTAAAATACTGCCGCCTTTACTGGTGTGCGACTTCATAATTTCATATTCGTCTTGTGACAATTTGCCCGGCTTGCCAAGAATCGCGTCTGGAATGGCGATCTTTCCCACATCATGAAGCGGCGAATAAAGCGCGATTTGCTGCGCGTCTGATTGGGACAATAATTGGGGGTATGCCTGTGCCAGTTTATTCGCGAGCAGTTGCGTTGATATTTTTATCCTCGTTAGATGATCGCCGGTCACTTTGTCCCGTTGTTCCGCCAGCAGCGACATGCTCGTAATGATGGCTTCATGGGACGCTACTAATTGCTGCGTCCTCACCTGCACCAGATCTTCAAGGCTGTCCCGATATGCTTTTAATTCGAGGTGGTTCCTAATTTTATATCTGATTATTTTTTCTTTGTACGGTTTATGAACATAGTCGACCGCGCCCATATCAAGGCCTTTTTCCTCTAAATAGGTCTCTGTTTCCGCCGTCACAAAGATTACAAGCACATTGGCAAGCTCTGGGGTTTCCTTCATGCGCTGGAGCACGTCAAAGCCGTTTATATCCGGCATATTAATGTCCAAGAGAACGATGTCTGGCAGTTCGTTTTTCATTAACGTGATCGCATCTTGGCCATTGCTGGCCGTCAGGACGATATAGTCCGAGCCCACTATTTCCTTAAGCATGATCAAATTTATTTCAGCGTCGTCGACAACCAAAACGGTATGTTTCATAATCCAATCAACCTCTCTGGTATCTGGTATCTGGTATCTGGCATCTGGCAACTTTTATATCGTCTGGTATCTATAATATCGTCTGGTATCTAGTATATCGGTTAGAACAGATATTATTTTATCACAAGTTTTAAGCATACGCCGAAGGCGTCGGCGCGGGGCGTGTCGGACGCAGGGCGTCGGCGGGCGGTGTGTCGGGCGCGGGGCGCAGGGCGTCGGCGCGGGGCGTGTCGGACGCGGGGCGCAGGGCGTCGGCGCGGGGCGTGTCGGACGCGGGGCGTCGGCGGGTAGCTTGTCGGGCACAGGGCGTCGGCGGGCGGCGTCAGCGTGGGGCGTTTATGTGCGACAGGGCCGCGCCAATGGCAGTGGCGTAAATGGCCTTCTGGGGTATGATAAAGTTGACGCCGTGCATTTTGCCGATGGCTTCGAACGTCTCTTTTGCGTTCGGGAGCGTCGTCAGCGCGCCCGTCATGATAAAATTTTTGATCGTGTCGTTTTTACATGCAAATGCCGCCAACATACCGATTGTTTCTATGATCATGTTGATGATACCGACGGCTATGTCCGCTTCCGACGCTGTGCTTTTTACTTTGCCGAAATTCGCGGCGGTCAGGTTTGCCGGCAGCGAGGGTATATCGTATTTGAGGATATCCTTTACCATCAGATCGACATTTTCTGCCGCCCCGTTCTTCGCAATGTGGAGAATGGCCTCGATATTGTATTTTTGTAACATGATCGAAGCCAGCCCGATCAATGTGCCGCCTCCGACCCCCGAACCGCCAATGTGCGTGACGCCTTCTTTTGTGGCGCGGACGAACGCCGTCCCGGTGCCCATGCTGGCGACATAGGCTTCGTCAATATGTGCAAGGTAGAGCCCGCCGTAGCCTATGGCTGGAAATTCGTCGACCTTTTCGGTGGGTTTCCCGTGTATGTCGTCGTCGAAGAACGTGGCGCCGACTCCTGTTAAGACGATTTTCCCAATGCTGTCAAGTGTAATTTGGTATTTGCGCATGAAATGCCCAATGGCGCCATACATAGATGTCACTTGATCGGCTGCCTCTACCTGTAGTTCGCCAATCAAATCGCCGCAAGATGAAAACCCTACAATTTTTGTCGTCGATCCGCCGATGTCAATACCTAGAACCACGCTCATTTTCGCCTCCGTTATGATGATGCTTAATACAACCGCACAGTCTCACAACCGCACTACCGCACAGCCGTAAGGCCATTATTGTATATTACCGTATGGCGCGTTGATTAATCAAGCCGATGATTGTAAAATAAAGATACCGGCGCTGCCGTATTGGCGGAATAAGCCCAGCGGCGCCGGAATTTATTTGCGCTGCACCCTGTCACCTGGACGGGGGCAACAGCAAGGGGGAAATATGGATAGGAGCAACAATCCGGACAAACGGGCGACGGATGCCGCCGCGCAGAAGACGCAAATGGCGGCAGGGGCCGCTTATGGGAAACGCGCAATCGATACCAGGACGCTGGTGCTGCTGGCGCTGTTTACGGCGATGGTCGTCGTAATGCAGCTTTTAGGCTCGTTCATCAGGTTCGGGCCGTTTTCCGTATCGCTGGTACTGATGCCCATTGCCATCGGCGCAGCACTGATGGGCGTATATGCGGGCGGATGGCTCGGCCTGGCGTTCGGGCTGGTGGTTTTACTGTCGGGCGACGCTACGCCGTTTTTTATGGTGAGCGTACCCGCGACAGTGTTTGTGGTGTTGATTAAAGGGGCGCTGGCAGGCCTCGCGGCGGGCGTGGCGTACAGGGTGTTCGCGAAAAAGAGCAAAACAGCCGCAGCCGTGGCAGCCGCCGCTGTGTGCCCGATTGTCAATACCGGCGTGTTTATCATTGGAGGGTACGCGTTTTTCCTGCCGACGCTCGCGGAATGGGGGCTGGCTGCGGGCGCTGTCAATGTCACGTCTTTCATATTTTTAGTAATGGTGGGACCCAACTTCTTATTCGAACTCGGATTGAACCTGGTGCTCAGCCCGGTCATCGTCCGGCTCGTGCAATATGGCCAAGCCATGTGGGGGAAAAGGGTATAATGCTTCTGGCTATCGATGTCGGCAATTCCAATATTGTGATCGGCTGCCTGGACGGCGGCGATATTAAGCTTGCCTTTCGGCTGAGGACTGACATATTACAAACCGAGGACGAATACGCCTCAAATATCAGCGGTATACTGGCGTTTAACGGTATACCCAGGGATGAGTTCGGCGGCGCCATCATTTCGTCGGTGGTGCCGCCGGTCACCGGCGCGATACGCGGCGCCGTCAAAATGCTGGCGGGGCTGGACGCGCTGGTCGTCGGGGCGGGCGTAAAGACAGGGCTGAACATCCTGATAGACGACCCCGCGCAGCTCGGCGGGGACATCGTCGCGGCTGCGGTGGCTGCGGCAGTGGCTTACGAGCCGCCGGTGATTGTCGTCGATATGGGCACGGCAACCAAAATTATGGCGCTCAGCAAAAACGCAGGCTTCATCGGCGGCGCCATCTTCCCGGGCGTCGCGCTGTCGATGAACGCGCTGTCGAGCGGCACGTCGCAGCTCCCTAAGGTACCTATCGAGGCGCCGAAGCGCTGCATATCGGCGAATACTGTAGACTGTATGAAGAGCGGTGCGATATTCGGCAACGCATCGATGATAGACGGCATGATCGACAGGTTCGAGGATGAGCTGGGGGGAAAGGCGACGACCGTGGCAACCGGGGGATTAGCCGGGGCGATATATAAGCACTGCAGGCACGATATAGCGTATGATCCGTACTTAGTGCTGCGCGGGCTGGGGATTATTCACGGACGCAATAGGAAAAAGTAATAAACAAGGACGATGTTTATTGGAAATACATAAAATAGGTTTCGTATTTATTATAGGTTGATTGAAGGGCGAGGTGATTTAGTTTGCATATAAGGATCCTTTCTTTCATCATGCAGTTTTTGCTGATGCTTACATTCAATACAGGACGCGGAGAGGTGGCGATTGAAATCAATTACACTTTTGAGGTGTCAAATGAAGTAAATGCAATAGCTGGTACATCTCAAATTCTAAACTTAATATATTTTGGGCCTAATGCGAGCGAAGATATGGCCATAGTGCAGGGGCAGTTGCTCACATTGTTTGGCGAACCTGCTTATATAACTAAAGATTTGGAAAATGCATATTTATATATAATCATAGCAACCGGCGACAACGGCAATACATATATATTATCTGCGTATTCAGGCCCGTCCGGGCCGGCCATTGGCGGCGATACAAGTCTAGACGGAATCGATGAGGCGGCTGACAAACTCAAAGAGTACATTCTTTCGGCGCATCCTTCCGACTATGAATATGAGGGGTACTATTTTGACGGCCCAACGAAAATACACCGAGGAGTAAAAGACGGTAAGGCGTTTCATCAGGAATGGGTAATTAGCTACGAAGAGGCTGGAATAGCATACAAGGAGCTATTTTCAGATAATTAATCAGGCCGATATTTAGATGTCAGACGGCGTTTTGGGCGCGCGTTATGGCTTTGTTGCGCCATTTGCCGGCGCGGTAGACGATTGCGGCCAGCGCCGCGCCCACTACCCACGCTATCATCAGCGAAATGACCAGCACCTCCGGCCTGCCCACGGGGTACGCCTCGGAGCGCGTCAGCCACGCCAACAGGTAAGCCAGCGGCGTCCGGACCGCGACGGTCGTGAACATCGAAATCCACATCGAAGAAACGGTGTCCCCCGCCCCGCGCAAAACACCAAACAATATCTGCGATATAGCCATCGCAATATATCCCGGCATCAGTATGCGCAGCATGATGTTGCTCAGCTCTATCAGCTCGCCGGTATCGGTGAACACATGCATCAGCGAGCGCCCGAAGAAGAAAATCAGCACAAGGATCGTCAGCGTAACGGACAAGATCATCACAAGACCGGTCTTCACGCCCTGCGCGACCCTGTCCATCTTATTCGCCCCGACATTCTGCCCGATAAAAGTGGATATCGCCATGCCGAACGAGAACATCGGCATCACGGCGAACGAATCGACGCGCATGACTATAGTGAGGCTCGCCATCACGCCCGAACCGAAGGTGTTCGTCAAAGCCTGGACCAGGATGTTCGCCAGCGAAAAGACGATCTGCGTGGCGGCCGCCGGCAGCCCGAGTTTGGCCATTTTAAAGCTCAATTCTTTGTTGGGCTTTAACAGCGCGAGCCTTAGCTCATACGCCTCGTTCTTGCGCAGCAGCCGACGCAGGCACAGTATGGACGAGAGCCACTGGGATATGACGGTGGCCCACGCGACCCCGGCGACGCCCCAGCCGAGCCCCGCGACGAACCACACGTCCAGCACGATGTTCAAAACGCACGCGAACGTGAGAAATGCCAGCGGCGCCAGCGAGTCGCCCATGCCGCGCAGGATGCCCGAAACCCCGTTGTAGAACGCTATGCCCAGGATGCCCGCGAATATGATGATCAAATACTGGGCGCACATGTCGATTACATTTTCGGGCGTGTTGATGAGCCGGAGCAGCGGGCGCGCCACGAGCGGGCCGACGACCGTCATCACGACGCTGGCCGCCAGCATGAGCGTCAGCGTCGTGCCGATGGTCTTTGACAGCGAGTCGCGATCCTTCGCGCCGAAAAACTGCGATACCATGATGCTCGTGCCGGTGGCGATGCCCATAAACAGGATGCTCAGCATGAACATGATGGGGAAGCTCGCGCCCACGGCAGCTATGGCGTCGTCGCCCACAAAGCGCCCGACGACGATGGAGTCCACCGTGTTGTAAAGCTGCTGCATGACATTGCCCAGGAGGAGCGGTATGGAAAAAGCCGCAATCTTGCGCCATATCACGCCGTTCGTCATGTCTTGCGCGCCGAAGTATTTCTTCAGGTCCGCTAAAACCATTATTATATAGTCCCGTTAAATTGTCTCGTTATACAACCCATATACAGCCCATATACAACCCATATACAACCCATATACAGCCCATTAATATAGTTAATTTATATTGCCCGATACCCCGATACCACGATATATAATCCCGCTATATAGTCCCGTCCCAGGTGGAAACCTTGCTGTTTAATTTTTCCGTTTCGGTGAACCAGTGGGTCGTGACGCACTTGGACTCCGTGAAGAACCGATAGCCGTCCTTGCCGAGGCAGTGCAAATCGCCAAAGAAGCTGTCCTTGTGCCCCGCGAACGGGAACATGCCTATCGGCACCGGTATGCCCACATTGACGCCGACCATGCCGCCGTGCGTCCTGCGCACGAACTCGCGTGCGAAATAACCGTTCTGTGTGTAGATAACGGAGCCGTTCGCGAACGGGTTGGCGTTCATCAGTTTCAGGCCTTCCTCGAAGCTGCCCGTCCGCTTGATGCAGAGCACCGGCCCGAATATCTCCTCGTCGCCGACCGACATGCCCGGCATTACATGATCGAATACTGTCGGCCCGATATAGTAGCCCCCTTCATAGCCGGGGACCTGCGCCCCGCGCCCGTCCAGTATGAGTTTCGCCCCTTCTTTTATACCCGTCTCAATCCATTTTAAAATAAAATCCATCTGGCTCCGGTTCACAACAGGGCCCAACCGCGTGTCCTTTAGATAAGCCGGCCCGATTTTGAGCGTTTGCGCCTGTTTGACGATTTCCGCCGCGAGCGCGTCCGCAATCTCGTTTTCCGCGACAATCGCCGGGAGCGCCATGCACCGCTCGCCGGCGCAGCCAAATGCGGAGTTGATGATGCCGGCGGCCGTCCGGACGACCGGCGCGTCGTTTAGGACGAGCGCGTGGTTCTTGGCCTCGCACAGCGCCTGCGCCCTCTTGCCGTGGGCGGCGGCGGTCTGGTATATGTACTTCCCTGTGGCCGTCGAGCCGACGAACGTGACGCCCTTGACGTCGGGGTGCGTGAGCAGGAGGTTCGTCTCGTTCCGCGAGCAGGTGACGACGTTGAGCACCCCGTCCGGCAGCCCGGCCTCTTTGTACAGCTCCGCGAACCGTAGCGCCGACTGCGGGGCGATGGTGGCGGCTTTGATGACGATGGTGTTGCCTGTGGCTATGCAGATGGGCGCGACCCAGCCCATCGGGATCATGGCCGGGAAGTTGAACGGCACGATGGCGGCGAACACGCCGAGCGGCTCCCGGTACAAGGTGGTGTCATAGCCCGACGAGGCGTCCATGATGCTCTCGCCCAGCATCAGCGACGGCGCGGCGATGGCCTGCTCCGTACCTTCCTTCGCTTTTAATACGTCGCCCTGCGCCTCGTCCCATGTCTTGCCGTTTTCCGTCGCGAGCAGCAGCGTCAGCTCGTCGAGGTTCGCCTCTATCAGCTCGCGCATTTTATATAGTATCTGCACGCGCTTTAGCACCGGCGTGCCTGACCACGCGGGGAACGCGGCGGCAGCGGCGGCAATTGCGCCTGCGAGCTCGCCCTCGGTGCAGCACGGCGCCCGCGCGATGACCTTGCCCGTGCTGGGGTCGAAGCAGTCCGTATACACGCCGGACGCGGACTTGACGGACTGACCGTTAATAAACAACGCTAGTTCTTTGATGTCTCCATTAGCTCCCATTTATACAGCCCCTCCAGTTTTCATGTATTCGAGTATTCGAATATTCGGGTATTCGGGTATTTCCGAATTTTTTCGGGTATTCCCGTATTTTAATGAACATGATACCATATCAGACAATAGGTTAATAGCAGCAGGTTAAGAACAACAGGTTAATAGCAGCAGGTTAATAGCAGGTTAAGAACAACAGGTTAATAGCAGTAGGTTAATAGTAGGTTAAGAACAACAGGTTCATGGTAATAAAATAATGGCAGCAGGTTAAGGTACCAAGTTAATGGCAGCAGGTTTATTGCAACAAATTAGTAGCAACATGCTAATATCAACAGGAAAATAATAAATTTTTAGGAAAGCGACATCAGCAATATGAAAAATAATCGCGTAGGGATCGGGCTCGTCGGCGCCGGCGCCATTGGCGTCAGGTCGTGCCTCATGCATTTCGTTGTGCCGGACGTGCAGGACAGGGCCGTTGTGACGGCGGTGTGCGATCCGGTGCCGGGCCGCGCGGAAGCGGCTGCGGCCAAGTACAATGTGGAGTCGCACTACCTGTCGTTCGAGGAGCTGCTCGCCGACGACAACGTCGACATGATTTCGCTGGGGACGCCCATCGGCATGCACTATGAGCAGGCGGTGAAGGCGCTCAACGCGGGCAAGCACATCCATTGTAACAAGACAGTCACCACGAAGGTCGCGGAGTGCGACAGCCTTATGGAGCTCGCGGCGAGGAAGAACCTGCACATCGTGCCGTCGCCCGGCATGCTGATGATGCCCCACAACCAGCGTATCCGGCGGGCCGTGCTGGAGGGGCGCGTCGGCGACATCGCCATGGCGATCGCAGGCGGCGCCGGGGGACAGACATACCACATCGACGAGCCGTACCGCCACGGCGACGACATACTGACGAACACAAACCCGACATGGTACTTCAAAAAGCCGGGCGGCGGCCCGCTGTACGACGTGACAGTGTACTTCATGCACATATTGACCGGGATACTTGGCCCGGCCAAGCGCCTGTGCGCGTTTTCTGGCTCAAAGATTAAAGAGTACGAGTTCCGGGGCGAAAAGATAGCCAACGAAACGGACGACTGCACGCTCATCAACCTCGATTTCGGGGACAATCTGCACGGGATCATCTACGCGATACCGTACGGCGGGCTGGGCGGGACCATCGGCGGATTCACGCCCATTCTCATCGGGAGCAAGGGCACGTTGATGGGCGCGAAGCTCGGGGAAAAATCATTGATATATGACGGCGACTACGAGCCGAACGTGAACGCGGAGCACAAGGCGCTGCCGGAGAACCATGTGTTTGCCGACATCATGCAGACCGTCGACCTTATCCGCGAGGGGAAGCCAACCATCGTGACAATGGATCACGCGCGGCATGTTGTCGATATAATCGAGTCCGGCTACGCGTCGGCGGCCACCGGGAAGACCATTACATTGAAGCCCACGAAGTACGCCCCCCTGCCGCTGGAGGCGCTGGCGACGATCGATTGACGAGGAAGCGGGCGGATATGGAATCCACCCATTCGAGTAAACTGTTTATATAGAAATATTGGTTGGTATGAATGCGGGCGGATATAGAATCCGCCCCTACGAGATATCTGTACATTTAGTATAATTATTGATTGATGTATATTAACCGCCGTTATTTCGGCGGTTTTTTTACGGAACTTTTACGTTTATAATGCGTCAGTATTATGACAAGCGCTTGACAAGAAAGTAATAAAGGTCATAAAATCAATGTATATGTGTAATTAATATGACCAACATCAAGCACAAATATGTTACAGGAAGGTATTAACAATATGTTTTGTCCATTTTGCGGTAAGGAAACCCCTGATAGCGCTGTCTTTTGCGCATCCTGCGGAAGGCAGATGCCGGCAAAATCCGCTCAGGCTGATAATACACAGACGGAGCAGCCGGCCCAGCAGGCGGAGGCTGTCCAGCCGGTCCAGACTGCGCAGCAAGCGGAAGCGGTTCAACCGGCGCAGCCTGTACAGCAGGCAGAGGCGGGTGTGCCTGTACAACCGGCGCAACCTGTACAGCCTGTCCAGCCGGCTGAGCCTGTTTTGGCGGCTCCGCCGCCGGCAGCGCCTCCGGTAGCGCCCGCATCAGCAGCGCCACCGGTAACGCCCGCTCCCGCTCCAGCGTCGGCTGCGCCCGCAGCAACGCCTGCGTCCGCGCCAGCCGGCATCACGGCCAAGATGAAGATCGCCATCGCGGTAGCGGCAGGGGGCGTCCGG
>WRLR01000120.1 GCA_009777515.1 Oscillospiraceae bacterium | reverse complement strand
AGCCGGAGGCCCCGGCGGCAGCTGCTGCGGCGGCTGCGGCTGTTGAGGCGAATACGGCGGTAGCGTCGGCAACTACGGCGGCGGCTGCAGCAACGGGTATCGGGCGGGCTCGCGGCGACATCGAGTTCCGCAACGTCAACTTCAGCTTCGGTAAAAACAAAGTTCTCGACGACATAAACTTCCATATACGCCAGGGCGAGACATACGCGCTCATGGGCGAAACCGGCAGCGGCAAGACAATCATCGCGGAGCTGATTACGCGTTTTTACGATGTAAAGCAGGGCGCCGTCCTGATCGACGGGACCGATGTCAAGAAATGGGACCTCCGCGCCCTGCGCTCGTCGATTGGCATGACGACGCAGGAAACGTTCCTGTTCTCCGAAACAGTGGACGGCAACATCGCATACGGCGACCCGGAGTTGCCCGAAGAGGAAGTGTTAAGGTTCGCAAACATCTCTGCGGCTCAGTTCGTCGGCACGATGAGCGAGGGCTTCAACACAATCATCGGCGAGCGCGGCGTCGGCCTCTCCGGCGGCCAAAAGCAGAGGATCGCCCTCGCCAGGGCGCTGGCCATCAAGCCGAGCATTCTGATATTGGACGACACGACGTCGGCCGTCGATATGGAAACGGAAAAATACATCCAAGAGCAGCTAGATCAATTGGATTTTGAATGCACGAAGCTTATCATCGCCCAGCGGATCTCGTCGGTGAAGAAAGCGGACTGCATACTGCTTATACAGGACGGGCGCATTGCCGAGCGCGGCTCGCACGATGAGCTTCTCGCCGCACGCGGCCTATATTACGATTTGTGGAGAATCCAGACCGGCGCCGACGAGTTGCAACTGGCCGGCCCATACGACGCGACGGCAGACAGCCCGTACGAACCGGCGCCGGACGGCGAAGATATATAGTGTTAGATTGCGGCTCGGGGGCTGCAATGACGTGTAGCGGCTGGGGCCGCAATGACGAGGCGGCTCGGGAGCGCAATGACGAAGCGGCTCAGGGGCCGCAATAACGTGTAGCGGGGACTGGCGCAATGCCGCAGCGAAACACATACGACATAGACGAACGGCTGGAAACACCGTTTAATTTCAAGCATCTGAAGCGCAGTTTGGTATATGTGAAGCCGCGCGCCCACCGGATGCTGCTCGCCCTTTCGCTCTCCTGCACGGCGAGCATACTGTCCCTGACGGTTCCGCGCATCGTCGAACGCGTGATGGACGTCACCGTGCCGAACAAGAACTACGCGGAGCTGTTTTTGCTGGCCGCGCTGGCAGCCGGGGCTATTGTCACCAGCATCCTCCTGAGCAAGACCAGGGCATACATCATGAGCAAGGTCGGCCAGGACATCATCTACGACATCCGCTCGGACCTATTCGCGCATCTGCAGAAGCTCCAGTTTTCGTATTTCGACGACCGCCCCCACGGGAAGATCCTCGTCCGCGTGGTCCAGTACGTAAACTCCGTCTCCAACATATTGAGCAACGGCCTGATCGACTTCATCCTTGAGATATTCAACCTGGTCTTCATCGTCATATTCATGATGTTCACGCACATGCGCCTCTCGCTGGTCGTGCTGGCCGGGCTCCCGGTCCTGTTCACGATCCTCTTCATCATAAAGCCTGCACAGCGCCGCGCGTGGCAGCAGGTCAGCAACAAAAATTCCAACCTGAACGCATATGTGGCGGAAAGCATCAATGGAATGCGCGTGACGCAGATATTTGCCCGCGAGAAAGTGAACTCGGGCATCATGGACAGGCTCGCCAGGAACTCGCGCATCTCATTGATAAAGGCGTCGATGATCTCCAACCTCATATGGGTCTCGGTCGACAACATTTCGCAGATCATCACGGCCTCGCTGTATGTCGTCGGGGTTCTGTTTACGGCGCCCACAGTCAGCTTTGGCACGCTGATCGCGATGAGCAACTATTCTTGGCGCTTCTGGATGCCGATCAACAGGATCGCACAGATATACAACGACTTCATCAATACTATAGCGTACCTGGAGCGCATCTTTGAGACAATGGACGAAACGGTGCTGATAGACGACGCGCCGGACGCATACGAGCTGCCGGAAATTCGCGGCAACGTCACGTTCGAGAACGTGACGTTCGGCTACGAGAGGGGCAGCGAGGTGCTGCACGATGTGAGCTTCGACATACCGGCTGGCATGAGCGTCGCACTGGTCGGCCCTACCGGCGCCGGCAAGACCACCATCGTCAACCTGCTGTCCAGGTTCTACGACGTGTCGGGCGGGCGCATCCTCATCGACGGCCACGACATATCGAAGGTGAAGCTGGCGTCGCTGCGCGGGCAGATGGGGATCATGCTGCAGGACAGCTTCATCTTTTCCGGCACGGTGGCGGACAACATCCGCTACGGGCGGCTGGACGCCACGCAAGAACAGATAGAAGCTTCGGCGGCAGTCGTCCACGCTGACGAATTTATAAGCCGTATGGAGGCGAAGTACGAGACGGAGATACAGGAACGCGGCAGCCGCCTCTCGCAGGGGCAGAAGCAATTGCTGAGTTTCGCCCGCACGATCATATCCGACCCGAAGATATTGATACTCGACGAGGCCACGTCCTCCATCGACACCAAAACGGAGGCCTACGTGCAGGAAGGCATCAACTACCTGCTAAAGGGCCGCACCTCATTCATCATCGCGCACCGCCTGTCCACCATCAGGCACTGCGACCGGATCATGTACATCAAGGACCACGGCATCAGCGAGTACGGTACGCATGAAGAGCTGATCGACAAAAAGGGCGACTACTATGAGCTCTACACCTCGCAGTTAATGGAGCTGTGAGGCGTAGCTTTTTGTTTGTGGCCTGTTGCTTATGATTTTTTGTTTATGTCCTGTGCCTTTTGACTTTGTACGTGTTGATATTGAATTGTTGTATACCCTTAGCCAATGCGTATTGCCCTTTAGTCTCTGCATTGCCCGCTTTGTACCGCAATGCCCGCATAACCCCGCAATGCCCGCATAGTCTCAACATTTCCCGAATTGTTTCTATATTGCTCTCATTGCCTCTGTATTGGAACTTTTATATCATATATAATATCTATATATATTTATATTCTTTATATTCTTTATATTCTAATATCAGGAGGATTTGATATGGGCTTTCCTACTACGACTGTCGGCGGGCTGGAAGTGTCCCGCATGATCATGGGCACCAACAACATCATGGGCGGATCGCACCGCACCAAGGCGCGCGACATGCACATCAAAAGCTTCAACAACGAAGCCGGCGCGGTATGCGAGATTGTCGAAACATACTTGTCATACGGGGTCGACACGATCATCGGCGGCATGTCCAACTCGAAGTTCGCCATGGACGGCGTCCGCATGGCGCAGGAGAAGACAGGGAAAAAGGTCAAGATCGTCGAGCTGTCCGTGTTCGACGTCTCCAACACAGCCGAGGCGCGCGCGGAGGCAAAGGCGCACATCAAAAAATGCGCCGACAGCGGCGTGGACATATGCCTGCCGCTGCACATGGTCGTAGAAAAGCTCGTCAACAAGGGCGAGGAGCGCATCGACCGCATCGAAGACTATATGTACATGATCCGCGAGTGCGGCATGATCCCGGGGCTGAGCGCCCACATGCCGGAGGTCATCCTGTACGCGGACGCCAATGGCTATGACGTTGAAACGTACATACAGATATACAACGCCGCAGGCTTTTTGATGCAAGTGGAAGTCGAGTACATAAACAAGGTCATCTGGAACGCCAAAAAGCCGGTGCTTACTATCAAGCCCATGGCTGCCGGGCACCTGAACCCGTTTGTGGGCATGAATTTCGTGTGGAACACCATCCGCGAGCAGGACATGGTCGCCGTCGGCTGCATGACGCCCGGCGAGGTCCACGAAGTAGTGGAGTACTCCCTAGCCGCGCTGGAGCGCCGCCCCCCCGACCTGGAGGGCCGCCTGTACCAACAAAGCAAAAAATAAAACAACACCCATGTTGGCATTTTACCCCGCGCCCACGCTGTCAACTATACTCCGCGCCTATGCTGTCAACTACGCTCCGCGCCCATGCTGTCACATATGCCCCGTACCCACGTTGTCACATATGCCTTCACCTGTGTTGCCACATATGCCTTAACCTGTGTTGTTAAATTTGCTCCAAACCCGTAGGGACGAACAGTGTTCGTCCGCATGTAATGTTTTTCTTTATAGTGTAGTTATATATATAGACAGAAAAATTAAAAGGGGGACTAAAAATGAATACCAACAAATTGATGCGCAATCCAACAAAGCGGTCTTTCGCTGCGCGCGCCAGTTGCGTGCTTTTCGCAGCGCTGCTTTTGCTGCTGCCGGGCTGCAGCGCGCCCGCAGGGGGCAGCAACTCGGCGCCGGAATACGCGATGGAAACGACGGTGGCGGCGGCGGCGACGACAATGCCGGCAACAATGCCTCAAACGCAGCTTGTGGCGATGAACTACGACATGAACGAAGAGCTTGACTGGGATGACGCGAGCGGAGGGGGCGGCGGCGCTTACGCGGACGACGGCCAGGCGCGGGTCCGCAAGGAAATAAAGAACGTGAATTGCAGGCTGCTGGTCAAGGACGTAATGGCGACCTATAATAGCGTCGCAGGTATTGTGAACAGCCTGGGCGGCTACGAGTTCAGCAAGTCCGAGTCGCGGCGCGGCGAGTCCATCTATTTAAACATCACCATCAAGCTGCCCCCGGAAAACCTTGAAGAGTTCGAGCGGCAACTGCGTTCCTCCACAGGCGATAACGCCATCAGCCACTATAACATGTTCAGCGACGACATCACGTCCATGTATTACGACACGGCTTCCCGCCTGGAGAGCATGAGGGCGTCGATGGAACAGTACATGGCGCTGATCGAGCGGGCCAGGAATGTTTCGGACATGCTGGAGATCCGCCGTGAAATCACGTACCTGCAGGCTGACATTGACAGCTTGCAAGGGCAGATCAACATGTGGAACATGCTGGTCGGCTACGCTACAATCGACATGGCCATCGAGCGTGAGTCCGACCCGCTGGCGCAGACGCGCAGCCAGCAGTGGAGCTTCAACACGCCATCCGAGATCTTCAACGCAATGGGCAACGGCTTCATAGCGACCGGCAACGCCGTGTACCAATTCATAATAGGCCTTTTCGTGATAATCGTGAGCCTAGTGCCCGTGCTTGTACCGGCCGGTATAATACTGCTTATCGTTTTGCGCATTAACAAAAAAAGAAAAGCCAAAAAGGAAAAAGATGGCGGGCCCGCCCCGGCGCGGAGAGGAAAATATACCAAAACGCCTCTACCGCAAATCGGAACGCCCGGCAGTCAAGGCGAAATGCCCAAATTAATGGACGATGCGAACAGCCAAACCAACGACGAAGCGGCGCCTGATACGGAAGACTCCGATGTTAACAACGACACTCCCCCGACAGACCCCGCCGAATAAGAACGGCGCACTAATTTCATTAACAATCCGCTCACCTATAAGCCCCTGCCCAATCCGATAAACATCGATCGGGCAGGGGCTTACCGATACCGTTAAACAATGTAGGGCGAACGCCCCGTCTGCACCTAGTAGAGCGGGCTTACCTATACTGTTAAACAACGTAGGGCAGGGGCTTGCCCCCGCCCTACGTTTTATACTACGTTGCTCATATTTCATTGTTCGGATGATGTTCTGCTGTTGCAATTACACTGCTTGTGCCTACTAATGCGCAGGCGAGCGCGGCGAAGGCTTCGTGGCCCAGCGACTCGCCCCTCGCGCCGGTCGGGATGCCCGCCAGCGCGAGCGCGCCCTCCGCTTCCGCGCGGCCCGGCGCCAGCCCTGCGAACACCAGACTGTTCGCCAGGGTCTTCCTGCGGCGGGCGAACGCGGCCCGCACGACGCGGAAGAACATTTGCCGCAGGGCCTCTACGGCTTCAACGGCTTCCGCAGCCTCACTGGCTTCCCCGGCATCCCCCGCAAACAGCGGCCGGCTGCGCGGCTCCAACGCCACGACCGCAGACTCTACGCCGGGCTGCGGGACAAAGCAGTGGGGCGAGACGGAAAAGCATTTTTTCGGTACGTAAAAAGACTGCGCGAACACGGACAGCATGCAGTAGTCGGCCGTAGACGGCTGCGCCGTCAATTTGCGGGCGACCTCCTTCTGCATCATGAGCACCGCTTTGTCGACGAATGCCAGTTCCTCGAAAAGCCTCGTCATAATGGGCGTGGATATGTAGTACGGCATGTTAGAAACAAGGACGACACGCCGAGGGGAGGCTCCCGCCGGAACCAGTGAGCGTGCGGAGACTTTCAAGATGTCCGCGCAGATAAAATGAAAATTGGGGTAGCGGGACATCGCAGTGCATATAGCGCCCGCAAGGCGGCGGTCGATCTCCACCGCCGTCACGGCGCCCGCCCGTTCGCACAGGCGCCCGGTCAACGCGCAAGCGCCGGGCCCGACCTCGATTACATGGTCGCCCGGCGCCAGTTCAGCTAAATTAACAATTTGTTCGGCGATGCTATCGTCCGTTAAATAATACTGCCCCAATGACCGCTTTGGTACTATTTCCCTATTTTTGATAGCCGCTTTTATGTCAATCAATAATATAGACTTTTGCTTTGCGGACGCCGAACTGCAGCAGCTTTTCGCGCGACGCGTCAAAGTACAGGTCGACCTTTTTGCCCTTGATCTTGCCGCCGGTATCGGCTGCGACAGCAAAACCGTAGTCCTCGACCCCCTCGTCCAGAATTTCTATATACATCTTCGTGCCCAGCGGTATGACGCTTGGGTCCACGGCGACGAGTCCCTCCCGCGCAACCTCGCCGGACTTCGTTATGCCAAACCCCGGATCGCCCGGCCGCTTGCCCGTGTCCTCGTACGAGGACGTGTAAGCGGTGCACTTGACGTCTATAACTTTGGAATATGTAAACTCGACGCCGCCCTTGCCGGTCCTCGTGCCGGTCGAGCCTTGCTCGATGATGCCGCTGACAGCCTCGGTAATGACTTCTTCTTTAACGGCTGTTTTGCTGATTTGGACGCCGTTTTCATATGTGAGCAGGTACTCGATGCGCTTGAGCCCGTCGGAACTGTTGCGTATCACTTTTGACTGCCCGCCGGTGATCTCCGGATTGTCGCGGTACACAATCTTCGCGGGTATCTTAACCTCTTCGTATATTGTCTTTTGCGTGACGCGCTTAACCTCGATATACAAGTCGGAATCGATGGTGCCGTCAAGATACGCGCCCGTTATTTTGTCGTCCCCTGATATGAATATACCGTTTTCGGCAAACAGTTCAGAGACTTTCTTGCTGACTGTCTGGAACACATGGCGATCGCCGTAGTATATGACCTTAACGGTGTACAAGGGCGCCTCGGGTTCGTTGGCGGGCGGTTGGCTGCCTGAACCGCGCGTTCCGCCCGAATCGGCGCCAGGCGCCGCGCCGTCGGGATCGCCCGTTCCGCCCGGCGCGTCCGCGTGGCCCGCAGAACCTGTGGGCACGGGAGGATCCGCAATATCCGCCGATCCCTCATGATCCGCCACACCTTCCGTATCGTCCTCCCCGTCCTCCCATCGGTAGGCCGGGTTGTCTTCGCCGTCGCCTGGCCGCTCATACTGGCCATCCTGCGCCGTGGCGTCAGCGCCCTGCGCCGAGGCGTCACCCAGCAGCGACAAATATGACGCAGAGTAGCCGCCTGCCGGTTGCAACTGCCAAGACCTATTATTCGACGCAAAGAAGCCGCCGGTGATATCGCTATCCCCTGCGGCTAACAAATCGTATGCAGCTTGTTCCCCGTGCTCGTCGGGCTCTCCGCCGGTAGCAAACGGAACGGCGCCATGCGCGCCGCCCATGGCGTTGACGGAGGCTACCAGACTATAGCTGCGCCCCGTGCTCTGATACCACTGGCCAGCGCCGCGCCCAAAAATGAGCGCGAAAACCAGCACGACGCAAAGCAATATGATTTCATGTGTTTTGACCCTGGCCCTAAATTTTCGAACCAGTCTGTACACTAAATCGTACCCCGTTTCACAAGTGTAAACTTAATACTACTCCGATTTGCATGCAATGTCAACCGTTTTAGGCCATTTTGCGGTATAAAACCTTAAAATACTGTATAAAATCCAAAAAATCGGGTGGAAACAACCGGATAATATAAACTTTTTTGCGTTTTTCAACAAAAAACGCAAATAATATACCCGACAAGACTATAATTTCTGGACGATTCTGATTATTTCCCAATCATTTGCTTCTTTTTTATAGTTCATTAGGAAAAACAACTGGTTTTCGCCCGTGTTAAAGATGCTTTCATCCAAATCGTCCGTATATATGTATTCGTATTCGGCCATCGCTTCAAGCACAGCGCCGGCCGTTAGATAGCTGTTAACGTCAAACGGATCGGCCGCTTCGTCCTCGTCGTCCTCGCTGTCGCCGTCGTCGCCCTCGCCGTCTTCGTCGCCCTCGCTGTCCTCGTCGCCATCCAGGCCCTCATCGGCGCCGCCTTCCGAGCCTTCCGGATCATCCGGGCCGTCCGCTTCTTCCGAGCCTTCTGAACCATCCACGCTTCCCGCGCCGTCCAGGTCGTCCGCGCCTTCCGCGTCTACCCCGTTTGGTATACCTGCTACGCCAGATTCGCCCGCGCCCTGCTCCCTTGCGCCGGGATCGCCCCTGTCGGGATCGCCATTGTCAATACTGTCCCTGTCGGGATCGGCGCCGTTTCGATCGGCGCCGTTTCGATCGCTACCGTCGCGATCAACACCGTCTATATCGGCACCCTCGGGATTATCGCCGTCAAGATCGCCCCTGTCGGGATTGTCGCCGTCGGCATCTTCCCCGTCGGTGCCGTCCCCTTCGCCTGCGTTTTCAGCCGCCGCCTTCATCTGTTCGAGCAGCTCGTTCGCCGCCTCCGCCTCGATCCTCGCCGCCTCGGCCCTTGCCTCGGCTTCGGCTAGCGCCTCTGCCACCACCCGCCGTTTATCGAGCGATTCGGAAAACAGTTCCATCGAGCGCGGCGTTATCAAATCCACCACAACGGCTATCACCAAGTCGCTGTCGATGGACTCCGGTATCCCGCGCGTCATGACATCCAGAGACTTGACCTCGATCATGCCGACCTGTTTTTCGTAATATGCCCGAAACTCGCTGAGGACCATGGACGTATACACATTGTCAATGCCCCTGTTAAACCGCGCGTACGATTTTTCGTAATCGCCGTTGTTGATAAAAGTGATCCATTCGCTGGCCTGTTCGCCGACCAGCCCCACGTCCAGCCCCTGCTTTAGCTTGTTAATCAGATCCTCGCGCCTGCCCAGCAGTTCGTCGCGATCGACCACTGCTTTGTCGAGGGAGATGAGCGACTCGTCTTTAGCATCCCCCTGCTCCCGGAGCGTGGCAATCTGTTCAATTAAATCGGACGTCCTGCGCTCCAGATCGCCGATGCGATCGACCTGGGTGGCTATCGTCGCAGATTTTGCCGTCATTTCCTGTTCGAGCTCGCGTGTGCCGATATCGGTGTTTTCTTTTTGGATCAATAGATAGTTGAACCCTATAAATACGCATATAAATATGGAAAAGAACACGGCCAATATAATTTTTTTTACCATAAATGTCGCCATGCGTGAACTGTGCATAATTAGCCATTAATTATGCATGGCACCGCGCCACAAATCCACCCTTTCTAACATTATTAACGCTAACCACCCCTATATTGCCTATGGTATCGAAAAGAGCCTTTTGGCGTTTTCTGCGGTAACTTGCGCGATATATTCTTCCGATCGGCCCCTGATTTCCGCCATCCGCCGGGCGATGACGCCCAGCTTGGTGGAATCGTTCCTCCGGCCCCGGAAAGGCGCCGGCGACATGTACGGGCAGTCCGTTTCAAGCAACAGCCGGTCGGGGGGCACATACGCTGCCGCCTCCGATATATCTTGGCTGTTCTTAAATGTAATAGCGCCCCCAAACGCGATATAAAAATCAATATCCACCGCCCGCTCCGCCAGGCGGCGGTCGCCCGTGAAGCAGTGCAGTACCCCGCCGCGCAAATGCTGCCTGTGCGCCCGCAGCATGTCCATCACATCGTCGTGGGCCTCCCTGTCGTGAATAATGACAGGGACCTTGAGCCTGCCGGCCAATACGAGTTGCCTTTCGAACACTTCCCTCTGCTTGCCCCTCGGCGAATAATCGTAATGGTAGTCCAGCCCGATTTCCCCCAGCGCAACCGCCTTTTCACCATCCAGCAGCGCTGTTAGCGCGCCTTCGAAGCCCGGCGGCGCGTCTGCGGCGGCATGGGGGTGTATGCCTGCAGCATACCACATAAAAGCGTAGCACGCCGAGAGATCGCGGCCTACCTCCGAACTGGCCAAATCGCTGCCCGCGTTGACGACGTGCGCGACGCCGCTATCCGCAAGGGACATAAGCACTGCGTCCCTGTCGTCATCGTAGGCCGCGTCGTCGTAGTGCGCATGCGTATCAATGAACATTGTAATTATGCGCCCGCAGCGCCAGCCGCTTTCAACGCCTCCAACGCTTCCAAGGACTTTTCCACGTCAATGCGCGGGAAAATCGCGCCACCCGGCTCGGCTACGGCGCCGACGGGGTACCCGCCCCAACGCTTTGCGCTGTCCCAGTCCGCGAGCAGCGCGGCGTCCAGGCCGATTTGCTTAAAGATAAGGCTCGGCGCGCGCGTCATATAAGGCTGTAGCAGTATAGCTGTTATCCTCAGGCTCTCCATCAGGTTGTATAGCACGCGCGATAGCCTGCCTTTTTTGGCGTCGTCGCGCGCCAATAACCATGGTGCGGTCTCGTCAATATATTTGTTCGTCCTGGAAACCAACGTGAAAATCTCCGTCAGCGCGTTGCTGAACCGAAGATTGTCCATATACTCTTCCACTCTGCCGCAGGTCCCCGATGCCAGCTCGATCAGTTCGCGATCGTATTGCAAGCCATCTTCATTGTTATCGCCGACGCTGTCATCGTTGCCGCCGCCATCGCTTCCGTCGCCACCTACGCCACTCGGCAGCAGCCCGCCAAAATATTTCGCCGCCATGGCGACGGTCCGGCTGAGCAGGTTGCCCAGATCGTTTGCCAAATCGGAGTTTATCCTATTTATAAGGGCCGTGTTGGTAAAGTCCCCGTCCAGCCCGAATGGGATCTCCCGCAACAGGAAATAGCGGATGGCGTCCACGCCGTACATATTGATGAGAGCCTTCGGATCGACGACATTTCCCCGGGATTTCGAAATCTTTACGCCGTCCATGTTGAGCCACCCATGGCCGAATACCTGCTTTGGGAGAGGCTCGCCCAGCGCCATCAAAATGGCCGGCCATATTATCGTATGGAACCGGACAATGTCCTTGCCGACAAACTGGATGTCAGCTGGCCAGTACTTTTGGTACAGCGAGTCGTCCTCCTCGCGGAAGCCGAGATCGTTGATATAATTGGTTAGCGCGTCCACCCAGACATATATCACATGCGCCTCGTCAAACGGCACGCGTATCCCCCAGTCGAGCGTCGTCCGCGATACGCTGATGTCTTCGAGCCCCGGCAGCAAAAAGTTGTTCAGCATTTCGTTGCGGCGCGAAACCGGCTGTATAAAATCGGGATGCGATTCGATGTAATCGATTAGCGGACGGCAATACTTAGAAAGACGGAAAAAATAGCTTTCCTCCTTCGCAATATCGACGCTTCGCCCGCAGTCAGGGCACAGCCCATCGTCCGTCAGTTGGGTCTTTGTCCAGTACGACTCGCATGGGATGCAGTACCACCCCTCGTACTCGCCTTTATATATGTCGCCCTTGTCGTACAGGGCTTGAAAAATCCGCCGCACGCACCGGATGTGGCGTTCGTCCGTGGTCCTGATAAACGCGTGCTCGGATATCTCAAAGGCTTCCCAGAGGTTCTTTATGCCCTCGACAATCGGGTCCACGTATTCCTTGGGCGTGACGCCCCGAAGATCCGCGTTTTGCTTGATCTTCATGCCGTGCTCGTCGGTGCCCGTCAAAAAACGCACGTCGTAGCCGCGCAGCCTTTTGTACCGGGCGATGGCGTCCGATGCAACTGTCGTGTACGCGTTGCCGATGTGCAAATCGTTGCTCGGGTAGTATATTGGGGTCGTCACATAGAACGTCCCCATTTCAAGCGAATGCGCGAAATGTTGTTCATGCGAATGCGCGGGTTGGGGTTCGCGCTGGCGCCCCGCGTCGTTAAGAGCTGACAAATGCTTCCATCCCTTCGTCCCGCCTATCACATAAACCGGCGGGTTTTTGTTTACATATTTTACTATACATCAAGCAAACAAGTCAAAAACCTTGATTATGTGCCTCACCGGGATGACCTCGATGTGCGCGGCGTCGCCTGTAAATTTCTTGCCCCCAACGCTCGTACCGCCGCCACCGCTGCCCACACCACTCATGCCGCTTCCTCCGCCGCTGCCTATTCCACTACCCATGCCGCCGC
>WRLR01000119.1 GCA_009777515.1 Oscillospiraceae bacterium | reverse complement strand
GCCTGGCGCCGGGCCCGGCCGGAGGGCAGGCGGCAAAACGAAGCGGAATTAGTTTTTACCTCTTTCTTTGATTGGAATCAATAAATCTAGTTGAATTCCGTCGTAAACACCATTTTTTATTGACGCTACATTATTTTTGTAATTCAAATGCTCCTCCAGACAGCCGAACATATTGTCGCCGCTCCCCGTGCCGTTGTACTCGTATTTTGCGTTGTTTTCGCTCCATTTGAACAACCATTCCCATTCCTCAAACGCCCCCATGGGAATCATATGTGCGGCATACAAACCGCCGGGAAAATGCTTTTTCACAAGCGGAGCCGATACCTCCATATCCTCAGGAATCGTAACCCACATTTCGTAGCCGTGCGCGCCTGTTTCGTCCGCAGGATTAGGACAGTTGAAACCAAAATGACGCAAATCCGGCTTCGCATTTGGAAGGTCATTATCGAGTACGAACTTGTCAATCACGATTGCCACGGCATGTTCAGGCTCGTCCCCTTCATATTGGTAGGCTGCCACTGTTACGGGAGGCAAATACACGATACGCACATCTTTGTCCGTAAGCTTGTTCATTTGATCGTTCGCCTTGTTTAGTTCTTCCATTGTTTTGATCTCCTTAACATTTTTTTGAATTAAGGAAAGGGACTCGGCAAGTTTAATCACGGATTCGTCATTTAACAGGTTCAAGTTCAATCGAACGGCAGCGAGCTCTTCAATTTTAGCCACGAACACTTCAAGCGCCGATTTTATGGTCGACAGCGCGTTTATTTCGTTTTGGAGTTCCGAAATATTCGCCTTGAAAATTTCTATCGCCGTTGCCGTATCGGGATTCGCTAAAACGACGCAAATCTGCTTGACGGGGATTTGCAGCTTCCGCAAAATGATGATTTGCTGAAGACGTTTAATATTTTCGTCATCATATACCCGGTAGGCATAATTATCCTTTCGGAGGCTTTTCAATAAACCACTTCGTTCGTAGTAGCGTAACATTTGTGCGGAGATGCCGAATGTTTTTGAAACTTGACTAACCGTTTGAAGTTCCATACACTTATCCCTTTCCTAATCCTTAATAAGGAGTATAAAGTAGATAATCGTTATCGAGTCAACAACTTTTTGAAAATATTTTTTATTATTTTTTACTCGTTTATTCAAACAAGCACGTTGCCAACTACATAAACCAGCATAAACAATTCCGCTTTCCAAAGGGATTTCCAACAATTTTATACAAACGCGAATGATTTTTCAAAGTCATTCACGATCATGTCAATCGAGCCTCAGTGGATATCAACACCTATTTAATGGCTCTTTGCGGCTCTTTACGCTTACGCTGCGCAATTTTATTTGTAGTATTGATTATTTGAAATAAATGGGTATAATAGGTGTATGCAAAATCAGAGGGGCAGGGACAGGCCTGCCCCGTCACAAAAGATTAGTCCATCCAATTTACACATTCACAGACAAAAGCGCGGAAGCGTGCGCGAGTTAATCGGGTATCGCTTCTTTTTTACGTTGTTTACGGCGTGCTTTGTCTGTATCTCTATTGCCATGCCCAATTCCGGGGAGCAGCAGTTCGCACAACAGCTCGCATATGATTTCAAGTTGCCGGACAGCGCGGCGGCGGAGGCGCAACACATAAGCATAATGGAAGCGCCGAATACAATGGAAGCGCCGCTTGCGGCGGAGGCGTTACTGGCATCGAGAGCGCCGGGCGTTATGGGTATCAAAGTCGGCTCGGACGGAGTGAGTGGCGCGGACGGTACGCCCAGCCTGGACGGCGCAGATAGCGCGGACAGCTCGGATGGCGCGTATGGCGTAGACGGCGCGGACAGTGTAGTAGGTGCGGAACGGTATTTACCGAGCCCGTATGGGCGCAGCGAGATAGGCGGCGGCGACGTCGTGCATTTGAAATATAACAATGCAGGTGTAAGCTCGGACGCGGGCATAGGCGCGAATGCAGGTGCGGATGCGGGCACGGATGCGAGCACAGATGCGAGCACGGATAAAAGCATGGATGTGAGCGCAGGCGCGGGCGCGGATTCGGATGTGGGCTCGGATGTGTTTATGGCCAGAGCCAACGGCGGTGTCGGTTATGTCGTGCTGGACGCCGGGCATGGCGGCCTTGACCCCGGTTCGACTGCGTCAGGCCAGCTTGAAAAAGATATCGCGCTCGAGGTCGCACTCCTGGCCGCCGCGCTACTCCGGGAAGCCGGCATCGAAACAGTGCTGACACGCGAATCGGACGAGACTGTGCCGATCGAGCGGCGGATCGAACGCGCAGGAGCGGGCGCAAGAGCGGGCACGGGCGCGGGAACTGGCGCAGTTACGAGCACCGATGCTGCGTTCGTAGGCGTCGACTCTGCTGCAGCCGCAGGCGCCGATTCAACAGCCGCTACAGGCGCCGACTCTGCTGCGGCGTTTATCATTAGCGTACATTGCGACTGGTATAAAAATAAATCCATTAACGGGACTTCAACGCTGTATAATGAAGGCGACGGCCAATCAAAAGCATTGGCGGAATTGATCCAGTCATATATCACACAGGATCTTGGCACCATCGATCGCGGGGTGCATCCGCACAATGATATAATATTGCTGCACGAGGCGCAGGTCCCGACAGTTATAGTGGAATTGGCGTTTTTGTCCAATAAACACGATTTGGCTTTAATAGCGACCGATCAATTCAAGTCGCAAGCCGCACAAAACCTCGCGGACGGTATAAGTTCCGCGCTTTTGCATGCCACAGCCGAACATGCGGCGACGGTATATTAGTTATTCGGCAGTATATTAGTCATTCGATCTATGGCTGTATAATGGCGATATAGCGACACAATAGTTACTTTATCTATTGCGGTATATTAATTATTCGATCTATAGTAATTTACATTTTGAGGGGGTTATATGGAAAAGAGGAAATTGGGTTCGTCCGATATTTTAGTTACGCCTATCACCATTGGCTGCTGGAGCTTTGGCGGAGAAGAGGGCGACTACTGGGGCGCGCAGGACCAGCGCGCTGTCGAAAGGCTCGTGCACGCCGCGATAGATTCCGGCGCGGACTATTTCGATACGGCGTATATGTATAACGACGGGAGGAGCGAGAGCTCGCTGGGCGCCGCGCTGAAGGGCAAGCGCAACCAGGCTGCGATATGCACAAAAACGCCCATTTGGAAAACCAGGGAACAATTCATGGAGGAATTGGAAAAAAGCTTAAAGAGGCTCGGCGTCGACGATGTGGACGTATTGATGATACACTGGCCGACGCGCGACGAGGAGCTGATGAGGGCCAACCTGACATATCTGAAAGAAGCGTGCGAAAAAGGCTATGTGCGGCACGCAGGCGTCAGCAACTTCGGCGTCGGCACTATGGGGATGGCAGCGGAGATCGGCCTTAGCATCATCGCGAACGAGTTTGCGTACAGCCTGATGTGCCGCGCGACGGAATATGAGGTCGCCCCCTATTGCATCGAGCACAATATAGGCATCACGTCATATATGAGCCTCATGCAGGGCATCCTGACCGGCAAGTATTCGAGCATCGACGAAATACCGCCCCGGCGCAGACGCACGGTGCACTTCGACGGCGAAAAGAACCCGATGGTCAACAAGGCCCACAAAGTGCCACACTCGGAGGCCGAGGTCCTGGACCTGGTGGAAAAGCTGAAGGCTCTGGCAAAAGAGGCGGAGCTCTCGCCGGGACAGCTCGCGCTCGCGTGGTGCCTGGTGAAACCTGCGATCACGACGGCAATTGTCGGCTGCCGCGATGAGGCGCAGCTTTATGACAACATCAAGGCCGGCGAAGCGAAGCTGGACGCGGGCATCATCGCGGCGCTTGACGAGGCGAGCCAGCCCATTTTGGACAAAATAGGTAATATCGTAGACATCTTCGGCAACGACAGAATCTGGTAGCCGCTCTACAAAATTATATTTTATGCTATAATATGACCATTCCAATATATTGAGCCACATTAAATATACTTAGTATACTCAGTGTAGGTTTTATATATTATGCGCGGGCGATTAACAATCGCCCCTACGGGCTGCGGGCGTATTGGCGTCTGTAGGGGCGAACAGTCGTCCGTCTTCCATCAAGGTATACGTATATTATTTGTACATAGCGGGCGATTGACAATCGCCCCTACGGGTGAATAGGCGGCGCTTATGTCATTAATAAGGAACATTCGGAAAAATTTCGGTTTATATATGATGGCCGTGCCGGGCCTGCTTTTCTTCGCCACGTTCTCCATGTTCCCCACATACTGCCACACGCTCGCGTTCAAGGACTACAGGCCGATGGACGGGATTTTCGGCAGCGCCTGGGCCGGGCTGCAGAACTTCCGGTTCTTCTTTAGCAACAGCGACTGGCTCAACGTCACAAGGAATACCCTCACGTTGAACTTCATGTTCATCTCGCTCACGATATCGATAGCGCTGTTGATTGCGATATTCCTTGACGAAGTGGGGAACGCGTTTGCCAAGCGGTTCATGCAGTCGTTGATATTCCTCCCGTATTTTGTGTCGTGGCTGGTCGTGTCCATACTGGCGTTCGCACTCCTCAACCAGTCCACGGGCGTCATCAATGTCGTGCTGCGCGCGTTCGGGCAAGAAGGCCTGCCATTTTACAACACGGCCGATGTCTGGCCGGCAATACTCACATTTATATATGTATGGCGCTTTTGCGGGTGGTACTCCATAATATTTCTTTCCGCTATCACCGCTATCTCGCCGGATTTTTACGAGGCGGCGAGAATCGACGGCGCGAACAGGGTTCAGCAGGTTTGGCACATAACCCTCCCGCTGTTGCGCGGCACCGCTATAATGCTCGTGCTGTTGGCGGTCGGGCGGATATTCTACGGGGACTTCGGGATGATTTACGGCATCGTCGGCGACAACGGACTGCTGTACGAGACGACGGATATCATAGACACTTTTGCCTTTAGGGCATTGAGGCGGTCCGGTGATTTTGGGATGGCGGCGGCGGTGACGCTGTACCAGTCGGTCATGGGTTTCATCACGATACTCATCTTTAACAGGCTGATCAAAGCCGTCGACAAGGACTACGTGCTGTTTTAGGGGCTGCCGGGGCTATCGGCGGTCGGCGGGCTGTCGGGAGCCGAGGGGTTGTCGAGGGCTGTCGGGGGCTGAGGGCTACACGGGGATCACAGGGGCCGGGAGTTACGGGGAACTTCAGGGGAAATAAGATATGAGAAACAGGGTCGCAAGTTCCATTGCGGACAACATATACCGGACGATCGTCTACATAGTGCTGATCGTCGTCACCGTCGTCTGTTTTTTTCCGTTCTACCTAGTGGTGCTTAACTCCTTCACCCCGCAGAGCGCCATCATATCCGGTGGGTTCCGCCTCTTCCCCGCAGGCTTTACCTTGGATACATATAAATTCCTGTTCGCCGGAAGCCAGGTTTTCAACAGCTACAAGGTCACTGTGACGGTCGTGTTTGTCGGCACGGTCTGCTCCGTGCTGGTCACAAGCATGTACGCGTATGTGATCGCCCACCCCAAGGTCAAGATACGGCGGGTTCTCTCGTTCATCACGTATTTCGCGATGCTGTTCGGGCAGCCCCTCGTGGGCTTCTATATACTCATGGTCAACTTTTTAAAGCTAAAGAACACGTTCTTCGCGCTGTTCCTGCCCTACCTGATCAACCCTTTTTATTGCTTCATACTCGTGGCTGCCTTTAGGGAGTTCGCTTTTGAGCTGACGGAGTCGGCGTCTATCGACGGCGCTTCCGACGTCCACGCCTTTTTCAGGATCGTTCTGCCCGTCGTGGCGCCCAGCATAGCCACGATCGCACTCTTTTACGCGCTCATGTTCTGGAACGACTGGTGGCTGGCGCTTCTGTATATCGACAAGAACAGCATGCATCCCCTGCAGATGATGCTCAGGCAGATGATATCCAACCTTGACATATCCAAATACCTGGGGGGCGCGGCTACGTACCTGAACATATCGGCGCCGAACGACGGCATCAAAATGGCGACAGTGTGCGTCACCATTGGGCCTATTTTGCTGGTGTACCCCTTTATACAGCGCTTTTTCGTCAAGGGCATAGCGATCGGCGCTGTCAAAGGGTGAAATAAAAATATAAAACGATGAAATTAAAACAGAGGGGTAAAAGGGGGAAAACGATGGACAAGAAAATACGGCTGATTACATGCTTTGCGCTGGCGCTGACGCTGCTGCTGGCAAGCTGCGGGGGCGGGGCGCCGTCCGGTTCGGGCGCGGCCACGACGGCAGCAGCCACTGCGGCGGCGGAGGCGACGACGGCAGCGGCAGCCGCTACAACCGCCGCTACGACAGCCGCAGCCACCACAGCAGCAGACAACAGCGGCGACGCGGACTCATCCACAGTAACGTTAAAAATTACGTTCCCCGGGGAGCAGCCCATAGACTGGGACATGATGGCTGCCGAGATTTCCAGGGAGGTCCGCAAGGACGGCATCAACATCGAGCTGGACGGCACATTCACGCCCTTTTCGGACCTGGTCCAAAAAAACCAGCTCATGATGAACGCCCAGGAGCCCATTGACATGATATTCGACGCTCAGTGGGTCACATGCATCGAGATGTGCGCCAATGGCATATACGCGGAGATTGAAGATCTGCTGAACGAGTACGGGCAGGACATAATCGACACGCGCGGCGGACTGATGCGCGCCGGATACTTTAGCGGAAAGCTGTACGGGGTGCCGATGGGTTCTGTGGTCAAGCAGCCCCGGTCTTGGTACGTGCGCTATGATCTGCTGAAGGAAGCGGGCATCGACGAGCTTCCCAAATCCTATGACGAACTGGTCGAGGGCTCATATATCCTTAAAGAGCATTTCCCGAACATGCCCATCATCCAGGCCAAGAACCTCATCGCGGACAGGTCCGTCGAGTTGGACGTCATCGACGCCACCGGCGGCAGTTCTGGCACGTTCTACCTCGAGCCCGGCATCTCCACGATCAAGCACATCGCCATGGAGGGGAAGGACGGGGTATTTTGGCCGGAGCTGGAGCGGGCGCGCCAGTTGTTCGTCGACGGGATCATCAATAACGACGCGTTGAGCGTGAATGACAACCGCACATTTTTCTACGAGGGGAAGTGCATCATAGCCACGGCGCCGGACATCGGCTTCCAGGACTTCGGGGCGCTGATGGGCCTGATCAACTCCATTGAGGGCTCGGACCCCCAAAACATCACGTTCCACACATTGGATGACGGCGTCGACCATTCTGCGTTTGCGCTGAACAATTTCCAGTTTTTGCCGGTGTGGTCGAGCAACAAGGAGCTGTCCATCCAGTTCTTGAACTGGAGCGCGCAAAGCCAGGCGAACTACGATTTGATCGCATACGGGCAGGAAGGCGTGCATTGGGAGCCTGTGGGCGACCACCAGTACACGATCACGAGCGACAGATGGAGATGGTTCCCGTACGCATGGGTATGGAACCCTGTGCACGACAGGATACTCGATATTATTACGGGCGACGCACTGGAGTTGGAGAAGGCGTGGAGGCGGGTGGATCATTTCCTGCCGTCGCCATTGGTCGGGTTCAACTACGACCGGAACATTTCAAGAGAAGTGAGGGACGCCTGGGCGGTGTACAACACGATTTTGGATAAGTATACGCCTGCGCTCATCGGGGCAATCGACCCGGCGGAAGCGTTTGAAAGGTGGCTCGCGGAGGACGGCGACAATATAAAAATCATTCTCGACGACATGCAGAGGCAGCTCGACGAGCACTTGGCATCGCAATGACAATGATCCTATAGCAATTATAGCGTTAAAAATTAAAAAGGGCGGCCCTCCGAAAAATATATGGGGGGCCGCCCCTTTGTTGATTTAATTTGTAGATTTATTTGTTGATTGTTAACGGCGCCGTTATTGAAGCATGTCGTGCAGTGCTTCATACGCCGCCCGGGCGTCGCTTGCGTTGCGGTTGAAATCTGACGCGGGGTTGTCCAGCTCGTTGGCGAGATCCGCGTCTATGTTTTTCAAGATGGAAGCCGCCGCTATCTGATCCGACATCACTGCCGCTGTCATAATGTTCAAAAACTGCCGGGACTCGTCGTTTTCGACATTGCCCATGTGGTTGATGCGTAGGATGGCTTCGCTTAATTGCTTTTGCATGGAGTCGCAGATCGCACGCAAATTATCTGTCTCCCCGTCGCTTGCCATATGTTCATTGATTGCGTTCATCATTCTATCGTGCAATGATAATAGCCCCATGTATTCGCTCAAAATAGTGTCGGATATCGTGGACGGGGCGCCGGGGGCGTTGGTTTCGCCGGGGGCGCTGGGGGCGCTGGGGGCGTTGGTGGTGCTGGTGGCGTTGGTGGTGTTGGCGGCGTTCATGGCGCTGGCGGCATTGGTGGCGTTGACATTGTTGGTAGTGTCGGCGGCGTTTACGGCGTCAGCGTCGTCAGCGTTTTCAACAGCGCCAGCGACGCCAAAGGCGCCGTTTACGCCGGGGGCGCCGTTGACAGCGTCGGCATCGTCAGCGGCACTAGATGTGTCGTTTGCATCGGAGTTACCGTTTGCGTCAGAGGCATCAATTTCGTCGGAGGAACCGAGGGAGCCATTACTTGCGCCATTATTGCGCGATCTCGCTATTATGGTTCGCGTCGGCCGGCTCGAGTCGCCGTCCCGCGTGCTGTCTGCCGCGAAGTTCCTTTCGCCAGACGATCCGAACGGCCATTCTATGCCGGAGCCGCCGTCTGTAAACCATAAAAAACGGGGGAGCGTCACACTGGGCGCGAGCGTAGATATAAAATATACCAAAGCGCCGGCGCCGATGATTATGAGGATCAGCGACAGACACCCTTTAAGCCCTACCCCATCGTTTGCGATTTTTTTCTTAGTCGCGTTGGGCGCCGCCTGTTCGGGGCTGCCGTTCACGTCGGCATTTCCGTCTCCGCCGTCCATGCCACTCTTGCCGTCTTTACCGCCTTTACTGTCCCCGCCGCTTTTACCGTCCCCGCCACTCTTGTCGCCCCTGCCACCTTTGCGGCCTTTTCCGTTCTTGCCGCCCCAGCTTCTTTTACTGCCCTTGCCGCCCTTGCCGTTTTCGCCATTTTCGATATTATCGGCATCGTCAACATTGCCGCCCGATGATAGCCAGGTTACGGAATTATTTATCTCTTCAATCTTTCTTTCATTTTTGCTATCATTTTTATTCTCATTTTTATAATCATTCATATCGCTCATAAGTCAGTCATCAAGTCCATTATTTAAGTTTATGTGAGTTTATGTAGTAAGTGTTTCATTCCGTCAGCCAATCAGTTTTTCGAGCTCCTCCAAAGCGGCTTCAAAAGCCCGCATCGCGCCTTCCACGGGCGCCGGGGTCGAAAAATCCACCCCTGTGCTTTTCAGCAATTCAAGCGGGTAGTCGCTGTCGCCGCTCGCCAGGAATTCCATGTAGCTCTCGACTGCGGGCGCGCCCTCGGCTTTAATGCGGCGCGCTATCGACATGGCCGCCGATATGCCCGTCGCGTATTGATATACATAAAAAGCGCGATAAAAATGCGGTATCCGCGCCCATTCCATCGCTATCTCCGGGTTCACGCCCACTTCGTCCGCGAAAAATTTGTCGTTCAATCCCTTATATGCCTCCGAAAGGGCGTCAGCGGTCAACGCCGCGCCTTCGAGCGCATTTTTGTGGATGATCCGCTCAAATGCCGCGAACATGGTTTGGCGGAACAATGTCCCCCGGATCGTCTCTAGCTGCCTGTTGAGCAAATACGCCTTTTCGGCGGGATCGGCCGCCCCGCCAATCAAATGCTCCAGCACGAGGCTTTCGTTCACCGTCGAGGCGACCTCCGCGACAAAAATCTTATACCCGCAGTAAATATACGGCTGCTTCCCATTCGTATAGAACGAGTGCATCGAGTGACCCAGTTCGTGCGCCAGCGTCAGCACGTCGTCCACCCTGTTTTGGTAGTTCATGAGTATATACGGGTGCGAGCGGTATGTCCCCCAACTGTACGCGCCGTTGGTCTTGTTGACATTTTCAAATACGTCTATCCAGCCTTGCGCAAAAGCGTTGTCCAAGTCGCGCAGATAGCGGTCGCCGAGGGGCGCCAGCCCCTCCTTGACGTAGCGCACAGCCTGTTCGTATGTGACCTCGCGGTCGGCGGACGCCACCATCGGGGCGTAAAGATCGTACATCGCAAGCTCCGGCAGCCCGAGCGCCCGCTTGCGCAGCCGAAGGTACCGGCGCAGGAGGCTAAGGTTCGCGTCAACGGTATCAACCAGCCGGTCATACAGCGCCACAGGCACCATGTCGTCGTCGAGGGACATCTCTATGCTGGAGCCGTACTTTCTGACAATTGAGTAAAATTTGTCCTTCTTGACGCTGGACGACAGCGACGCGGCTATGGTGTTGCGGTACTTGGTATATGTGGCGTACAGGCCGAGAAACGCCCTTTCGCGGACGCCCCGGTCCGGGTTTTCCAGATAGCGTATGTACCGCCCCTCCGACAGCTCGGCTATATTGCCGTTTTCGTCCTCAATGTCGGGGAACTTCATGTCCGCGTTTGTCAGCATCGTAAATATATCGTCGGCGGCGTTCAGCGGCTCGCCGGCGAGCGCGAGGATGGCTTCCTCCGCCTCGGAGAGTATGTGCTCTTGCTGGCGGAACAACTCGGCCATGTAGTGTGTGTAAACGGCCAGCTCCGCGCTCTCGCCCAGCAGCGCGTCGATCCGCGCCCTGCCGGCGGCGAGCAGCTCCGGCGCCATGTATGAACAGGCGGTGGAAACCTCCGTGTACAAGCCGAGCGCCTTGTCCGTAAATCCCTGGTATTTGTCGTTCGTGTTGTCCTCGTCCCGGCGCATTTTGGCATAGGCGTAGAGCGTCTCGCAGCGCGAAGATATGTCGTTGCGCAACGTCAGGCATTCGAGCAGCGTCGCCGCGCTTTCAGCGATCCTGCCCCGATAGTCTGCGAGGGCTTTGTGCCCTTCGAGAAGCGCTGCAAGCTCCCGCTCCCAATGCTCGTCGCTCATGAACATGTCTTCCAGCTTCCACTTGTATTCTGGCGCGATTTCAGAGCGCTTCGGTATCCGCCCCGCCGCCGCGCCGTCTGCCGCTGAGCCGCCTGCGTCGACGCCGCCCGCCGCCGCGCCGCCCAGGCGCGCCCGCAGCAATTTTGCATACTTCATAGGCTCAATGTTGAAATCATTACCCATTATCATAATTTACGTATGCCGTTATTATGCGCGGCATGTCCCTTTCATATAGTTACAGGCATGTCCCTTTCATATAGTTACCACACATTTCAAGTCAAGATCAGTATAACATAAATATTAAATTTATTACGTTAGCATCATCACTGTTTTAAGTTGATTTTTTAATATCAATGGGCGCTGATTCTAAATCGTTTTATTGCGCCGCCGTGTTTTTGATATAATAAGGCATAAAAAGAGTGAATAATCCATCATATGATATACATAATGCGGGGGCATGCATGACATGAAAGATAAACAGGCGATCCATATAGAATATTTGTCGGACAACGACATTTTCGCGGAAAACATAGCCGGGTGGATATTCAACGAGTTCATTAAAGGCATCAGGCACGGCATTTCATATGAGCAGATATTGCTGTCAGTCAAGACCTGCCATAAAACTACGCTGCCGGTCCGCTTTGCCGCCAAGTCGGGGGCCAGGTGCGTGGGCACGGTCAGCGTAGTGCAAAACGATTTGCTGTACAGGGACTACGCCCCGTGGCTCGCTTCCCTGTACGTCGACGCCCCATACAGGAAACTGGGGATCGGTGAGATGCTGGTTGACAAAGCAAAAGAGACCGCCGCCGCTTTGGGCTATTCGGAACTGTACCTGCGTACGGAACACGCCGGAAAATACTATGAACGGTTGGGCTGGCAATATGTCGAGTCCTGCGTGGACGAATTTAAGCTCAATACAGATGTCTACAAATATACCGGCTTGTAGTTTTATCAAGATGAACTTTCTTATGAAAGAAAAACAGCATAAAAGCATGGCATTCTCGAGCAAAGTAAACAGCAAAAAGCATGGCGCTCTCGCGCAATGTTGACAGGTTTGAGCCGTTATCGGGGGTAGCATGATTAAGTATAGAATAGTTATTTATATCCTTTGTATATCGTTTAGCATTGCCGGGTGTTCTGCTTTTGGCAGGGCAGATCCAGAAGAACAGTCCAATGCCTATTTTGTAGCGTTTAAGGCTATCTATGACACCAGCTCTGCGCTAAATTCCGGCAATTACCTTGCGCTGGACCTTTCAAATGTAATGCTGACCGACACAGAACCTTTGATATCCTTAGTGCAGGACTTTTGCGACGATAATGGATACATTCTTTTGCTGGACACCAGGGAAGGCTTGAAAGAAAAAGGGTACATAACGACTCTAAGCTTTACGGATGGGTTCCTCTTTACTTTTGAAGATGTGGAACTAAAAAGCAACTCCCTGGTGACAAGAGTTACGAAATGGAGCACAA
>WRLR01000118.1 GCA_009777515.1 Oscillospiraceae bacterium | reverse complement strand
TAAAGTTCTCTATTTTAAGCCCGCGATAAACGCAGATAATTTTTCGTGCTTCTTCTGCTGCGCCGACGGTTGGGGCATATACCGCCGCGAGGCGGCTGCGGATGGCATTGGCGGCGGCGCGCTGGTGGAATCAATCGAAACACTGTACGGCGACCTGAGCGGCTATACAATCAAAACGAACATATGAGTGTTAATTTTAATATAAATAATTATGTCCAATGCAATATGTTTTACGCCAATTGCCGCCGTAGGGCGCGATGTCCTCATCGCGCCGCGTAAGGATGTATAATACCGTAATGCGCGATGTCCTCATCGCGCCGCGTAAGGATGTATAATGCCGTAGGGCGCGATGTCCTCATCGCGCCGTATAAGGATGTTTAATATGGAAGGCATTATCAGCAACATACAGCGTTTTTCCATACATGACGGGCCGGGGGTCAGATCCACGGTGTTCTTTAAGGGCTGCCCATTGCGCTGCCTGTGGTGCCACAACCCGGAGACGTACGCGTTCGGGTGCGAGTTGCGGTACAACGCAGCCAAGTGCATTGGCTGCGGCGCGTGCGTCGCGGCCTGCAGAACCGGCGCTTTATCATTATGCGCCGCTACCGGCGCCCTTTCGGCGGGCGCGGAAGGCGGCGCGGCAGGCGGCGGCGGGGTGGGAAGTGCGGCAGGCAGCGGCGGGGTAGGAAGCGCGGCAGGCAGCGGCGAGGAGGATGCGGCAGGTAGCGACGATACGGGCATCGCATATGACAAGGGCAAATGCACGTTCTGTTACTCATGCGCGGGGGCTTGCCCGGGCAAGGCGCTGTCGCTCTCCGGGCGGCGCGTAAGCGTCGCGGGCGTGGTGGGCGAGGTCATGGAAGACGAAACCATGTACCGGCGCACGGGTGGCGGCGTGACGCTGTCCGGGGGCGAGCCCACGGCTCAGCCGGAATTTTGCGCGGCACTGCTGGACGCATTCAGAGCCAGCGGCGTGCATACATGCCTGGACACATGTGGCTATTGCAAAACAGATACCTTTATACGCATCGCGTCAAAAGCCGATATGATCTTATACGACATAAAACATATGGACCCGGGCGAACATATGCGCCTGACCGGGGCGCCGAACGACCTGATTATCGCTAACCTTCGCGCCCTGGAGTCAGCAGGGATTGCGACGGAGGTACGCGTCCCGGTAGTGCCTGGCTTCAACGACGGCAATGGTAAAGGCGACGGTGACGGGGACAGAAACGGCGAAAGAAACGACGTCGGAAATTGCGAAGGAAACGGCGTCGGCGACGTCAATGACAATGGCGACGGCGACAGCTACGGCAACCTCCGGCGCATAGGCGAGCTGCTGGCGCCGCTTGGCTGCGTCGGCGCCATCGTGCTGCTGGGCTACCACGCGCTGGGCCAGTCCAAGATATACGATTTCGACAAAAACGGCGCGGACATCGGCGCTGTAGCGCCCGGCAGGGCGGAGCTGGAGCGCATGTCCGCCATCGTGCGCGCGGCGTCCGGCAAGCCCGTTTCGTACCGATAATATATTAAATATATGGGCGAATGATATTTGCCCGCGATTTTTATTATCAACAAATAAATATTTTATGGAGGATCCACCCATGCCTATGCCAACCATCAGCGAGCGAATCGCGCACCTGACCGCAAAAAAGGCCGAATACACGCTGGAAAAGCAGCAGGTGGTCGGCTATATGGACTTTGACGACCACGCCCTCATTCTGCCGCCGGAGCACCTGCGCAAAACGGTCGAGACCATCAGCGGCTCGGGCATGCCCATCAGGGACGTCACCCTGTCGTGCTTCACCCCGACGCCGACCCACTCGAACGGCGGCTTCTACGGGCCGCTGGGGCAGGGGCGCAACTTCCGCGACTTCCTGCTGGCGCACCCCCCGTTCATCGACCCGCTGTGCGGCCTTGCCGGGGGCTATATGTGCAACTTCAATTCATATAGGGTGGGCCCCAACCCCGACCTGCCCATACCGGCTGACATCGCGGAGAACATCAAAAAATATATGCTCGTTCCCGGTATATTCGCTGGCCAGCATTTTTGCCAGGATTTGCAAATAGGGCTGGACCTGGGCTGGGACGGCATCCGCGACAAGATAGCCAAGTACCGCGCGTTAAATGGGCTCGACAAGCACGACTTTTACGACGGCCTCGACATGGTCGTCGAAGGTATACAGGGCTGGATTGAACACAACGCGCTGTACGCCCTGGAGCTGAGCAAAGCGGAGCCGGACCCCGAAATCAGCGCCCACCTCGTGAACCTTCACGACATTAATATGCGCATAGCGCACGAGCCGCCGCGCACGTTCATAGAGGCGTGCCAGTTCATACTGTGGTCGACCATGATGTTCCGCATGTACAACGGCTCGGGTTCGCTGGGGCGCCTGGACGTGCTGCTGTACCCGTATTATAAGCGCGAGGTGGAAGCCGGCGAGCTGGACGACGAGACGGCCACGTTCCTCATAGCGTGCATCTTCCTGCGCGACACTGCCTACCTGCACAACGGCGGCTACGACGAGGAGGGCAACGACACCACGAACCCCGTGTCCTTCCTCATACTCGAAGCCGTGCACATGCTGCGCATACCGTCCAATATCGGCGTGTGCGTGGGCAAGGGGATCGACAGGCAGCTTCTGCGCCGATCGGTGGAGATGCAGTTCGAAGGCAAGACGGGCAACCCGCGCTTTGTCGGCGCGGACCCGCTCGTCGAGGGCATGCTGCGCAACGAGGGCGTCACCACGGTACAAGCCCGCATGCGCACCAACTCCGGCTGCCACTGGCTGGCCATACCGGGCCGGGAATACTCCATCATGGACTGCGTGAAAATCAACATAGCGCGCGTGCTGGAGATCGCCCTGCGGGAAGCCGTCGAGGAATACGGGGCGCCGTCGATCGAACAGATAAAGGACCTGTACCGCCACCACATGGGCATAGCGGTGGACACCCTCGCCAAGGGGTTCACGTTCTCCTACGAAAACCAGATCAAAAACTCCCCTGAGCTGCCGCTCGACCTCATGTGCCACGGCACCATCGAGCAGGGGCTGGACGCCTCCAACGGCGGCGTGGAGCTGTACCTTTGGTGCATAGACGGCGCGGCGCTCGCCGTGGCCGCAGACAGCCTGGCGGCCGTGGAGCAGCGCATAGTAGACGAGGGGCGCTACACGTTCGCCCAGCTCATCGATTTCCTCGACAGCGACTGGGGGGGCGACGAGGGCGAGGTGGCGCGCCTGTTTTTTGCGTCCGTAGACAAGTTCGGCAAGGGGGGCTCCGCCGCAGACATCTATGCCCAGGAGCTGACGCAGATATTCACCGAGGAAGTGGCGTCGCGCCGCACGCCCAAATACGGGCACGGCATGTGCCCCGGCCTGTTTTCCTGGGCCAACACCATCCCAATGGGCAAAAAGCTCGGCGCCACGCCCAACGGGCGCCACAAAGGCGAGCCTATTTCGCACGGCGCGAACCCCAACCCGGGGTTCCGTGACGACGGCGCGGCGACCGCCATGTCCCGCGCGATAGCCCGCGTGCAGCCCGGGCGCGGCAACACGGCGCCGATGCAGATCGAGATAGAGCCCAGCATCACGGCGGAGGAGGGCGGCGTCGAGCTCATCATGGCGCTGATCGAGGACCATTTCGACAATGGCGGCACGCTGATCAACTTAAACGTCATCGATGCGGACCGCGTGCTGGAGGCACACAAGGACCCGTCGGCCCACCCCGACCTCGTGGTGCGCGTGACAGGGTTTTCCGCCTACTTCGCGAGTCTTTCGCCCCAGTTCCGGCAGTTGGTAGTCGACAGGATATTGGATAAAAATATATCCTAATGAATTATCATAAATATCCGAAAGAATTGTTAGTATGTAAATATCATTGTAGGGCGTGACGCCCTCGGCGTACTGCTCTGTAGGGCGCGATGTCCTCATCGCGCCGCAACAATGAAAATAAATGAATATAAAACAATATATATTTGTATGGCGCGGTAAATTGCTGTATTATTACGGATATATATAAAAGGAGCGGGGGTGCATTTGTATGGCTGGCGGCGCGGTTGCAAACGGAAATGTGGGCCGACTGATTGGGGAGCGGGCACTGCCGGAGTTTTACCTTATAAGGCAAAAATTCGACGACACGCACATCGACGACATACCGGCGGCCATATCGGCTGCCGTCGAAAGGCCGGGGACACTCGACCGGATAAATGCCGGGCAGAGGGTGGCCATAGCCGTCGGCAGCCGGGGGATCAACAACATATCGTTGATTGTCCGCACCGTTGCGTCCTTGATAAAGGGCAGGGGCGCGGCGCCATTCGTCGTCCCCGCGATGGGCAGCCATGGCGGCGCCACGGCGGAGGGGCAGGCGCAGTTGCTTGCGGACTACGGCGTGACGGAACAAAATATCGGCTGCCCCGTCATATCAGACATGACCACCGTGACATTGGGCAGGACGCAGCGCGGCGTGGACGTCTTTTTTGACAAAAACGCATATGGGGCCGACGCCGTGGTACTGCTGAACCGCATAAAGCCGCACACGGATTTTCGCGGTCTGTACGAGAGCGGCCTGACCAAGCAAATAGTCATCGGCCTCGGGAAACAGGACGGGGCGGAAGCCTGCCACTCCCGGCCCGTGGCGGACATGTCTGCGAACATACGAGACATAGCCGAGATAGCGCTGGCGAAAACCAGCATAGTGTTCGGCCTCGCGATTGTCGAAAACGCGTACGACCGCACGATGTCAATCTCTGCATTGCCCAGTGGCTGCATCCTCGACGAGGAGCCCGCGCTGCTGAGCGTCGCGCGCCGCCACATGCCGTCCATACTGCTAAGCCCATTCGATGTGCTGGTGATTGACGAGATAGGCAAAGACATCAGCGGCGCGGGGATGGACCCGAACATATCGGGCCGTTTCGTGACGGACTGCGCATCTGGGGGCGCCGACGCGCAGCGCTGCGTGGTGCTGGACATCACCGATCAGTCGCACGGCAACGGCATCGGCCTTGGGGTGGCCGATTTTTCCGTGACGCGCGTGTTCGACAAGTTCGATTTTGAGACGGTGTACCCGAACGTCATCACCAACGCGCTCCCCGCCTCCGGGAAGCTGCCCGTCATACTCGCCAACGATCTGCAGGCGATACGCGCGGCGGTCAAAACATGCAGGATGATCGATCACGACAGCCCCGCCATCGTGCGCATAAAAAACACCCTGCACATGGAGTATATGTACGTTTCCGAGGCACTGGCCGCGCGTGCGCGCGAGCACGCCTCTATCGACGTGGTCGGCGGGCCCCGGGCGCTAAATTTCGACAGCGCGGGCAATATTGATTTTAACGTCTGGGATAATGTGCTATAATGATTGTTTGAGAAACGAAAATCAACGGAGGGCAGGTAGTGCATGAACGTTAAAATAGAGGAAGTCGAAAAAAACAAAGTTAAGATTGAAATCGAGGTCGGCGCCGACGTGCTCGAAGAGGGGCTCAACACATCGTACAAGAAGAATGCGAAGCGCTTTACCATCCCGGGGTTCCGTAAGGGCAGGGCGCCCCGCTCGATGGTCGAGCGCTACTACGGAGTGGAAGTGCTGTACGAGGGCGCGATAGATGCGATATGCCCGGATTACTACGATAAAGCCGTCACTGAAAACAATATCGAGCCTGTGGATTCGCCGGAGCTGGACCTTGTGGAGCTGGAGCGCGGCAAGCCGTTCATTTTCACGGCCACCGTCGTCGTAAAGCCGGAGGTCAAGCTGGGCGAGTACAAGGGCATAGAGGTCCCGTCCCCGCCGGTGTTAGTCACCGAAGACGACATCGAGGAGGAGCTTAAAAAGGCTGCGGACAAAAACGCCAGGCTCATCCCCATCGAGGACCGCGCGGCACAGGCCGGCGACACACTGCTGATCGACTATGAGGGGTTCATCGACGGTGTCCCGTTCGAAGGCGGCAAGGGCGAGGGCTACAACCTTGAAATAGGTTCCAACACGTTCATCCCGGGTTTTGAGGATCAGTTGATTGGGAAGCTGGCTGGGGACAGTGACAAGATAACCGTCCGGTTCCCGGAAGACTACCAAAGCGAAGAGCTAAAGGGCAGGGAGGCCGTTTTTGAGGTCACAGTCCATTCTATTAAGATGAAAGAACTGCCCGTGATCGACGACGATTTTGCCCAGGACGCCAGCGAGTTTGATACCCTCGACGAATATAAGGCGGACATCAGGAAGAATCTGACGGAGGAGCGGGAGGATCAGGCGAAGCGCGAGTTCGAAAACACGCTAATAAAGAAGATTGCGGACGGCGCGGAAATAGATATACCTGACGCGATGATCGACAGGCAGACCGAAAGGAACATCAAGGAGTTCGAGATGACGCTCGCGTACCAGGGCCTCGACCTGGACCGCTATTTAATGCTGACGTCGTCGTCGCGCGACGACCTTGAAAACAACATGCACGAGCGCTCCGAGTCCGAGGTCCGGACGCGCCTCGTGCTAGAACAGATCGCCAAAGAGGAATCGCTGACGGACACGGACGAGGACTACGAGAACGAGCTCCGCAAGAGGGCCGAGATATACAAAAAAGACTATGATGAATACAAAGAGCAGGTCTCGGACGACCTTGCCGGCTACATACGCAATAAAATCAAAACCGAAAAGATAGTAGCGTTTTTAACCGAAAACGCAAAGAGAATATAACCCCCGCTTCGGACAGCCGCCCGTAACAGGGACGGCCGCCCCGGCCGTCCGCAGCAGCCCCCCCGTAGGGACGGCCGCCCCGGCCGTCCGCAGTAGCCCCCTTGTAGGGACAGCCGCCCCGGCCATCCGCATATTGAGAGGAGATAACCGCCACATGAGTTTAGTGCCAATTGTAATTGAACAGACCAACCGAGGCGAGCGCTCGTTCGATATTTTTTCGCGGCTGCTAAAGGACCGCATTATCGTGCTCAGCGACGAGGTGAACGACGTCACGGCGAGCCTCGTGGTGTCGCAGCTCCTGTTTTTGGAACAGGACGACCCCGACAAGGACATACAGCTATATATAAACAGCCCCGGCGGGCTCGTCCACGCCGGCATGGCGATATTCGACACCATGCGCTACGTTAAACCCGATGTCCAGACCATATGCGTCGGGTTGGCAGCCAGCATGGGCGCCGTCCTGCTTAGTGCAGGGACAAAAGGTAAGCGCTATGCGCTACCGAACAGCGAGATGATGATCCACCAGCCGTCGGGCGGCGCGCGCGGGCAGGCCTCGGACGTCAAGATCCAGGCGGAGCAAATGCTCAAAACGCGCGACCGGCTGAACCGCATTTTGAGCGAGACGACAGGGCAGCCGCTCGCCACAATCGAGCGGGACGTGGAGCGGGACTATTATATGTCGGCGGAGGAAGCGAAAGCGTACGGCCTCATCGACGAGATAATGTCACGCTAATATTAAATGTTCGCCCGTATTCGGTGGCGCTTGCAATACGACATCATTTGTTCAACTGACCGCGACATACGATGAGGAGTTACAAGAATGGCAAGATACGATGAAAAGAAACAATTCAAGTGCTCGTTCTGCGGGAAGAGCCAGGATCAGGTCAAGCGGCTGGTCGCGGGGCCCGGCGTCTATATATGCGACGAATGCATAGAGCTGTGCTCGGAGATCATCGACGAGGAGCTGGAGGACGCCCGCCTGGAGCTCGAGTACAGCGACATCCCAAAGCCGCGCGAAATCAAGGCGGCGCTGGATCAATACGTCATCGGGCAGGAGCGCGCGAAAAAGGCCATGGCCGTCGCCGTGTATAACCATTTCAAGCGCATCACCGTCCCGCAGCGCTCCAACGACGTCGAGTTGCAAAAGAGCAACATTGCCATCATAGGCCCCACGGGCTGCGGCAAGACGCTGCTCGCGCAGACGCTGGCTAAGATCATCGACGCCCCGTTCGCCATCGCGGATGCGACCTCCCTCACGGAGGCCGGCTATGTGGGCGAGGACGTTGAAAACATCCTCCTAAAGCTGATCCAGTCTTCGGGCTACGACGTGGAGAAGGCAGAGAAGGGCATCATCTATATCGACGAGATTGACAAAATCGCCCGCAAGTCCGAAAACCCGTCGATAACCAGGGACGTCAGCGGCGAGGGCGTCCAGCAGGCGCTCCTGAAGATACTCGAGGGCACTGTGGCTTCGGTGCCACCGCAGGGCGGCAGGAAGCACCCGCACCAGGAGTTCATACAAATCGACACGACTAATATCCTGTTTATATGCGGCGGCGCCTTCGACGGCCTGGAGCGCATCATACAGAACCGCATAGGGAAGAAGAACATCGGCTTCGGCGCCAACATCGAAAGTTCCGACAAAAAGGACCTTTCTGAGACGCTCAAAGAGCTGCAGCCCCAAGACCTGCTGCGCTACGGGCTGATCCCGGAGTTCGTCGGCAGGCTGCCGGTACTAGTCACCCTGGACGCGCTCGACGAGGAGGCGCTCGTCAAGATACTGACCGAGCCGCGCAACTCCCTCGTCAAGCAATATACGCGCTTCTTCGAGATGGACGACACAATGCTGGAGTTCACCGGCGATGCGCTGGCCGCCGTGGCGTCCAAGGCCATCGAGCGCAAGTCGGGCGCGAGGGGCCTGCGCGCCATCCTGGAAGAGACGATGATGGACATAATGTACGAGGTGCCATCGGCGACGAACATAGAAAAATGCATCATCACAAAGGAGACCGTTAACGACAAGCAGCCACCCGAGCTTGTTTTGAACGACAACAGAAAACCGCTCCGCAAAACTGGCGGCGCAAAGAAGCCCAGGAGCAAAAAAGAAAGCGCCTCGTAACCGCGCCGCGCCGCATCGGCCGGCCTATGCCCGTAGGGACGCACAGTGTGCGTCCGCATCACACTACGCACCGCGCCGGTTAACCTATGCCCCGTAGGGACGCACAGTGTGCGTCCGTACCACATTACGCACCACGCCGGTTAACCTATGCCCCGTAGGGACGCACAGTGTGCGTCCGCGCACTTAAACCGCCTATAAATATGGATGGATGGAGGGCCCCATGACGCCTGTATACAGCATTCTAAAAGAACGCGGCTACATCGCGCAGGTGACCAACGACGGCGCCCTGCAAAAACTCCTCGACGGCGGCGAGCCCGTGCGTTTCTATGTGGGGTTCGACCCGACCGCAGACAGCCTGCACATTGGGCATTTCATCCCCATCATGGCAATGGCGCGGCTGCAGAGGGCAGGGCATATGCCGATCGCGCTCATTGGGGCCGGCACCACCATGGTCGGCGACCCGTCGGGGCGCACGGATATGCGCCAGATGATGTCTCTCGAACAAATCAGTGCCAATGGCGAGCGCTTCAAGGAACAGCTCTCGCGGTTCCTGGATTTTGGCGAAGGCAAGGCGATCCTCGTCAACAACGCCGACTGGCTGCTTGGGCTTAACTACGTTGAGTTCCTGCGCGACATAGGGGTCCATTTTTCCGTAAACAGGATGCTCACGGCCGATTGCTACAAGCTGCGGCTGGAAAAGGGCCTCTCTTTCATAGAGTTCAACTACATGCTGATGCAAAGCTACGATTTTCTTGAGCTGCACAAGCGCTATGGCTGCGCCCTGCAACTGGGCGGGGACGACCAGTGGTCCAACATCATCAGCGGTGTGGACCTTGTGCGCCGCAAGGAGGCGAAGGAGGTCTTCGGGCTCACGCTCGGCCTGCTCACTACGACCGACGGCGTCAAGATGGGCAAGACGCAACGAGGGGCGCTGTGGATAGACGCGGAAAAAACGCCGCCGTTCGAGTTCTACCAATATTTTCGCAATGTCCAGGATGATGACGTAGTGGCGTGCCTGCGCCTTCTGACGTTCCTACCGGATGAGGCGATCAATGAATATGGGCGGCTGCGCGGCTCTGCGATCAACGAGGCCAAAAGGGCGCTCGCATACGAGACGACGAAGATAGTCCACGGCGAGGAGGAGGCAAAAAAGTGCGCCGGCCTCGCAGAGGGGCTGTTCGGGGGCAGGGGCGGCGGCACAGAGGATCTGGCGACGACGGCCATCGGCGCCGAGCAGGCGGAGCGCGGCGTCGGCGTCGTGGATCTTTTAGTGCTTTGCGGGTTGGCGCCCTCGCGCAGCGAGGCGCGGCGCCTGGTCGCGCAGGGCGGGATCGTGGCGGGCGGCAATAAAATATCGTCCGCCGATCATGTTTTTTACAGGGCCGATTTCCCCGACGAGGGGCTGCTGATGCAAAAAGGCAAAAAGACTTATCATAAGGTTATAGTCAGTTAACCATCAAAATGACAAAATTGGCACATTATTTCATAATAAATAAACAGGAATAATGGCTTTAGCGGCGAGTTATGCACATCGAAAAGGCTTGAAACGTGGGTAATCCACAATGTTTTGCACATTATCAACATTTCATTTGCGTTTAATTTGCCAATATATATGATTTAAAATGCGGTCAGCGGACGTGAAATTATAGATTCGGAAGGGCATAAAATAAAGTGCGGCAAAAAAATTATACCAGGGTACTTGCAATGGTTATTGCGATATGCATGCTGGCCGGCGTGATGGTCGGCATCTTTGTCGTGATACCGCTGCTGGTCCCGTTCCTGCTTGCGGCGGGCGTCGCAGCGTTTTTATTATACCGGTACAAACGTGGGAAGCGCGGCTGATTGCCAATTTTTCATTATAAGTTGCTGATTATTGTAATTAATACATAAATAGGTAAATGGTGGTTTTGTATGGCGGAGATATCGAAAGGCGGGCGCAGCGTCGGCGTGGCCATAATGGGGTACGGGGTGGTTGGCAAGGGCGTGGCCCATGCGATAAGGAGCAACCGAGCGCAAATAATGAAAAGGGCGGGCTTTGCCATTGAGCTTTTGCACGTCCTGGATATATTGGATTTCCCGGACAGCCCCGACGCCGCTATTATGACGCGAGACATAGACGATATATTGAACGACGGGGATGTGCGCGTGGTCGTGGAGACCATGGGCGGGATCAAAGCGGCGTATGCGTTCTCGCAGCAGGCCCTGGCGCGGCAAAAGCACGTCGTCACATCCAACAAGGAGCTCGTTGCAGAATACGGCCCGGAGCTTTTGGCGCTGGCCGACAAGAATGGCGTCAGCTACCGCTTCGATGCCAGCGTAGGGGGCGGGATACCTGCCATCGTCCCGTTGAGGGAATGCCTGGCCGCGAACAACATGCGCGAAATCACCGGCATATTGAATGGAACCACTAACTATATGCTCACATATATGCGCACCCAGGGCGCGCGGTTTGCGGAAACATTAAAAATGGCGCAGGAAGAGGGCTATGCCGAGAAGGACCCCACTGCGGACATCGAGGGCGCCGACGCATGTAGGAAATTGGCCATATTGTCTTCGATTGCGTGGGACGCCTTTTTGGATTGGAAGAGCATCCACACGGAGGGCATTGCGAACGTGGCGCCGGAGGACATTGACCGGGCGGCCGATTTCGGCTGCGCGCTAAAGCTTATCGCGCGCGCCTGCCGCCGGGAGGACGGGGCGATTGAGGCGTGCGTGCTGCCCGCCATGATTGATAAACGCAGCCCGCTTGCCTGTGTGGACGGCGTGAACAACGGCATTTTGGCGAGCGGCGACCTCACGGGCGACGTGATGCTGTTCGGCCGCGGCGCCGGCATGCTGCCCACGGGCAGCGCCGTCGTTTCAGACGTTATCAAGGCCGCCGGAAATGACGCCGGGGCTGCCGTTTGTCTCGGAGCCGGGGCGAACCCGAAATGGGACAGGGGCGCCGCATCTGTCGCGGCCGACTTTAGCAACTATGTACATGGCTTTTACGCCCGCGTGGAGACGCCCGACCCGGATGCCTATATAAATAGATTGTTTAGGGAGTTTCCGGAGGCGCGCATATTGCCCCCAATATACGATTCGCGCGGGGGCGCCGCCGCCGTTGCCGCAGCCACCTCTGCCGCTGACGCAGCCACAAAAACCAACGCCGACGGCAAAAGTTCCTGCGCCTTTACCATACCCCTTGCGACGGAAGGCGAATTTTCCGAAAAGCTCGGGCGCGTCAACGACAGCGTCAAAGGCTCCGCGACATGTTTTGTCGCCAGGTTTTTCGATACACGAAACAGCGAATGATGAAAGGATGGCCGCACAGTGTTTAAACTCATTGTCCTTGGCAACAACGGGCCGTATCCCGCGAAAAACGGCGCCTGTTCCGGGTACCTTTTGCAACATGAAGATACCAACATACTGCTCGATTTGGGCAGCGGCTCGCTTTCTAACCTTATATCGGTGCTCTCGTCCGAGTTGGAGAGTATCGACGCTATCATACTGACGCATCTTCATTCCGATCATATATCCGACATATCGGTTTTGCGTTATGCGATCTTCCGCACTGGCAACGCAGTGGACAAAGACGGGCGGGCCCTTAAGATTCCGCTGTATTGCCCGCCCGCGCCCGCGCAGGAATATGAGGCGCTATGTTCGTATGCGCAGTTTGACGTGCAGCCGATCACGGACGGCCTTGTTTTGGGAATAGGCGGCCTGACGCTGCGCTTCGCCCCAATGCGGCATCCATATCCCGTCTACGCCGTGTCCGCCTCAACGGGCGGC
>WRLR01000117.1 GCA_009777515.1 Oscillospiraceae bacterium | reverse complement strand
CTCCTTATGCGGCTGCAGGCATATGTCCACCATGCCGATCTGGTAATTCTCCCCGTCGAACCTGCCCAGACAGAACTGGTCGTTGTACTGGAACCAATGCGCCCCCACCCCGTACGGGTGCGCCGCCGTCTTTTCCACGAAGTAGCGCCACATCACGCCGCGCTCCTCCTGGTTTTCCACGCCCTTCAGCCCGGTCGCCGGCAGCCCCCTGTCCAGCGCGCCGCAGTGGTATTCGCCTATCATGATGGGTAAATCCACCCCAGCGCCCCGTATGAACTCCATCGCCCCGGTCGGGTCGAAGTAGTAGCAGTTGACGGAGAACACATCGAAATACTCCCAGCCTGCCATCATGTCCGCATTGTCCGCCTGCGACCACCTGAGGCCCAGGTTCAGATGGTTCGGGTCGACCGCGCGGCACGCCATCGCCGGCACGCGCACATATTCTCGGATGAGGAACACCGAATACTCGCGCAAATCCGCCTCGCTCCTCGGGTATTTGGCAATGCAGTCGTCTATGGGCTCCTCGAAATCGTGGAACGATTTAAAGCCCGCTCCCCAGGCCGCGTTCAACTTCTCAATTTCGCCGTACCGCCCGTGCAAAAAACCTATCAGCCCGACGCGGCAATATGTCGGCGCCGGGTTGTGCAGCACCTCGTTGGCAATCGCCAGCCCAGGCACGAAGTTGTACTCCGGCTCGTTGCGCAGGAAGTAGCCGATCAGCCACTTGTCGTCCTTCCACTCTTCCAGTTGCTTGGCGTATTCATGCGATTTGTCATGGAACTCGGGCGACAGCACGTCCGGAAAGTCGCGGAATATCAGCGTGTCGGTCGCCGGGAACCCGGGGATCTCCCGCACATAGGGTAGCTCGCTCCCCTCGCAGTTGACGCGCAGTCCGGGGAAGTTGCCCTGTGAGTTAATCCCGTATTTTTTAAGAATATGGAGCGAAATCTCCTCCCATTTTTCCCTCCATTGCGCGCCGTACACTTTTTTTAGGTTCATTGACAAAAAACTGATCATCTTGAAGCTGTCAGGCTGCATATACGCCGTCCGGCGGCGGACGCCTATATTGTACAGGTCCTTATATTCGGGATCGTCCGTGTCGGGCAGCCAGTCGCACAGCTTTTCAAAATTGTCCACGCGGCACCCGTCGCCGGGGCGCGTGCCGCACGGCCCGAGCGAGAAGTAGTCGTAGCCGTCAGGGTCGACAAGGTGCCAGCGCCCGTCCGCCGACTTGAACGTGGAGAAAAAGCCCGTGCCGTCCTTAAGCTTGCGCCCGCCGTCCCCGCCCCACTTGTTCCACTCCCCGAACGGGTACGCGGCGGGGCCCTCGTTGGCTTTCATGGCAGTCGCCATCTCGCCAAACGAATGAATCTTGCCGGGCCAATCCCTCTCCTTCCACTGGCCGAACTCGTCCACCATTTTCTTGTTCGGCAGCGGGAACTCGGCAGGCTTCTCGTCCGTCAGGTAGAACCCTTCGAACCGCACCCGCACATCGTGGAACGTCTCTTCCACCCCTAGCTCGACGCGCTCTACGTCGGCAATCTCGGTACGCCGACCATGGATGACCAGCTTCAGCGTACCTGGAGTCCGGTTGGTGAATATGGAGCCGTTGTCCAGCCAGTCAAGATCGAAGCAAACCAATGTTTTCAAGCGCGGCAGCAGTCCAAATCTGATAGAAATGTTTTCCTTGGCCGCCCCCGGCAGGAAAAAGCGCACCATCAAGGCGACTGAATGCTCCTCCAGCACTTCTATATAACCCACGATGTACCGCTTATCCGTGCCCCTGGCCTGCGCCAGCGTGACGCCGCCGCCCGCGCCACCGAGCATCACCTCGCAATAGTCCTCCCCACGCGCCGTAATTGCCGCTTCCCTCGCGACAGAATCCATAAAATTGATTTTCATACCACATCCCCTTTTATGAATTTATTTATATTCTGTTAATATATACACCATCTAAGCACTGAACCCGCTTGTTTAATGATTTTATTTGCCGATTATAAAACTATATGCGAAAACATGCTTCCCCCACGCGACAAATGAAACTATACGAATAGCCGGGCAGGCCCTACTACCCAAAGCGTAAACCTGTCATTCATCCCTAAAGGCATGATGCTTAGAGTGAAGCAAAATCTGATTAATCAATTGATAGTAAATAATCTTTGACCTTTGCGAAATGTTTTGGATGTAATTGAGGAAATGAGAGATCGTCAGGTAAGTCGTCATAAAATCCTATTGTTTCGATCTCTGATTCCGGCAGATTCCCAAATTCTTCTATTTCCGAGTAAAAGAGTACACCGTAATCGTTTCTTGAATACGCGCATACAGGCATAATTTCAAACCTAATTGCGCCGGTTTCTTCAAACAACTCTCGCCTTGCCGTATCGTCAATGGATTCACCTTTCTCGCGATGCCCGCCCGGTAATTCCCATTTACGGTATTTATTTTTGCAAAATACCCACTTACCTTTGTGTCTCGCCGCAATAACCGCATACTTAAACAAGGAATCATCGACTTTATCAATATTGCAAAATACAACCCCGATGACGTTGTTGACAAACTTGATTACAATTTCTGCATCAATAATAGCCGATTCCGCATCTTTAGCGATTAATCCTAGCTCTGCAGGATAACGAAGGATTACGCCATACCTAGTTAGCAAAACCGCTGGCTCATAAATATTGTCAAAGTCAGTATCAAGCTTCATGCTCATCTCGCAGAGCAATCTCATATCGTGTGTCTTAGGCACATCAACGTCCTTTGAAGCCAAAAAGCATTTTAACATTTTTTCCGCAGATTGTTGGGCATGGAAGCATATAACTTCAATAGGCTTTGGATGGTATGTCTTAAACATGTGCTGTGCTGTTTCAATATCCATTCGCGCAAGCCTTTTCCACTCAAAGAGATTGCTGTCTTCGCTCATATAAAACCACTCCTTCCCGGGCGATTTTACGCTCAAGCGTTGACTGCTTTGAACGGCGTTCAAACATTTCAACGGTTCCCGCAAGAAAATCCACAGGTTTTACACCGGTTCCTCGCATGGAAAGATGCGCTTTACCAATCGCGTCAATAGGGCGTATACCATCGTCGGGAATAACCATATATATGTCATAATCGCTATCATCATTCGGTGTCCCATATGCGTGTGAACCGAAAAGAATTATTTTTTCGACAGCGATAACGCTTAAAATCAAATCTATGATTATCGTTATTTCCGGGTTCATCCGGTATAGCCTCCAATATAACGAATTAACTTTCGTAACGGCAATAGCGCTATGTATACGCTTATTATAAACGTTTATTGCTGATTTGTTGCGATCTGCCATGCAACACGATACCATTGCTGACCCAATGAGCAACCAAGCTTTGCATTGCCATGTCAGTATAGCAGCTTTTCCCCAATATTTCCATAATCATAAATGAATGCTTTATTGAATGCGCGCGTCGCGGCATACTGTACCGCCCGGACGACGTATTCGATTACATGCGTAAATATGCTTCCCCCACGCGGTAAATGACACTATATTAATAACCTGACGTTGCTGGCGAACTTGATTACAATTTCAACATCAGCAATGGCTGATTCCGCATCTTTAGCAATTAATCCTAGCTCAGACGGATAACATGTACAATATCCTGTATTATATCCTGTATAATATAGTGTATGAATATACCGATAACCGTAAACCAGAAAGAATTGCTTGATGTTTTGCTCAACGTGGCCGTCGTCCGCCCTGTGTTTATTTGGGGCGCGCCGGGGATCGGCAAATCCTCCATCGTGGAGAGTTTTGCCGCATCGCTCGGCTTGCCCTGTATATCCATGCTGGGCAGCCAACTGGCGCCCGAGGACATCATCGGGGTGCCGCAGATTATTGACGGCAAGAGCGTGTTCTGCCCACCACGCATGATAGCCCGCGACGAACCGTACTGCCTGTTTTTAGACGAGCTTAACGCCTGTTCTATGGAAGTGCAAAAGGCGTTTTACAGCCTCATCCACGATCGGCGCGTCGGCGAATATTTTTTGCCCGACAGCTCCATTATCATCGGCGCGGGCAACCGAGCGCAGGACAACGCCATCGTCAAACCGATGTCGTCGGCGCTCGTCAACCGCATGTTCCATGTGGAGCTGATAGCGTCTCATCGGGACTGGCTGGAATGGGCGGGGCAGAACGGCATCCACCCTCACATAATCGAATATATAGGCCTGCGCCCCGATCATTTATGGAGGCAGCCGCCCAAAACCGAAGAACCGTTTTCTACGCCGCGCTCGTGGCATATACTGTCCGACGCTATGGCAAGCTATGGCGAGGGCATCAGCGAAAAGCAACTGGAGATACTTGCCTCGGGCTGCCTGTCGCCGCATCATGCCTCGCAGTTTCGGGCATTCGTAAAGCAAATCCGCAATCGCTACGCGCTGTCCGCCATCATCAGCGGCGAGCAAAAATGGCCCGGAAAGCCGGACGACAGGGACGCGCTGTATTTTCTGGCGCAGAGCTTTAGGGCGCAGCTTATAAAGGAACTGCCGGCCGACAAAAACAACCTTTCCGGCGCGGCGCAGGATTTGTCGTTCCGGGCGAAGTCGCTGATGGGGGATCTTGCAAACATAAGCCTCGAAATTGCCCAGATGACTGTAGCCCAAGAAGAAAACGGCGCCCTGCCGGACTGGTTCGTAGTCGAGATCATCAGGGATTTGCCCAGATTGGCGGCGAAAAAATAATGGCTAGGACAAAACATCGCCAAAAAGAGCAAAATGACATTTCCACGCAAAAATACCAAGCAGGGTGCCTGATGGTCGAAACCCATCCGCTGTTTTATGCGCTGTGGCACAATGTGTACGTACGCCGGGACGAATACTATAAATACCCTACAGACGGATTATGCTTAGCCACATCCGACGGTTGTATCATCTGCAACCCGAAACGGCGCGCGGAACCGGAGCAATGGGCGCGGGCGCTGGCCCATTGCCTGCTCCATTTTGGCATGGAGCATTTTAAGGATAAGGAGCATCCCGCCCTATGGAACATGGCCTGCGACTTAGTCATTGAAAAATTCTTGTCCGATTTGAAATTTGGCGCTTTTTGGTATGACGGCGCCCTCCCTGCTGGAATCAACGACGAGGAGCGGCTGTATCAGCGGCTGCTCAATATGAATTTGAAGGACAAAAGCGAATACGCCGGGTTTAGTACAGCGGGCGACAAAATCCCGGATATACTGTATGAAAATGAGAGCCAAAGTCACTGGTACAGAAAAACGCTTCAATGGCACAAGCTGTTTGCGGCGGGGCTTTCCGCCGCTGTGCGCAGCGCGGTCCGCGTGGCCTCCGGCGAGCAGATGTCCCTAACCGCCGACCCAAATGAATCATCCAGAAGCGCCGCGCACAGGGCCAAACAGTGGTTCATATCAAGCTACCCACTGCTTGGCGCAATCGCAGCCAATTTCAAGTTGATAGAAGACTACCAGATTTGCCAGAGGATGCAAATAACAATAGCCGCCGTTTCTCCCGCCCTTTCAGAAATATATATAAACTCCTCTTACCGTTTAGACGATGAGGAAATACGTTTTGTAATGGCGCACGAATTTTTGCATGCCGCTTTGCGCCACGACGCGCGGCATGAGTGGCGGGACGCCTTTTTGTGGAATGTTGCGTGCGACTATGTGATAAACCAATGGCTGACCGAAATGGGCGTAGGCGAGCGCCCTGCCGGATCGCTATACGACGAGCAGTTCAAGGGGCTGAGCGCCGAAGCGATTTATGATCGCATTGTGACAGACATGCGCGTATACCGCAAATTGGCCACTCTTCGGGGCATTGGCCTTGGCGACATTTTGCCCGGCGAACAAAACCCATCCTCCGACGTGGACTTAGACGCATTTTACCGCCGCGCGCTGGCGCAGGGGCTGTCCTATCACCAAGAACAGAGGCGCGGATATTTGCCAGAAGGCTTAATAGAGGAAATTCGGGCATTGTCGCATCCGCCCATTCCGTGGGACGTAGAGCTTGCACGGTGGTTTGACGATCAGTTTGTGCCTATTGAAAAAACACGCTCATATGCGCGGCCAAGCCGCCGCCAGTCTTCTTCGCCGGACATACCTCGCCCTAATTGGACAATTTCGCAGGCGGCGATGGATGGCAGGACCTTCGGGGTGGTGCTGGACACTTCAGGTTCTATGGAGCGCGGACTGTTGGCTGCGGCACTGGGCGCAATCGCCAGCTACAGCGCCGCCAGGGACGTGCCAGCGGCGAGGGTCGTATTTTGTGACGCCGACGCCTATGACGCAGGTTACATGAAGCCCGAAGACATCGCCGGAACCGTGAAAGTAAAAGGGCGCGGCGGGACGATTTTGCAACCCGGCGTCGACCTTCTGGACAGCGCGGAGGATTTCCCCGACGATGCGCCGATTCTGATAATCACAGACGGCTATTGCGACAAAGTAGCCCTTCGCGGCAGAGAACACGCCTTCTTAGTCCCCCAAGGCGCGACCCTGCCATTCGTCCCAAAAGGCAAGGTATTCAGGATGAGGTGAAGTCCGATATATTGATTTATAGCATTTAACTACAATATCGTCATAATCGTCATATTAGTTGCATTACTATATTATTTGCGGTAATTTAACATTGGATGTTTTACATAAACAGGGATGGGTGGACGGTGGTTAAATGACGACGGCGAAGATGGATGTTACCATTGTTACGTATAATGCGAAGTACCGAGGGGACATGTTGTTTTGCTATCTGGCGGCGAAGGACGCTATGTGCGCGTATGCTCCGGATCAATGGGCGAAGCCTGATATTAAAGAGGATCTGTTGTATATCGAACGGGATTATTTAGAACGAGGGGGCGCATTCTACTTAGCAGTTGACGGGCGCGACAGGGTGGTCGGGATGGTCGGCGTACTGGCAGCTGCGGAGGCGATGGCAGTGGCGGCGGCATCGGAACCGGTGGCGGTAGCGGCTGCGACGGCGTCGGCATATGCTTCGGCAGCGGATGCTGCTCCGACGGATATGTGGTTGAAGCGCTTGTTCATTAAACCGGAGCATAAGGGCAAGGGCATCGGGGGTAGGCTGCTTGCGGAAGCTGAAAGATTCGCGGTAGCCGGCGGCGCGAAAACGCTGCACACGCGGTTCGCGCACTGGTACCGGGAAGCGGCGGTGTTCTACCCGGCGAAAGGATTCGTCGACGCGGCGCCCCTTGACAGCTATACGCGCCATATGGTCAAAGAACTACCTTAACGGCGCGGAGGGCGCAGATGACTGCATTGCAGTACTTAAAACGTTATTTTGGCTATGATTCTTTCCGCGAGGGGCAGGAGGCGTTGATCGGCGACATTCTCGCGGGCAAGGATGTCCTTGGCATAATGCCGACCGGCTCGGGCAAGTCCATCTGCTTTCAAGTGCCATCGCTGATGATGGACGGCATCACGCTCATCGTCTCGCCGCTCATTTCACTGATGAAAGACCAGGTCGGCGCCCTTGTCCAATCGGGCGTCGCGGCTGCGTATATAAATTCGTCGCTGAACGATCAGCAGATACACAAAGCGCTCGCCAACGCGAAAAAAGGCATGTACAAGCTAATTTATGTGGCGCCGGAGCGCTTGCTCACGCATGCGTTCCTTTCTTTTGCGCAGTCGGCGGACATCGCGATGTTGACTGTCGACGAGGCCCACTGCATATCGCAGTGGGGGCAGGATTTTCGCCCCAGCTATGCCACGATCCCGCAGTTTTTAGCGCAGTTGGCGCAGCGCCCGGTGTTGTCGGCCTTTACCGCCACCGCAACGGCGAGGGTCCGCGACGACATTGTCTCGCTGCTCGGCCTTGACAACCCGACGGTGCTGACGACGGGCTTCAACAGGCCGAACCTGTATTTCGAGGTTAGGTCTCCCAAAGATAAATTTTCCGCGCTGACAGCCTATCTGGGAAAAAGGCGCGATGCCATCGGGATTGTCTACTGTTCCACTCGCGCTACGGTCGAGGACGTATGCCAGGGGTTAAATGAAATTGGTTATGCCGCGCGGCGCTACCATGCTGGGCTGTCCGATGAAGAGCGGAGGGCCAACCAGGACGATTTCATATACGATCGCGCGCGGATCATGGTGGCGACAAACGCTTTCGGCATGGGCATCGACAAATCGAACGTCTCGTTCGTTCTGCACTATAACATGCCGATGAGTTTGGAGGCATACTACCAGGAGGCGGGACGCGCCGGGCGCGACAACGGGCCCGCCGACTGCATTTTACTTTACGCCCCAAAGGACGTGCACACCAACACATGGCTGATCGACAATCCCGGGGACGACGAGCCTCTCGACGCGGAGGCAGCCGAACAAAGCAGGGTCAGGGACCGCGCCCGTCTCCGGGACATGACTTTCTATTGCAATACAAGCGATTGCCTACGCGGCTATATATTGAAATACTTCGGCGAATACCCGCCGAACTACTGCGGAAATTGCGGTAGTTGTAAAACCAATTTCGTCGACGCGGACGTCACCGTCGATGCCCAGCAAATTTTGTCGTGCGTCGCCAGGATGAGGGAGCGGTTTGGCTTTAAGATGGTGCTCGACGTCTTGCGGGGCAGCAAGAGCGAGCGGATCATACGCCTGGGGCTCGACAGGCTGTCCACATATGGCATAAACAACAAGAGCGGCCGGCAATTGGGCGATATTATGAACCACCTGATCCAGACCGGCCATCTTGTAAAAACCGACGATGCATATCCGGTGTTAAAGCTTGGGCGGCTCGCAGGCGAGGTGTTGCGCGGCGGCGGGCGCGTGTTGATGAAAGTCGCTGTCGACGCCGCAGGCGCAGGTATGGATGGCGGCAAAGGAGCAAAACGGGCAGGCGCGGATCTAAATCCGGTCGATGACCGATTACTCGCTCATCTCAAACAATTGAGGCTCAGCATCGCCATAGAGCGGAAAATGCCCGCTTATATCATATTTACAGATAGCGCGTTGAAAGACATGTGCGAAAAAATGCCTGCGACGCTGGCGGAGTTCCTCAATGTGTCCGGCGTGGGCAAAGTTAAGATGGAGCATTACGGCGAACGCTTCATCAAAGCCATCGAAGAATTTAAGCAATCCATCGACGCGGATCCGGATGCGTGAATATAAATTATAAATCAAAATAATAAATTAAAATGGTGTGTCTAGATAGCAGAGTTCTCACTCCAAATAATTTCGTTTAAGGAATAGGTTTCGTCTTTATGCCTAAAAGCGTCATAAATCTCACTACCATTGGCTGAAATTCCTAAAAATCCTATGGTTGACCAGACAATATCATCATTGTCTGACCACAGTATACAAATAATGTAATATTGATTACCATTACACTCAATTGTTCCATCGCAACGGTAACCGATATTCCTTCCGGTATGAACTTCAGCCAACTGAAGTATGAAATTTTCATCGTCTTTTTCACCTAAAACTATTTGGCAAAGGTTCACTGCTTTTTCGCTCGTCAACCCATTCACGGAATCTATTGGTATTCCGATAGGCGTATTTTCTTTATTAGTAATTGGCTCTTGTGGCGTTATAGTTGAAATAAGCGTTTCGATTATCTCACCTGTTTTGTCCGTATTGCTTACCATATTTGTTTGACATGCGGATAAGATAAAAACGAGCAAACAAAGTGTTATTCTTAATAAAATTCGCTTTATCATTATAACTCCCCATGAGCTGTTTCATGTATATTGTTTCCAATAATTATCAATAAAAATAACATTTGATATTCATAGCCGTTGCAGGCTGTCATATATACTGTGCAGCGCGTCGAACGTCTGGGCGTACACATGCTTTCTGGGCTGATAAAACATATGCCGTTCCGGGTCGGGCTGGACAGTGGATAGTATATCAGTCGAGCGCCGGATGGGCGCGGTCAGATCGCCATATATCCCGACTCCGTGGCCCGCAATGGCGCAGCAGCCCAGGGATGCCGTATCGGCCAGCGCGATGGTGGATATAGGGACGCCCAGCACATCAGCCTTTATTTGGTTGAAAATTGTGCTCTTTGAGCCACCGCCAATCCCGATCACGCGTTCAAAGACCAACGACGGCGCCAACTCCCTGATGACGTCGGCGTAAATGCCGTATTCATATGCGATCCCCTCCATGATGGAGCGGTACATATGCGCCGCCTTGTGCGTCCAGCCCAGGTTCAGATAGCTCCCCCGCACCAACGCGTCATTGGGGCATACCCGTCCTGTAAAATGCGGCAAAAAAATCAAGTCGTCGCTACCCGCAGGCACCCTGTCCGCCATTTCGTCCAGCTCCCGGAAGCTTTTTGCCTTGTCCAGAACATCGTCGCGGAACCATTTTAAGCACATGCCGCCCCCGTTTATATACGCCATCGGCGTGTACAGCCCCTCTATGACGGAAGCAGCGTACAGGATCGTCTTGTTTTTCAGATCGGGACTATAAACGTCCGTCGCGCATGCAAGCACCGACGCCGTGCCGGATACGTCGAAGAGCAGCCCGTTGCTGATGATGCCCGCCCCAAAGCTGGAAGCCGCAGTGTCGCCGCAACCCGCCACAAAAGGCGTGCCCGGCGCAAGGCCGCACCGCTCCGCCATCGCGGATGTCAGCCGCCCGGCGATGTCATACGGGCGCAGGATGCGGGGCATCTTCGCAGCGGCGACGCCCATTCCGTCCAACAGCTCCTGCGACCATTGCCGCTTTTGGGTATCGGCGAACCCGGAAAAATGGATAAACGTATGATCGATGAAAGCGTCCTCGCCCCTAAGCCCGCACAGTCGCATCACGCAATACGCGGAGGGTTGCACGAACTTACATATTTTATCATAGATGTCCGGATGCTCGTTCTTCCACCAGAGAATTTTCGGGCCGTGGGCATATGTGACCGGCGTGCCTGTGAGCGAAATGACCTTTTCCTCGCCGAAGTCAAGAAAGGGCCCCCTGTATTTCCCGCAGCGTGTGTCCAGCCAACTGTCGTACGGGGTGACCGCCATGCCGTCGGCGCCCACGCCCATGACGCCCGCCATCTGCCCGCTGACCCCAACGCCCGCCACGGAGCCCGGCGGTATCGAGGACGCTTCCATGACGGCGCCGATGGTCCGGATTACCGAGCCCAGCATCTCCTCCGGGTCCTGGGTGACTGCCTGCGGCTCGGGATGCAATAGCTTTGAGTCTTCAAAAGCTTCCTGCACGAGCAAGCCTTCCTCGTCGCGCAAAGTGGTTTTCGTGCCCTGTGTCCCTATATCCACGCCGATCAAATAATTCATGTGCGAACCCCTCTATGTAATATTAATCTTTTTTTCTACAACATTGCAACACTGCCGCTTTGCAGCTCTGCAGCTCTGCTAGCAATGCCACCCATCTAGCAATGTCGCCCTGCTAGCATTGCCACTCTACTAGCAATGTCGCTCAACTAGCAATGTCGCTCTGCCGAATCTGCGATAGCACAGTTTGAACAACAGGAACGGCTGGCGCTGGGCTTTCTCCGCAGGGTAGCGCCACACTATATTTTTATGGAGTAGAACTCCCGAGTACATCTTATACAACCTATTTAAAACACGGTTTTTTCCATAACATCCGACTTCAGCACCTTAATCAACAAAGCGGCTGCCTCTGCTCTTGTTATTGGTTTTTGCGCCCCAAAGGTCCCGTCCGGGTAACCGTTTATGAGATTTTGCCTATATGCAATTAAAACAAATTTTCGTAAGCTAGGCGAAATGGTTTCGTAGTCGCTGAAAATCCCCTTCAGACCCTCGTTCACATCGGTATCATCGTAGCCCCCAACACTATCCAGCCCCAGCGCCTTTACCAACGCAACCGCCATGTCCTCGCGCGCGGCGGCTTCATGACCCCTGAAGTACGCGCTGCCGTCGGGGGTTCTATATATGGTCATGTACCTGCTTACATATTTCACATATATATAGTCCCAATTGTCGGGGTATACGTCCACGAAAAATGGCTGATCCACGACTACGCCGGAATAATCCCACGTTTGATCAAGCTGCAGCGCCAGATACATTAATTTAGCAAATTCACTACGCGTCACCAAACCATTGGGCCTAAAAGTCCCGTCTTCATATCCGTTTATAATCCTTTTTTCAGTCAGCTCATAGATATAAGCTTGCGCCCAATCCCCATTATTAATATCAGAGAATGTCACGGCGCCTTCCATTATTAGTTCGGTCGAGTACTCGGCGTTGTATTTATAATAACCGCCCGCATTATTGTAAACAGCTTTTGCAGGTATTGTTAATTTATATATGTTATTTTTGTTTAGCGGCAAGTTAGAATATATGATCATGCCGGAGTTAACGCCCTTGCAATCGGGGTTGTCAAGCCATATCCCTAACTCGTATGTCTTGTTTTCGCTCAAGTCAACTAAAAGCATGTCGCTGCCGTCAAAAATATAGCCCGGCTTAGCTTCGATAATCAATTGATCACTGGACAGTCTAACGGTACTGAACACGCCGTTAACCAGGGCATCCTCCATGGTGTGGCCTTCATCCAAAAAAGCGATATAATACACAGGGCTCTCAGAACCGGGGATAGTATCATATACGGCCGTATTTTCGTCTTCCCATTCGACCACGCTGCTAATGGACCAATACAACTCTATTACTTCGCTTGCTTCGAATGATTCGCTCGCTTCGTTGGATTCGCTAGCATCGTATGCTTCGCTTGCTTCGTTAACTTCACTTGCTTCGGCGCCGATATGCCTGTCTTGGGGGTTTTGGATCATATAATAGCTTATTCCATCAGGGC
>WRLR01000116.1 GCA_009777515.1 Oscillospiraceae bacterium | reverse complement strand
TGGTCATCCCCATCGAGGACTCCGTGCTGTACGTCGAGCCGATATACATCAGGGCGGCCGGCATATCGTCGATACCGGAGGTGCGGGAGATCGTCGTGGGCTACCAGGACGGCGATGAGTTCGTATATGGGATCGGCGTGAACTTGGAGACGGCGCTGGACGACCTGTTCCGGGGGATGAAGGCCTTGATAGTGGACGACGGCGAAGGCGATGCAATTGGCGGCGTTGCGGGCGGGGCGGCGACGCAAGATGGCCAGGTCATGACGGACGACGAGCGCGCTGCCGCGCTGGCCGAACTGAACGAAAGGTACGCAGAAATGAAACGCGCCCTTGATGAAATGGGCGATTTAATAGAACGTTTGCAGTAGGGGCGATTGTTAATCGCCCGTGTGCAATATGTAAAAATGTATAGGATAAAATTTCGTAGGGGCGATTGACAATCGCCCCTACAGGTGTTTAATTCTTTCCGTATGCGGCGTCCCGCGCGTCTGGTGTTCGGGCGATTGACAATCGCCCCTACGGGGTTTTTATTATTTTCCGTATGCGGCGCCCCGCGCGTCTGGCGTTCGGGCGATTGACAATCGCCCCTACGGGTTTTTCAATACTTTCCGTATGCGGCGCCCCGCGCGTTCGGCGCGCTTCCTATGCGTTTTTGGCGCGCCTCTGTCGGCGCCGCCATCGCGCTCGCACCCATTCCCGATGCGCTCCCGCCTATTCCCGCCACCGGGACTTGCCGGCCCCGCAGCTTGAACTGCGCGATCAACTGCTGCAACAGCGTCGACTGCGAGCTCATCTCCTCGGCGGAGGCGGCGCTCTCTTCCGCCGTCGCGCTATTGTGCTGCACGACCAGCGCCACCTGCTCTATGCCGGTGTTGATCTGCTCGATGCCCGCCGACTGCTCCTCCGACGATCGCGCGATATCCCATACCAGGGAGCTGCTCTCGTTGATGCCGGCCACGATCTCCGAAAGGCTTTTGGCCGTGTCCCCGGCTATCTGAACGCCCAGTTGGGCCTTTTCTATTGAATTCGCAATCAGGTTCCCCGTCTCTTTGGCAGCCTCGGCGCTCTTTGCCGCGAGGCTGCGCACCTCGTCGGACACCACCGCGAAACCCTTGCCGGCGGCGCCGGCCCTCGCCGCCTCCACAGCGGCGTTCAACGCCAGGATGTTCGTCTGGAACGCTATGTCGTCTATCACCTTGATGACCTTGTTGATGGAGCCGCTGGCGTCGTTTATCTCGTTGACCGCCGCCACCATCTCGTCCATCTGGCGGTTGCCCCTCTCCGCGTTCCCCTTGATCGTGCCGGCGAGCGTCGCCGCCTTTTCGGCCATGCCCGCGTTCGACTTCGTTTTCGCCGCGATTTCCGCGATGGAGCTGGACAGTTGCTCGATCGAGGATGCCTGCTCCGTGGAGCCCTGCGCGAGCGACTGGGCGCCATCCGCTATCTGCTTCGCCCCTGTGGAAACCTGGGTCGTGGACATATTTATTTCACCGAACATATTATTTAGGTTATCAAAAAGATGGCTCAACGCGACCCCCATGGTGTCGCTGTCGGACAGTCGATCGACCTCGTGCGTCAAATCGCCGCTCGCGACGGCTTCCAAGAACTCGCTCAATGCCCTGACGCGCTCGACAAACGCGGCGCAGGAGCCTATTGTCTGCCCAATTTCGTCTTTCAATTGCGCGTACTCGTTTATTTGGGCCAATTCCTCGCTGCTTATCTCGATCTCCCCGGTCGTGGAAGCGGTTCTCATGAAATCGGACATCACATGTAATGGCTTTACGATTCGGGACGTGACGACCGACGTGACAGCCATGCCAATGCCGAAAGTGAGTAGCGTTATTATGAGCCCCATTAAAATGAAGTTAAATATCAAGCCGTTTTTGGAGTCCTCGTACAGCCCCGCAAAAATCATGCCGACGATTCTACCGCTCGCGTCGTAGATGGGGGTGTACTTGGCCATGGCTGTATGGCCCAGCACTTTTACCTCGCCCTTGAATGCCTGCCCGGACAGTACGGCGCGGCTGATGTCGGAGTCCGCCCTGGTGCCTGTGTAGCGCGTCCCGTCGCCCTGTATAATGGTGGTCGCGACGCGCATATCGCCTTCAAAAATGGTGACTTCGCATCCCATGAGCCCTTTTAGGTAGTCGACGTAATCCGAGGTGTCCAGGCGGAAGCCCACGATGACCGACCCAATCAGCTCGCCCTGCTCGCTGTATATGGGCGACCCTGCGCATATAGACATGCGTGACGACGCGACCGGCTCTATGGAAACGTAGTTCTTTCCCGACAGCGTGTTGTACACGACAGGCAGCGCCATGCCGCTGTCGCCCGTGGACGACGGGTCGTGCGGCCTGGCCAGCGCGATGCCGGCCGCGTCGGTCACCGTGCAAAAGGACGCGCCCGTCTCCGGGAACATCTGTGCGGCGCGGCTTTGCACAGCAGGTATGTCGCCCGCCTCCATCGCCTCGGTGATGGCTGCGTCAGCCGCAATGTACCTTGCGGATATGCCCATTTCCGACTTTAGCATCTCGATTTTGCTGTGCGCGACCGACGACGCCGTTTCCAGCCGGTTGCTAAAGTCCGAGTCGACGCTAGTGCTGAACTGGATGATGTTGGACGCCAGTATAGCTGTCGCGGTCAACAGTATCACCGCGACCACCATAATCGATATTTTTGTTTTAAGTCCCATGTCTTATGCCCTCCGATGCTGATCCTGCGCTATGCCTGCGTTATGCCTGCGTGTGCCTAAGTAATGCCTAAGTAGTGCCTGTGTGGTGCCTATGTAGTGCTTATATAGTAAGGAAACCATCTATATAAATTCCCTTGTAAAAACCGTCATAAACGCAATAAAACGCTATCAAACATGGGGATTTGTTCTTCAATACTCAAAATTATCCACGCAATTACTAATGAATTATATTTAAATTATTTATGAATTTATACCCGATAGGGTGTAAATGCAAAACGCACCTGGGGGGAAATAGATATTGTAACGCAGAAAACGCGCCGCTTAAACCCCGGCAGGAGGATAAGGAATGAAAAGAGAGGTGACAGGCATGGATTTCACAGCAAGGCAGGCAATAGCGAATTTTGCAAAAAGCTACCAAGCGGCCGGGGCTGTGATGGAAACAAGCGACGCGCAAGAACATATAAGCATCCATGTTGAAACAGCACTTGAAAAATTGGCAAAAAGCATTATCAATCGCGAAAGCGACGGCGCGGGACCGATTTGGAACGGCGCGGGCTTAAACGCCAAGCAAGATTACAGCGCAAAAATGGCGCTGGAAGCTTCAAAAAAAATTAGCGAACTACAAGCGCAGAGCGCCGGCAGGATATCGGCAATGCTGAAGGGGCAAACGGAACAGCTCGGGAACATTCACGAAAACGATGTATCGTGCCATGTACGCGATGGCGATAACGAAGACAATGACAGGCGGAACACAGGCGGCGACGCTCGCGCCGAGGAAGCGGTAGCCCAAAGCGGCAATGCTTCCGAAGCAGCCGGAGAGTCGCAAGCCAAAGACGCGGATACGTTCGTGAATGACGAAGGGAAGCCCGAAGCCACGAAAGCAGCGAAGGTCACGAAGGAATCGAAAGCAACAAAGGCCAAGAAGGTTACAAAGGCCACGAAGGCTTCAAAAGTAGCAAAGGCTTCAAAGGGTACAAAGACTTCGAAAGCCTCGGCAACGGCAAAGAAACCGTCCCTGTTGAACGACATGCTGTTACTGGTATTGAAGCTCTCGGCAATAGCGCTGGCGTTCACACTGCTACTGACATTCATGTTCGGCTTGATTAGGTACCAGGAGCCATCGATGGCTCCGGCCATAAAAGACGGGGACCTGGTGCTCTTCCACCGGCACATCGGCGACGGCTACAAGCCCGGCGACGCGGTGGTCATGGACTACGGCGGCAAGAGGCAGGTGAGGCGAGTGGTCGCCACTGCAGGAGACACGGTGGACATCATAGAGGAAGGCCTCCTGATAAACGGAGCGCTGCAGCAGGAACAGGAAATCTACTTTAACACGGAGCGGTACCAGGACGGCGTGGACTTCCCGCTGACAGTACCGGAAGGGCATGTGTTCCTGCTGAGCGACAGCAGGCAGGGAGCGACGGACAGCCGCATATTCGGCAGCGTCGCCATAGAGGACACATTCGGCAAGGTAATGACGGTCATACGCCGTCGAAGCATATAGGCAACAAGCATAAATGCAACAAAACTAAAAAATTCAAAAATTCAAATTTAAAAAAGGAGAAATTAAGCAATGATGAAGCAGATATCGAAGAAGTTCAAGAAGGTCACAAGCGCGGCGCTGGCGATGGCGCTGGGTATAGGGATGGCGCTGCCGACGCTGGCGCTGCCAGACGGATGGATGACGGGCGACGAGGATACACCGTTGGTAGCCGTCATAACGAAGGACTTCAGGATGCCATTCAGGACCCTGGTCCCCGAAATAAAGTTCGAGTTTGACTTTACCGCCCTGGAAGTGGACGGCAGCACATTGAAGGCGGACGTGGATGAGATGCCCGAAATTCCGAGCGTGAAAGTCGAGTTTAACAACTCTGACACAGCCATCCGCGCTTTGGATGCACAAGGGGATCCCTCAGGCGTACAGTACATAATGAGGGAGACGGAAAACATACTCCCGAAAACCATAGCCTGGCAGCACGCTGGCATATACAAGTACAGCGCGGTGGAGAACCAGACCATAGAACTGCCCAAAGAAAACGCGGGCAACATCGAAGAAATCCTGATCAAGTCGCAGGCCGAGTACGAAATGGAAATCCTCGTGGCCGCTAACAAAAAGGACTCCGGCTTCCACGTGGCAGGCCTTGCAGTAAGGATCATCAAGGGCGACGAAGGCCAGCCGGCTTCCGGCAAAAAGGACGCGACGCCTGGTGGCCCCACTGGCGGTGACGGCAAATCTGAATTCAGGTTCCGCAACATTTATGTAAAGAACAACGGCAAGACCGACCCCGAAGACCCGAAAGACCTTGACAAGTTCACGGTGCTTGACATCAACAAAAAAGTCGACGGCGAGTTCGCCAACACAGACAGGTTCTTTGAGTTCCTGGTGACGGTCAACAAAGCAGAAATCGGCGTGGAAGACACCCTGAAGTACAGGGCCTACATTCTTAACATCCTGGGTAACAATAACTTCAGCCTGGCGCCCATCGACTCCGACACGACGAGCGGAAAAATACTGAAAGACGGCGAAAACAGGGACTACATCGAGTTCTCAACCGGTGTTGAAGTTTCGGTCAACTTAAAGCACAACCAGCGGCTGGCGTTCACGGACCTCCCGGTCGGCACGTCCTTCACGGTGACAGAGAAAGCGTCGCTGAACTACCTGCCGAGCTACTTCCTTTCGATAAACGGCAGCGTTCCCGCAAAATATCCTGGCGAGAACAACAAAGACCTGACAGTGCCGAAAGAGTACATCGGCGAAGCGGCTAACAGCGCGGCGTTCGTGAACGAGTACGAGTACACCCCGACCACGGGCATCACGGTCGACAACATGCCCTACATCGTAATGATAGCGCTGGCGATGTTCGCCCTCGCAGGGTTCACGGCAGTCAAGTACCGCAGGGGGCTGAAGTTCCAGGCGTAATCGCAAAACTAAGAAATAAACCTAAAAACTGAATACAAAAACTGAATATGACAACTGAATATAGAGGCTTAACATGAACACAAAGATGCGGGGGCGGCGGGTAGCTACCCCCGCATCTTGGATAGAGGAAACAAATAAAAAACGAAAGGGGACCCGCAGGACATGATAGCAAAAGCAATGGGCAGGACGACAATAACGGCCATCAACAAAATAATCGATTTCGTGGTGCTGACGGGCATCGTGCTGCTGCTGACCTTTTCCGGATACGCCCTGTGGGACTCGGACCAGATACACCATGCGGCGGACAAGTCGCACTACGCGGTCTACAGGCCCACAATAGTGGACGAGGGGAAGTCGTTCCAGGAGCTGCGGGACATAAACCCGGAGGTGTTCTCCTGGCTCAGCGTGTACGGCACGAACATCGAGTACCCCGTGGCGCAGGGGAGGAACAACCTGAAGTACGTCAACACCAACGCGGAGGGCGAGTACTCGCTGTCGGGCGCGATATTCATGGACAGCGCCAACAGCCAGGGCTTCGACGACTTCAACAGCATCCTGTACGGCCACCATATGGAAAAGAAGACGATGTTCGGCGAGATCGGGGACTTTTCGGACCGAGCCTTTTTTGAGGCGCGCCGCTACGGAAACATACATTCCGGCGGGCGGGACATGGGGATAGAGTTCTTCGCCTTCGTGCACACCGACGCCTACGACCACGGCACGTTCTCGCCCAACATAGCGGAGGGCGGCCGGCAGGCGTACCTGGACGGGCTGCTTTCAAAGTCGATTTACACAAGGGACATCGGGGTCACGGCCGATGACCGCATCGTGCTGCTGAGCACATGCTCGTCGGACTCGACGAACGGGCGGGACATCCTGATCGGGCGGCTCTCCGACGGGGCGTTCGACGACCCGTTCTACGCGGAGGACGACGGCGACGGGAGCCGGATTATTGTCAGCCGGGCCATGTTCGATAAGGCCATAAGCTCGCTGCCACAGCACATGATTACCGTATCGGCGTCGCTGATGGCCGCCTGCGCGCTCATCCTCGCGCTACGCTATGTAGCGCAAAAGCGGAAGGCGAAAAAAGCGAACAAAATGATTGATGCCAATAAAGCAAACGAAATCGGCGCTACGGATGCCGTAAGCGCAGCAAGTAACGACGCAAGCGACAATGCAAGCTATATCACGAACAACACAAACAATAATTTAACAGAATCGGAGCAGGGATCATATGAAAAAAATATTACCGGAAATGAGGTTTGACAGGGCGCTCTGCGCCCTCGCGGTGTTCATGCTGGTCGTAATGGCCTTTGCACGGGCGCCGGCCCACGCCTCGCCCGGCCCGGCGGGGATCAAGGTGGAGCAGGTGTTCACCACTTCCTCCCTATACGCGGAGGATACGTTCACGTACATGCTGAAGCCGCTCGACGCGGGCGCCCCCATGCCGGCGGGCAGCGCGGCGGCGGGCTACGCGTTCACCATCGCCGGCAACGGCGCATACAACATCAGCCTCCCGGCGTTCGGCAGGGCCGGGAACTACCGCTACGAAATCTACCAGAGCGTCGGCGAGCCAAAGCCGGGCTACACATACGACAGGCGGGCGTACACCATCGAGGCGCATGTGGACGCGAACATGAACGCAACTATCGTCGTATACAACAATGAGAAACATAAGGTAAGCAAAATCGTTTTTGAGAACGGGTTCCGGGTCTTCCCGACCGACCCGGGGCAGATGTTCGACCCGCCCGTAGTAAAGACTGTCACGGGCAGCCCGGCGTGGGACAGCGAGTTCAAGTTCGTCCTGACGGCGCATAGCGCGAGCAACCCGATGCCGGCGGGCGCCTCTGGCGCGACGAAGGGCATATGGATCACGGGGCCCGGCTGGGCCAGGTTCGGGACATGGAGCTACGACAGGCCAGGCAACTACTACTATACGGTGCACGAGGAGAGGGGCGGCGTTAGCGGCTACTCCTACGACACGTCCGTCTACACGATAGTGGACCGCGTGTGGGAGGAAAAGGGCTACCTGATGCTGTCGAGGGTCGTGACCGACGCGATGAACAAGCCGGTCTCGTCGTTCGACTTCCTCAACGTATATAGCCCGCTGGACCGCATCCTGGGCGGGGGCGGCGCCGAGCGCGAGAACCCCAACATACCCAGGGGCAACGTCGACGAGGACCCGTACACGGACCTGGACGACGGCGGCAACCCCGGCGGCGGCCTGCAGATCAACAACAACGAGCCGGCCCCGCCGCCCAGCGCGGGCGTGCCGGTGTCGGTCAACACCCCGACGGGCAGCAGGCCCGGCACAACCGGCCCGAAGACGGGCGACGACTCCAACGCCGCGCTATACATTATATTGATGGCGGCGGGTGGACTAATAGTTTTAAGTGCGACTATTTATTTATTAGTCGCAGTCAGTAGGCGCAAAAGAATGAAAAAATTATCATATTGGGAAATAAAGTAGAAAGGTAGGTCACAGTGAAAAGACATAATCGAAAAGCCAAGACGATAAAACGTATATTGTCCATTACGGTCGCCGTCATAATGCTGATGCTCATGGCGCTGCCAGGCTTGGGCGGCGCAGCGGGTGGCGGCAGGCTGGCGCTAACCGCCTATGCCGCTTCCGAAGGCGTGGTAGAGGATTTGAGTGAAGAATTAGCAGAGGCCCCGGGCGAAATAGAGACCGACGGCGCGGAAGCGCATAACGACAATGAAAATGAAATGGAAGTAGCAGAGGAAGAACCAAGCACAGAAGAAGAGGCAGCCGTTACAGAAGGCGCCGGTGAAGACAGTTCCGAAGATGTCGGCGAGGAAGAAACGCCTGATCAATCAAGTGGATCAGATGAAGAAGATGAATTAACAGAAGAAAATGATATAAAAGATGAAACCGTTGAAACAGATGAAGAAGATGAAGCGGATGAAACAAGTGAAACTGGCGAAACTAACGAAACAGGCGAAACAGGTGGAGCCGTAGAAATTGAGCAAGAAGATTCAGTAGAAATTATTGAAACCGAAGAAGAAGGCGAAGAAGAAGTAGCTGAAGAAACAGAGAGCGAATTGGAAGCAACTGAAGATGAAATCGATGAAGAAGTTGAAGATGAGCTATCATTGCTTGAAGAGCTGCCGCCCCCCGGTTTTTTCAGGTCCCCGGCGCGCATGGTCATAGACTTAGGGGTCGGGCAATACATACCCGAGCACGCCAGCTATGCAGTCAAAGGCGATTCCCCGAACAAGACGTTGACTTTTAACACAATAGCGAACGCCAACTCTTATGAAATCATACAGACGGGTAGTTCCGACTTTTGGTCCATCGAGTTTAACGAAGGCGTCGATACCACGGTGACATTCAACGGTATAAACAGGAACATGACATCCGGCAATGCGTCAATAAGACTGGGCGCCAAAACCAAGCTTAAGGTTTTGCTCGCTGGCGACAATGTGATGATTAGCAACGCTACTATTATAGTACCGGCGGACGCCGAGCTCACGTTTGACAGCGCAACTATGCCTGGGACAGGCGCCGGTTCGTTTACGATTACTAACAACAGTACAGTATACCCGGTCATAGGTAACTATGCTGGGCCCAGCGGCGTCATCACCATTAACGGCGGCACGATAACCGCCACCCAGCTCGCCACGAATTCCGCGCACGCCGTCATCGGCGGCAGCGCAAACGGAGAGGCCAATGTTAACATCAACGGCGGAGCGGTGAACGCGACCGTCGGCCCGAAGGGGAGGGGCGCGGCCATCGGCGGCGGTTCGACCAAGACAGGCAACGTGAACATCACCGGCGGCGTCGTGACCGCGTATGTGCCCATCGAGGGCATGGGCGCGGCCATTGGCGGCGGCGAAGGCGGAGGCACGCCCACGAGCGGTGTCGGCAGGGTGAACATCAGCGGCGGTACGATATACGCGACGAGCTACACGGGCGCGGCTATCGGCGGCGGCCAGCGCGGCGACGCATATGTTTACATCAGCGGCGGCAAAATCAACGCATACAGCGCAGCCACCGGGGCAGTCATCGGCGCCGGCGGCGGCGCGGTCGGCGGTACAACCACGGCCGGCATCGCCCAAGTGCAAATAACAGGCGGCGACTTAAATTTAAAAGCTAACCTGGGCGCGGCTATAGGCCACGGTGGTTTCCAATCAGGCAATGTCCCGAACCATTCGGACGCCATACAAGGCGCCGTGACCATCACGGGCGGGACCATATTCGCGGACTTCGCGTATGGCAGCGCCGTAGGTAGCGGCCAGAACAACAAGGTCATCCCGCTCCTGACGATCGATCATACGGCCGACGTCATGGCGTTTGGCAGGACGATATCCAATTTTCCCGGCATCAACACAGGGGACCCCGGCTATACGAACGGCGGCTATAACGCAGGGGACGGCTATTTTGTAAATGCAAATTTCGATTTGGACGTTGGGGCTGCGGACGGTCTGATGTTCATATTTGAAAGAAGCAACCCGGACGTGCCATTTAAGGTCATCGAAATCCCCTACGCATTCAGACTGTTTTCATTTACCACCGGTTCTACAAGCTGGCAGGATTTTTACATCTACACAGGGACGGTATCGGGCGGCGTGAACCAGATTGTGCGAAAGGACGACCACCCTGAGATTTATTCGGTGAGAAAGCCGTTCGAGTACTATGAAAACGGGCACGCGGGCAGCGCACAGGTGTCGAACTACTACAGGTCGGTAAATGTCAAGTACGGATCGGGCGGCACATATGTGTTCCGCTACCCGGTGACGGAAATCCATGTGGACGTCAACGGCGCGCCCATCGCGGGCATCCCCACCACCGTCCACATGGTACCGATAGGTACGGCCTACGGCAAGCAGGCGCGTACCATCGACGGCTACGACTACAAGGGCTACAAAATGGACAGCGCGCCGGGCTATGTGGGCGACTACACAGCGAGCAGCCCCGAAAACGTCATAATAAACAAGGTCAGCACGATTTACCTGATTTACGATGTCAGGCGTAGTACAGTGGACGTAACGGTGAGCAAGCTTGTGTCGGGCAACTACGCCAATAAGACAAGGCAGTTCGCATTTACTGTGCACTTCACCGACTCCACAGGAGCCGGGCTGGGGCAGGGCCTTGAGTTCCAATACACAGGCAGCATAATTCCGGGTGAGGCGCACGTAGCGCCGCCAGGCGGTACGCTGCGGCTTGACGAGCGGGGCGGCGCTGGTTTCACGCTGGCCCATGGCCAGTCTATCACCATCGCAGGCGTGCCGGTCGACGCATACATAAGGATCGACGAGGCGCCGGACAGTAACTACGAAACGTCGTTCACCGATACCAAGGGCGCTCCCGGTAAGAACACTGTCACCACAGGCCCAAGGCTTGTCGGTGAGGAAGATAGGGAGTTCAGGTTCACGAACGAACGCATAATTATTATACCCACCGGTATAGTAACCAGTACGCGCGCTGCCGGGACATTGATTATTTTCCTGGCTGCCGCCGTAATACCGGCAATGGCAATTAAGATGGTATTTAAAAAGAAAACACAAGCAAATCAATAATAGAACGCAACAAAGAAGCCGCTCCCTACGGGAACGGCTTCTTTTAGGTTCACCTAGGGACGCACATTGTGCGTCCGGATTTTTCCAATCACAATTAAATATCTTTAAAATTATATTTAAATTTTATACCCGATAGGGTGTAAGCGCTAAACGCGCCTGGGGGGAAATAGATATTGTAACGCAATAAAAACAAAACAAAATAAAAAATAAAAAATTAAAAAAGGAGAAATTTAGTAATGATGAAGCAGATATCGAAGAAGTTCAAGAAGGTCACAAGCGCGGCGCTGGCGATGGCGCTGGGGATAGGGATGGCGCTGCCGACGCTGGCGCTGCCCGATGGGTGGTATGCAAAAGACGAGACTGATGTAGTAGAAATTGTAGTCACGAAGAACCTCATGATGCCGATAAACACCCACGTCCCCACCATTAATTTCGACTTTGACTTTACCGCTTTGGAAGTCGAAGGCAGCAGGGAAGCGGCCGATGTGGCCAAGATGCCCAGTATCGATAGCGTGTCGGTCAGCTTTACTAGCGCCGACCAAAAAGATGTAAAAATTGTACAAGACGCACAGAACAATGATACCGGCGTACAGTACGTAATGAAAGAATCGGAAAATATTTTCGGGCAGACCATAAACTGGCCACACGCCGGCTTATACATGTACAGCGCGGTTGAGAACCAGACCGTAGCCCTGCCCGGAGAAGGCAAGGGCGACATCGATGAAATCCTGATTTTATCCGAGGCCGAGTACAGAATGGAAATCCTGGTAGCGGAAAAATCCGACAAGACCGGGTACTACATAGCGGGCATAGCCATTAGGATCATCAAGGGCGACGAAGGCGAAGCGGCAAACGGCAAGGTAGACGGCAGGCCCGGCGGCCCTGACGGCGACGATGGATTTTCTGAGTTCAGGTTCCGTAACATCTATGTAAAGAACAACGGCAAGACCGACCCCGAAGAGCCGGAAGTCATTGACGAATTCACAATGCTTGACATCAACAAGACGGTCAAAGGCGAGCTCGCCAGCACAGACAAGCTCTTCGATTTCCTGGTGACGGTCCACAAAGCCGAAATCGGCGTGAAAGACACCCTGAAGTACAGGGCCTACGTGCTCAACAAACTGGAAAATGGCGACTACGCAATAGCCGACATCGGCTTCACCCCGGAGGGCGGGACGTTAAAGCAAGACGGTAAAAACAATGACTACATCGAGTTCTCAACCGGCTCGGAAGTTAAAGTTAAGCTCACGCACAACCAGCGGCTGGCGTTCACAGACCTCCCGGTCGGCACGTCCTTCACGGTGACAGAGAAAGGGGCGCTTAACTACCTGCCGAGCTACAACCTGACGATAGACGGCGAAGGCCCGGTAAATAATAAAGGCGAGTACAACACAGACCTGACAGTGCCGCAGAAGTACATCGGCGAGGACGAGAACAGCGTGGCGTTCCTGAACGCGTACAACGAAGGCCCGACCACGGGCATCACGGTCGACAACATGCCCTACATCGTAATGATAGCGCTGGCGATGTTCGCCCTCGCAGGGTTCACGGCAGTCAAGTACCGCAGGGGGCTGAAGTTCCAGGCGTAATCAGCAAAACTAAGAAACAAGCCAAACACAAAACTGAATATAAAAACTGAATA
>WRLR01000115.1 GCA_009777515.1 Oscillospiraceae bacterium | reverse complement strand
GCATGGGGCCATCGGCGAGAACGGGCAGTTGCAGGCGCTGTTCGACGTCTACGGCGTCAGATATACGGGCACGGGCTATGAGGGCAGTTTTATCGCGATGGACAAACCGCTCGCGAAGGATTTAATGCGCGCCCACGGGCTGGCGACCCCCGACTGGCTGGTCATTGACGCGGACGAAGCAGGCTGCGAGGCCGCCCTGCGCCAAATTGGGCTCCCTTGCGTCATAAAGCCCTGCGGATGCGGCTCGAGCGTCGGCGTATCCATCGTGGACAGCCGGGGCGAAATGGAAGCGGCGATCAAATACGCAGAGATATACGAGAAGCGGATCATAGCCGAACGGAAAATCACAGGGCGCGAGTTCTCAGTCGGCGTGCTTGGCGGCACTGCGCTGCCGCCGATAGAGATCATCCCGCACGAGGGGTTTTTTGATTATAAAAACAAATACCAGCCCGGCGCCACACAGGAGATATGCCCTGCCAATAATTTATCGCAGGCAGCGGACGCCGCGATGCGAAGCGCGGCGTTGCAACTGCACAGCATACTGCGCCTCGGCGACTACTCCCGCATGGACGTGATCATGGAAGCCGGCGGCGATATTTATTGCCTGGAAACGAACACATTGCCCGGCATGACCCCTACAAGCCTCCTGCCGAAAGAAGCGGCGGCAGCCGGCATACCCTACGCGGCGCTGTGTGAAAAAATAATCGCACTGGCGCTGGAACGATATAAATAAAATACCAAAGGGGATCGCACTATGCCTTTAAAAATGCTCGGCTTTGACTATGGCTGCTATACAGGGGGTTCAAAAAAATGTCTTTAAAAATGCTCGGCTTTGACTACGGCGCGTCGAACGGGCGAGCGGTGCTTGGCGAGTTTGACGGGAAACGGCTTTCGCTTTCGGAAATACACCGGTTCGACAACGATCCCGTGAGGATTGGCGGGCACATGCGCTGGGATTTCCCGCGTCTGTTCCACGAGCTCGTGACGGGCCTGCGCCGCGCCGCCCAGGCCGGTCATCGCGATGTCGGCTCGATCGGCGTGAACACATGGGGCGTCGATTTCGGCCTCATCGACGAATACGGGGAGCTGATGTACAACCCGATCCATTACCGCGACGAATTGACCGACAGCGCCATGGAAGGGGTCCGCGCCCTTGTACCAGACGAGGAACTGTACAGCAGGACCGGCATCCAGTTCATGAAGTTCAACACAGTCTACCAGTTGTACGCGCTGAGCCGCCTCTACCCGTCCGTTTACGAGAGGGCCGCAAAACTTTTGTTCCTGCCTGACCTTTTCGGGTACTGCTTGACGGGCAATATGACAGCGGAGTACAGCATCGCGTCGACGACGGCGATGCTAGCCGTCACGCGCCGGAACTGGGACATTGAGCTGCTGGGGAAGGTCGGGATAAACGCCGATATGCTGCCGGCGGTTACGATGCCCGGAGCGCCGCTCGGGGCGCTGTTGCCGCATATTGCGGAAGAGGCGGGCATAGGCGGCGCGGCGCGGGTGATCAGCGTTTGCGGGCACGACACAGCCGGAGCGGTGCTGGCCGCCCCGCTCCACAAGGACAAGCCGGGCGCGTATTTGAGCTGCGGCACGTGGAGCCTTTTGGGCGTGGAGCTTTCCGAGCCACTGACCAACGAAAAGGCGTACGCGGCGCAGTACACGAACGAAGGCGGGTACGGCGGGACGATACGCTTCCTAAAAAATATCATGGGGCAGTGGATGGCCAATGAAATAAAACGTGAATACGAGCGGGATCATGGGCCGATATCATACAGGGAAATGGACGCCCTTGAACTGGAAGCCCCGCGCTTCGCGTCTTTTGTGGATGTGGACGCGCCCGAGTTCGCCCAGCCGGGGCGCATGGCGGAGAAAATATACGCCTTCTGCGACCGCACGGGGCAAAAGCGCCCGGACAGCCTCGGGTCGCTGATGCGGTGCATAAACGAGAGCATCGCACTTTCCTACCGTGCCAACATCGACGCCCTGGAGGGCATTTTAGGCTACGCGCTGCCGGAGCTCAGGGTTGTCGGCGGCGCGATAAAGAACAAGAGCCTGATGTCCATGGCGGCCGGGGCGCTGGGCCGGCCGGTATACGCGGGGCCCGGGGAGGCCAGCGCCGCAGGGAACATACTCGCGCAACTGCTGGCGCTCGGCGAAATAAAGGACCGCTGGGAGGCGCGTGCGATCGTCGAAAAATCGTTCGAGGGGCAGGCGTACGAGCCAATCGCAGCAGAAGCCGCCGCCTGGAGCGAAGCCGCAGCGCGGTACGAAAGCACAGTAAAAGGAAAATAACAGCACGCACAACCGCATGGCTGGCGTTTATAAGACGCCGGGCTACGTTAAACATACGTAGGGTAGGGGCTTGCCCCCACCGCCCGCCGCGTCTGCCTATTCGCGGCTCATTGGCCGCTGTTATTTGATATTAATATGGAATACACCGCCGCCGTGACAAAAGACAGGACGGGCGGGGCCGCCAAAAATATATAGAACAGATTATAAAAATACATCGGAATGAGCATCAGCACGGCGGAGAGCCTGAACAGGCGGGAGGCCAGCCGGTTCGTTTTTTCCCAAACTGCCTGGCTGCCCATGGTCCATTTTGTCTTGATGCCAAATAGGCTCAAATATTCGGCGCCGTGAAGCATACTCGCCACATACATATATAGAAGCAGCGCGGGTATTGTCATAAAGCGCTCGATGGGAACCCAGATGTTTTCCGCCCGGAGCAGGTTTCTCGCCTGCACGACGAAAAACAGCAGTAAAAAGAAAAACTGCATGAACGACATCAAGCCGCGCAGCTTGTGCGACGGCAAAATGATCCGGCTTTCCGCGAAAACGCCCACGGCGAATATGATTACTGCGGCGCAGGGCAGCAGTAAAATCAGTTCGTATTTTGTGCCGAACCTGTCGGCTATGCCCTGCCCGTCCCAATGCAAGGGGATGCGCTGCGGTAAAAAGATTCCGACCAGTAGCGAGGCGGCGAACATGGCGACTAGCAGTAGCAAATGCGGCGCTTTTCGCATCATGTAATATATTATCTTTTTGCGCCGCATCGCAGTACGCCTCCCGTTGTCGCCGTGCATAGCTGTATAAAATGTGTAACCGTTTAACGCTTTTATCTGTTATCATTATTTTAGCACAACGCGTGCGAAAATCGCAAACACGCAGGTGATTGTGGCGAACGCACAAGCCCCAGCCGTAGGCGGATTTAAATAAATTAGGTGATTAATGTATGTATTTACATTTGGGAAATGAAGTATCCATCAGGGCGCGCGACATCATCGGCATATTTGATCTGGAGTCCGCGAGCGTCTCTAAGGCGACAAAAGATTTTTTACGCCAGTGCGAAGAAAACGACATGGTGACGAATGTCTCCACCGATTTGCCAAAATCGTTCGTATTATGCAGATACAACGGTGAAATACAAGTGTTCATCTCTGCAATTTCATCTATAACCCTAAAGAAGCGCGCTGAAGTACCATTACGGTGACGTTTGCGGTTGCGGATGTTGTTTTGGTATTACGGTTAAGGTTTCGGCGGGGGCAAGCCCATACTCGAGCGACGGGGGCAAACCCATACCCGAGCGGCTGGGGCAAGCCCCCGCCCTACGATGATTTATCTCTCGTATTAAAATGATAAGTAACGCCTTCCGACCTTACCCGCCCGGATACGCGGGCGTACCACCTGTGCCGCTTGCGAACAGATCGAGCTCGCGGCTGCACACGGCTTCGCGCAGCATGCGGTCGTGCGACACGAGGATAATAGCCCCGCCATAAGTTTCCAGCGCCTCCTGCAGCGCCTGCATCGCATAAATGTCCAAAAAATTGGTCGGCTCGTCGAGCAACAAAAAATTCGCATCGGACAGATAGAGCTTGGCAAGGCACGCTTTGACGCGTTCGCCACCCGAAAGGACGCCCGCTTTTTTATGCACGTCCTCACCCCGTATCCACAGCCTCGACATATTGAGCCTCACGAAGCTTTCGTTGTGGCGGGAGCCGGCCAGCACGTTTTCGAGCAATGTCATATCGTCGTCCAGGGCGTCGAGGCGCTGCGAAAGGTACCCGAAGCGCACGCCCGGCGCGACGGTGACGCCCTCGCCCCGGTTCAGTATGTGCTCCAGCAATGTAGATTTGCCGCAGCCGTTTCTGCCCCTGATGGCGATTTTCTCGCCGCCCGCGACCGTGAACGACGCGTTTTCCAACAGGATGCGGCCATATGGGGCGAGCGATAAATTTTCGACGCGAAGCGGGGTCTTGCTGACGGGTTGGTCGGCCTCGTCAAAGTCCACATATACGCGCCCGCGCCGCTTGGGTCGCTCCGCCACTGTCAGTTTCTCCGCCCGCGTGCGAAGCGATTTTGCTTTCTTCGCGACAATTTTGCCTTTTCCCCGGTAAAAATCGTTCTCCGAAATGTTCTGAAACCTGTCCGCGATGGCGTCCTGGCCGGCGGCAGCCTTTAGCAACTGGCGCTTCTTTTCCGTGTACGTCTCGTACGCCTCCATGTCGCTGTCGAACTTCGCCTGCTTGGCCGCCTGGTAGTCGGTGTATCCGCCCGCCCACCGGGTAAACGCCCCATCCTCAAGCTCCCATATCTCGCGGCACAGCGCGTCCAGCAGATACCGGTAGTGAGATATGAGTACGAGCGTCCCGGGGTAGCGCCGCAAGTAGTTTAGCAGCACGTCTCGCGTCTCGTCGTCCAGGTGCGATGCGGGCTCGTCCAGCAGCAGCACGTCCGGCCTGTCCGCCATCGCCGCCGCCATGCGCGCCCGCACGCGCTCGCCGCCGCTGTGCCCCGTATTGCCCGACAGGTACACGGCGTCGGCGCTGTCTGTCTGCGGCATTAAAAAGCGGCGCCCGTGCGCGGAGACACTGCCCTCGTCCGGCGTGAGCCGTCCCGCCAAAATTCGCATCAACGTCGACTTGCCGGCGCCGTTCACGCCGACGACGCCTATCCGGTCGCCTTTATACAGCTCCGCGCCCGGCAGATGAAACAGGAGGCGCTCCCCGATATAGTGTTTAATATTATGTACTGATAGAGTCAGTGTGGACATAAAAAAACCCTTTTCCTGTAAAATGACGGCGTTTTACCTGCCTGCTGATGCGCAGCCAAATCACATGCGAATTAAGAACAGCTCGCCAGAAAAAGGATTGTGCTTGAGATGTATTATGGTGTAATTACTGCCCGTGCCTGGGCCCCTGGCGGCTGCGCCTCACGCGGCGCGCGCGGTGCGCGAACACGTGGAGCTTACGATATATCGTTGTAGAGACATGCCGCTTAAAGAATCTTTCAACTTAGCCTCCCGCCGGGGCCGCCAGGCCGCCAGCCGTTATAATACATAAAATTATTGGTTGGAAATTTATTTACATATTAACACCGCATCCAGTGTATGTCAAGATATGAATAAAATTGGCATCAATATAATATGTCTAAAATTGGCATTTACATCAGCCATCAGCCATCAGCCATCAGCCATCAGCCATCAGCCATCAGCCATCAGCCATTAATCATTACCATTAATATTAACAATGATTGTTCCATACATTAGTTAACATATATATCACACATTTGTTAATAGTTTCCCATATATTAAATATAATAATCGGGCTTAGTGGGTATATTAATATTATCATTCCAACGAATGCTTATAAGGCGGCTTAGCTTTTCATATAGTTAAAAACCAATCGGAAAGGGGACAGTTTATGTCTATCCGTTTTAAAATTTTGGTTTCGTTCCTTGTAGCGTCTTTGCTCGCGGCGATCCTCGGGCTCACCGGCGCGGTGTCCGGAAGCATGGCTACGGTAAAAATCGCAACGCTGCGGGGTACATCGGAACTTGCGCATACATTTTCCGGGATACTCAACGCCCACTACGCGTGGCGGAACGGGCTGACGACCGCGATAATATCGGGCAACAATTTCACCGGCTCGCTGGACCCAAACACATGCGCCCTTGGGCAGTGGATGAACAGCGAATCGGCGCGGAACATGGACGATCCGACAGTTAGGGGGCTGCTTACCAAATTGACGGCGCCCCACGCATACATCCATAACGAGGCTGCGCTGATCGTGGACATGATAAATGCCGGAGACAAAGAAGGCGCCATGAATGAGTTTATGGCCAATATTTTGCCCGCGTTCGACACTGTCATAACGGATTTGGTGGAAATAAGCAACAGGCTGGACGGAATGGCGGCGGAGCTGGAGGAAGAGACACACACGCTGGCGAAAGTGGCCGTAAATCTAATATTCGCTTTAATTGTAGTTGTCATGGGGATATGCGTCATGCTTGCGCTGTCGCTGGCCAACAAAGTCAGCAGGCCATTGGTCATGCTTTCGCGGTTCATGGAAAACGCAAGCAACACGGGCGACATCGACATTAAACCCGAAGACGCGGAAAGTATAAGGCAACAATCGACGAACAAAGACGAGATAGGCAAGACCATTATGTCCAGCACCGCGTTTATCAATCGTATCACGGAGATCAGCAAGACGCTGACCAATATGTCGAACGGGGATCTCACTGATGATATCAAGCTGCTGTCGGACAAAGACGTGTTCGGACTTTCGTTACACAATCTATATATAAACTTGAACAATATGTTCGCGGATATCCGCAATGCCTCCGAGCAGGTAAACAACGGGGCCAAGCAGATGGCCGACGGCGCGCAGATGCTCGCCCAGGGCTCGACGGAGCAAGCCGCCACGATAGAGGAGCTGTCCAGCTCCATGTCCGAAATCGCGGACAAGACCAAGACAAACGCCAGCAGGGCGGAGCAGGCGGCGCGCCTCGCAGACACGATTAAAGGCAACGCGGAAAAGGGCAGCAGGCAGATGGACGAGATGATGTCTGCGGTCAACGAAATCAACGAGGCCAGCGGCTCAATCAGTAAAGTCATCAAAGTGATCGACGATATCGCATTCCAGACGAACATACTCGCCCTGAACGCCGCCGTGGAGGCCGCCCGGGCCGGGCAGCACGGCAAGGGCTTCGCGGTCGTCGCGGAGGAGGTGCGCAACCTGGCGGCCAAGAGCGCGGAAGCGGCGAAGGACACCGGCAGCCTGATAGACAACTCCATCGAAAAGGCGAGCCTGGGCGCCCGCATCGCGCACGACACGGCGGAGAGCCTGACGGAGATAGTGTCCGGCATTAACGAGAGCAACGTGTTAATCGGCGAGATCGCGCAATCGTCGGAAGAACAATCGATCAATATCGGCCAGATAAACGAGGGGATCGATCAAGTGGCGAAAGTCGTGCAGAGCAACAGCGCGACGGCGCAGCAGGAGGCGGCGGCCTCGCAGGAAATGAGTTCGCAGTCCGCGATGCTGCAGGAGCTCATCGGCCAGTTCAAGTTGAAGAACAGCAGTGGTAATATTATGCTTCCGGCGGTCCCCGCGTCCGCCGCCAGGCGCCTGGCGACGCCCGCCGACGGACTTGTGCATGCGGCTGCGACCGACCCCATGCATTTGCCCGAATTTACGCCCGAACCCACGCCTGCGCCCGCCCGGTTTTGACGGCGGCGCTTGGAACGCGTATAATGTACGCGTGTTTTTTAATATACAAAAGAGAGGTGAAGGCTGGGCGCCTGCGCCTGGCGACTTGTGAAAATCATAAAGTTTCTTAAAGCAAAACGCGCAGGGCCAAAGCAGCCGACGCGGCATATATGGGCTGTTGTATCTACCGCTGCCGCACCGGCGTTGGCGGTTGCTGCTTTTGTCGGCGTATTGTTCGCGGTTGCCCCCGCTGCGTCGCATGCGATGCCAGCGACAATATGGGAGTCCAAAGTAGAGAGCACTATCACGCGCGGCGTGACGCTGGAGGAGATCAAGCGGTTCACGGTGGACGGCTGGCTGAACATCAACGTGATGCGCGTCGATTTGACGGACAACAACATCAGCCTCGACGCGCTGTACAACAGCACTTCTATCCAAGAGCTTACGACAGTTAGGACCATGGCCGAGCGCCAGGGGGCGGTGGCCGCGATCAACGGCGGCTACTTTGAATGGAACGCCGGCTGGGGCGGCAGCGCCATCGGGACCGCCATGAAAGGCGGGCGTATCGACACCGCTTTTTCCGGCACAAACGCCTACGGCGAGGTCATGGGCTCCATCACGGTCAACAAGTTCAACGAGGTCTTTTTCGGATATTGCAAGCCGACCATCATATTAAAAGCGGGCGCCGCAGACGAGCTATATCCGGGCTCGTACAACAAAAAGACATTTTATGAGTACCGTGACATATCCATCCTCGATCGCAAATGGGTCAAAGATTCTGTTGGCGCGACCAGGGCCATGCCCGACATAGTTGAACTGGTGGCTGAGGATGGCTTGGTTCGGGAAATCCGCGTCGGGATGCCCGCGATAGAGATACCGATCAACGGGTTTGTCGCGGTCGCGCGGGTGGAGGAGGACGGGTCGCACCCCTTTGACGGCGCCGATTTTGCGGTCGGCTCGCCGATTGGGTTTACCGTCGCGATCAACCCCAGCATGGACGACGCCGTCATGCATATAGAGGGCGCGTCGATGCTGCTCCGCAACGGCGCCATTCCTTCGGAGTTCACCTTTGAGACCGCTTCGCGCACGCAGAGGAACCCGCACACCATGATCGGTTGCAACGAGGCCGGCGACGAGCTGCTGATGGTGACGGTGGACGGGCGCCAGGTAGTGAGCATAGGCATAACCACATACGAGGCGGCCGAGCTGATGCGGAGCCTTGGCGCGCACGACGCGCTCCGGCTCGACGGCGGCGGCTCCACCACGATGGTTGCGCGCCCGGCAGGCGCCAACGCCGGGAGCCTGTCGTTCATCAACACGCCGTCGGACGCCTCCCCGCGCGCAGTCGTCAACGGCATAGGCGTTTTTTCCAGCGCGCCGAGGGCGGCCATCCGGGGACTAATTATTGAGGCAATAGACACGAACATTTTTGTCGGTACGCACAGGCAGTTTACGGTCAAAGCATACGATCGCTTCTATAACCCCGTGGAGGTGTCTGGGAGCGACATCGCCTGGTCCGTCATAGGCTTCCGGGGGAGCATCGACGGCGGGCTGCTCGTGCCGGAGACGTCCGGGGACGGCCAGGTGCGCGCCAAGGTGGGGAGCGCGGTGGCGACAGTCGACGTCAAAATCCTCGCGAACCCGTCCGAGCTGATACTTAGCTCCACTTCGCTTTCGTTGAATCCCGGCCAGACGCACACGTTTACGGTCATCGGGCGCGACCGGATGGGGTTTTCTGCGCGTATCAACGCCGCCGACATAACATGGACGGCTTCCGCCGGATTTGGCAGCCTGGATCGCGGCGCGTTCACGCGCGGGGGCGAGGGCGCCGGATATATCGCGGCGGCATATGGCAACGCCATTGCGTACTGCGCCGTGCAGCCGATCCCGCCGCCGGCGTCGGCGGCGGCGGGGGAGAGCGGACAAAATACACCCCAGGCGCCCGTCAAGATGCCCCCGGCGAGTAGGATAGAGGACAGCGCGAACAGGGCTGTAGTCTTTACTCCTGTGGACAGCGCCGCAGTGGACGCGTTCCGATTCGGCGTGCTGGGCGAGTCCAGCACAGGCCCCGCTCCCAGTCCAAGCCCTAGCTCCGATTCAAACGCCGGTTCCAGCACCGACGCCGGTTCCGGCGCCAGCCCTATGCGGTTGGTCGGCGGGGCATTTGCCGACGTGGTCAACAAGACGCTGGACGGCGCCCTTTTTGTCGGGACTGCGCCCCATGTCGACTCTGTTTCCGTCACGAAGCCCGCGTACGCGACCAACAGCTTCTTTGAAGTGCACGAGTCTTTTTGTGGCGACCCTTCGAGGACGCTCATAAGGTTGAGCACGGTCGGAAACGGCCTGAGGGCGGCGGGCAGGGAACAGTGGGCGGGGTTCTTTTCGGCCTTGCAAGCTTTTTCGGGGAAGGACCTGTTCATCATGCTACAGCAGGGGCCGTCGACATTTAGCGACAGGCAGGAAGCCGCGCTGTTCAAACAGACGCTCGCAGATTGCGTGCGCGACGGGGGCTACCGCATTTGGGTCTTCTATGCAGGCCCCACCGATTCCGTCTGGCTCGAGGACGGCGTGCGCTATTTCACCTGCGCCGGCGCGTCCTCCGCAGCCGTGGATCAAGCGACGGGCGCAGGCGCGAAATACTTAGAAGTGACAGTCCGAGGCGACGAAGTCACATATATATACAAGCCGCTGACGTAAAACAACGGAGATAACAAAAATATATAATGAGAACGAACACTGGGGGCGAATCTCTTGTGCTATGAGCCATAGCAAAAAAGATTCGCCCCCAATAATTTCTGGGCGGTATCAACAAGGGCCGCCCGCCTTTTCTTTTTTCGTAATTTATCCGTCTAGTACTTCAGTAGCAGGTTTAGCATCTTTCTGTCCAGTTTGTGGCCTTTGAAGTCCTCGTAGTCCACGTCCTTGCGGTTCGTGTCCATGATGCCGAAGCCGCCCGTAAAGTTCCACTGGGCGTAGCCGATATTATATGTCTTTAACGACGATAGGAAATCCTCCATCCATCGCAGCGCCACCTCGTGCGGGACGGTCGAGTTCGGGCCGCCCTCGCCGCAATGAACGCCCATGCCGAAGGCTTCCGCCACCGCCGCCCACGCCCTGTAATGCTCGTCGAGCCGCTCTGCGGACCATATCTCGTCGCCCGCCCTGCCGCCCGGCCACGTGGGGTATGTAAAATCGCTCCGCCTGTCGACCCATGTGGCGCGGTAGTGAGATATGCCGCTCGGTATGTAGGCGCGGCACGACTGGCCGACATTTTCGCCCGCCAGGTCACCCAGATCGGCCATCGGGTAATTGCCGCCCCCGAGGCCGTCCAGCATACATATACGTCCCGGATCTATTTTATGGATGGCGCGGGTCGCCGCCCGCATGACCTTGCCGTGGGCCTCGGGCGATACGCCAAACGGCTCGTTCAACAAATTGAAGCTGACTTTATCGTAAGCGCAGCCTTTGTAATGCTTGGCGAAGGTCTCCCAATGCAGTACAAAGCAATCCAGCGCCTCCTGGTCCTCCCACAGGCTGAACCGCTCCGTCTTGTCCTGGTTGACGCAGTAGCCCGGCCCCCGGTGAAAGGCGATGTTTATGTGGATGCCATACTTTTCGCCCCAGCGGACGGCTTCGTCGATGGGTGTGAATTTGTTTTCATTAATCTTGAATTCATCGTCATCATCAATCCAGAATATATAAGACAGGGGCAGGCGGACAAAGTCGAAGCCCCAGTCGGACATCAACTGGAAATCCTCTTCGTCAAAGCTGCCCTTGCTCCTGCTCGTGAACATGCCCAGCAGGTTGAAGCCCCGCCAGCGCGGATATATGGTTTGTCTGAACATGATTATTCACCTCCCGTGTATGTGTATGAATGTATTTATATACATGAATGCATGTACGTACGTATGTATATCTATATTTATGTATATATGTATGTATGTACGTATGTTTTATAGTCAACGGTATTTGTTTATAACGTCCAGCATCTTCCTGTCGAGCTTGTGGCCCCGGTAGTCTTCGTAGTCGACGTCGGCGCGCCCAGAATCGATAATGCCGAAATTGCCCGTGAACTCCCATTGCGCGTAGCCGATATTGTATGTCTTGAGGCTGTTCAGCATGTCGTCGAGCCAGCGCAGGGCGACTTCATGCGGGCAGTTGCGGTTGGAGCCGCCTTCGCCGCAGTGCACCCCCATGTTGAACGCTTGCGCGATGGCCGCCCACGCCTTATAGTGGTTGTCCAGGCGCTCGGCGGTCCATACCTCGCTCCCGGCCAGCCCGCCGGGCCATACCGGATATGGGAAATCGCTGTCCCTGTCCACCCAAGTAGCCCTGTAGTGCGAGATACCGCTCGGAATGTAGCCCCTGCAGGACTGTGCGACATTCTCCTTTGCCAGGTCGCCGAGCTCGCACATGGGGTAGTTGCCGCCCCCCAGCCCGTCCAGGACGCATATGCGCTCTGGTGTGATTTCGTGCACCGCTCGCGTCGCCGCGCGCATCACTTTCGCGTGAGCCTCCGGTGATACGCCCGCCGACTCGTTGAGCATGTTGAAGCTGACGTTCCTCGCGGACTCGGCGCGGTAGCGTTTGGCGAACGTCACCCAGTGGAGGACAAAACAATTGAGCGCCTCGTCGTCTTTCCACAGGTCAAACGGCTCGCCCCCGCCGCGCCTGTCGTGGATACAGAACCCTGGCCCCCTGTGAAAGCCGATGTTGACGTGGATGCCGTATTTCTCGCCCCAACGTACCGCGTCGTCGACGGGCGATATCAAGTCCTCGTCGATCATAAACGGGTTTTCGTCCTTGATCCAGAACCTGTAGCTCAATGGAAGTCGGACAAAATCGAAGCCCAGGTCCGACATCATCTGGAAGTCCTCTTCTTCGTAATGGCCGGGGCTCCTCCCCTTCACATAGACGCCCATCAAGTTGAAGCCCATCCAGCGCGGCAGCACGCTTTGCATGATTGGCATGGATACACCTCCTGCAATGAAAAATTAGTATGAATATCGAGTGGTCCGTCGTTCGTTCACAGGATACGCTCCAGTATCACCGATACGATCAAGTATCCGCGATACGCCCAAGTATCGCCGTAACGCACCTGCTGCGACTATCATATATTCGCCAATGCCCAAAGTCAATGCAGGCTATTATAATACAAACCAATGCAAAGTAAGTGCAAAGTAAGTAATAATAATGCAAGCCTTTAACTTTGTTACGGTGCGCCGAGGGCGTCGCACCCTACGAGGGTAGCGCCCTGTGAGTGCGTCGCACCCTACATTATATTTCTTTATAGACATAATTTTTAAATTGTGCTATTGTTATATAAGTTAATGTCAATTACGTCGAAATATTTATGAATATTTGTGCATATAGCTATATTATGAGAGGGGG
>WRLR01000114.1 GCA_009777515.1 Oscillospiraceae bacterium | reverse complement strand
TCGGCAGGGGGGAGGGGCGGGGGGTGGGACGGGGCGGGGGGGGGGGGGGGGGGGCGGAAACGTTTTCCCCTCCCGTGCGCCCGCCGCCGCACATACTGAGCAATGCCATATAAACCGATCTCAGCGCCTACAACAACATATCACCATTTACATATTTAATATTCATAAATCATCCGCCGAATTCCACGTTTACGGCGTCGGTGACTTCAGCCCCGCCCGCTGTCTTCCATTCTTCGATCATCCTGTCAAAATAGTCGATGGGCTCGACGCCCATGATAATCTTTGTATATCCTTCGATCAGCAAATCGTCCAAGGTCGTCCCGTAGCGCAGCAGTATTTCCGGCGTAGGCCCCCACATTTTGCTGCGGAGGAACCAGCCATTGAGGTGGTACGGCTCCGCTTTCGCGTATGCGCTAATGTCAGGCAGGCCGACTTGGAAAGCCGCGCCAAGGCCTGCGGGGTCAGCGTTGTCTATCCAAAGAATCGCGCTTTCATATTTCACGAACGCGACAGGCTCTGTAAAGAGGGACACATCGCGGTTGTTTGCCAGCACATTTTGCACTTCCAGGTACTGTTGGTACTCGCTGAGTGGGTTGTTAACCCTAAATGACGGGTAGTGCTGCATGTCGTTGTTCGTGTATTTTTGATAATCCGACATTTCCATATTTTCAGCTTTAAATGCTATATTGTTGATATAGATATACATGTCGATGAGTTTTATAAGCGCCTCGGGGTGCTGGCAGCTTTTATTGACCACGAGGACCTCGTTGCCGTTGTCGAACTGTATCGGGACCATCTGCTGCCTGCCGTCGATGGTCGGCAGCAAAAACGGCTCCAGCCAGGAATCAGTCGTGTTGTTGCGCACGACGTCGGCATATCTCCAGCCAGCCCACTGCCAATAGGGTTGGACGCCATGCATATTATTAATAACGTCCTGGTTCATTGCGATTTCGTCCTTCGCGGCGAACTCTGGCGCGATTAGCCCTTCCGCGTACCATTGCGCCCATTCTTGCAATACCGCCTTCATTTCCGGCTGCACCCCGCCATATCCGATCCCTTCGGGCGTGTCCACCCAGATTTTGGGATACGCGTGCCAGCTTGGGGCAATCAACAGAAGGTATCCCAAGGTCTTTTCCACAGCCATGCCCTTAGTGCCATATACATCATTGAACAGCCGTATGATGTCTTTCAACTCGTCTATGGACTGGGGCTCGGACAGCCCCTGCTCCACCATCCAGTCGTGGCGGATCCAAACGAAAGGCGGCCTGTCGATGTTGTTGCCCCAGCCAAGCCTCGGCTGGCCAAACAGCCGCCCGCCTACCCTGGCGGCGTCCAGCACCGTTATGTCCGAAGCGTTGAACTCACGCAGCGTGTCGGAAGCCAGCTTGTCATATATTTCTGTGATGTCCGCTACCAGCCCCGCGTCGACCACTTGTTTGTACTGCGGGTTGGTAACATAGAAAACATCCGGCAGGCTTTGGGCCGCTATGGCCAGGTTCATACTGGTCGTGTACTCGGCGCTGACAAAATCGTTGACTATCTGGATGTTGAGCCTGTCCCTTATCAGGTCGAGCCAGATATTGTCATCCGGATCCCCCCCGTCAGGAAATATTGCCGTAGGCTGTTCCCTGTTCGCAGTGGATATAGTGATGGTTTCGGGGTAGGGCGTTTCCCACGGCTCGTTCAGCATATCGACCGCTGCGGTCGCTTCACCGCCGGCCTCGGCCTGGGTAGTCGCAGCAACCGCTGCCGTCGTCGTCGCAGCAGCGGCAGTAGCCGTAGTGGCAGCCGCGCCCGCCGCCGTCGTCGTCGCGGCTTCCGTCGCAGCCGCCGCTGCCGTGGTCGCGGCAGCAGCCGCAGTCGTCGCTTCAGCGGCAGTCGTCGCCTGCTGCTGCCCGCTGCCCCCGCAAGCCGCCATGAACAGCATTATGGCTGCCAGCAGCGCCGCGATGGCTATATGTGAGAATTTGCGTCTTTTGTTCATTTTTACCTCCATGCTTTTTTAAAATATACTATGATGATTAGGATGATTAGCCATTATGTTTGGCTATAGGTAACTATAAATAGTAGCGGGCGGCAGTTAAAGGCGTCAGCCCTTGACACTGCCCATTACCAGGCCGGTCGTAAAGTATTTTTGTAAAAACGGGTAGATCATCAGCACAGGCAGCGCCCCGAGGAACAGTTGCGCCGCCCTGCCCGTGCGCGCGTTCATCAAAGCAAGCAGCGTCACATAGTCGTTGCCCGCCTGCCGCAGTATCTGATCGAAGTTGCGTATCATTGTTTGCAAATATGACTGGAGCGGATAGTTGTTCAGGCTCTGCATGTAGATGATGCCGTTGAACCATTCGTTCCAGTGCGAAACGATGCTGAACAACCCGACTGTCGCCAGCGCCGGCTTCGATATAGGTATGATGACCAGCAGGAGCGTCATAAAGGGCCCGGCGCCGTCGATGGACGCGGCTTCGTCGAGCTCAGCGGGCAACTGCCGCATAAAATTCATCAATATGATCATGTTCCACACCGGCAGCGCCGTAGGCAGCACCAGCGCGAGAATATTGTTTAAAAGCCCCAACTGGACGACCACCAGGTATGTCGGTATCAGGCCGCCGTTAAATATCATGATGAACACGAATATGCCCATGTAGACATTGCGCGCCCGCAAGGTCGCCTTCGATTTGGATAGAGGGTAGGCCGTCAGCAGCATGAGTATGACATTGAGGCTCACGCCGATTGCCAGCCGCTTGAACGACACAAACAGGCTTTGCACAAAACGGCCGCTCCGGAACGCGAAGCTGTATGACTCCAGCGTGAACTCCACTGGCCAGAAATACACTTTTCCAGCCGCGACCGGGCCGCTGCCGCTAAACGATATCGCCAGCAGGTTCAGGAACGGGACGAGGCACAGCATCGAAACCAATATCAAAAAAGTGTAGTTGAACATCGCAAAAACTTTTTGCGCCTTGCTTTGATAATGGAGCATAGTATTACCGTCCTTAAAAATAAGCTGAAATACGCTTATAAACTAAAACACGCGTATGAATGCTAAAATACACGCATATTTCTAAAATACGCGATAACCGGCCAGTTTGTCAGCCAACGTGTATGAAGTGACCACCAAAATGCCCGAAACCACAGACTTGAACATACCCACCGAGGCGCCCACGGAATACTGGGCCTGCTCGATGCCCAGCCGGTACACATATGTGTCGATGATGTCGCCTGTGGAATACACAAGGGGCGCGTACAGGTTATACACCTGCTCGAATCCGGCGTTGAGCACATTGCCCAGATTGAGCACGCTCATCAAGGTTATGATAGGCAAAAGCATCGGGATGGTAATGTATATGGTCTGCTTGAAGCGCTTGGCGCCGTCCACAATCGCCGCTTCGTACAGCCCCGGGTCTATGTTCGTCAGCGCCGCCAGGTACACCACTGTGCCGAACCCGAAGCTTTTCCATATGTCGCTGACGATCAGCACCCACGGGAAAATCCTGGCGTCCATCAGGAACGCCACGGGCTTTGCGCCCAAAAGCCCAAGCACTATGTTGACAAGGCCGTCGCTTGCGAGGATGTCTATCAACACGCCAGAAAGAATGACCCAGGACATGAAGTTCGGAATGTACACCATCGTTTGGAAGGAGCGCTTGATGCCGACATAGCGGACCTCGTTAAGCAGCAGGGCGAAAAACACCTGCACCAAAATCCCGCCGGTAATTTTGCATAACGCTATAAAAAATGTATTCCAGATCGTCCTGGTAAAATTGGGCTGGCCGAACAAATAGACGAAATTGTCCAAGCCGACCCATGGGGAGCTAAAGCCCATCGCGGGGTTGTACTGTTGAAAAGCGATGACCAGCCCGTAGAGGGGGTAATAGGCGAACACCGCCACTATGGCGATGCCCGGTAGCAGCATCAAGTGGTACTGCCATTCCTTTTGGAGCCTTCCGCGTATATATTTCATGGAACACCAACCATTAAATTAAATTTAGCTATTGATTAATTTTTTGCTATAGGGCGCGGCGCGATGAGGACATCACGCCCTACGGATACATAGGCGCCTGTAGGGCGTAGTGCGATGAAGGCATCGCACCCTACGGATACATGGGCGCCTGTAGGGCGCGATACCAATATATTGTTTATTAGCCGAATTCGACGTTTACGGCTTCGGTGACCTCCGTGCCGCCCGCAGCATTCCATTCATCGACCAGCCTGTCAAAATAGTCGATAGGCTCGATGCCCATGATTATCTTCGTATAGCCTTCGATCAGCAGCTCGTCGAGGTTTGACCCGTAGCGGAGCAAAATATCAGGGTTCGGACCCCACATTTTGCTTTTTATGAACCAGTTGTTGAGGTGGTACGGCTCTGCCTTCGCGTACGCCGAGTAGTTCGGCATCCCGAGCTGCATCGCCGAGCCCAGCCCGTCGGGGTTGGCGTCGTCCATCCACAGAATCGCGCGCGCGTATTTATTGAACGCGACAGGCACGGTAAACAGGGACGTGTCGCGGTCGTTCGCCAGCACCATTTGCACTTCCAAGTACTGCTGGTACTCGCTGAGCGGGTTTTGCACGCGGAACGACGGGTAGTGCTGCATGTCGTTCATCTGGAATTTCTGGTAGGCTTCCATGGTCATGTTCTCGGCTATGAACGCCACGTTGTTTATATACACGTACAAGTTCATGAGCTTGATGAGCGCCTCCGGGTACGGGCAGTTCCTGTTGACGACGAGGACTTCGTTGCCATTGTCGAACTGTATCGGGACCAGTTGCTGGCGCCCGTCGATGGTCGGGACCAAAAACGGCTCAAGCCATGAATCGGCTGTGTTGTTGCGCACGACATTGGCGTGCCTGCCGCCGGCCCACTGCCACATGGGCTGTGCGCCGTGCATATTGTTGATGAGGTCCTGGTTCATCGCGTCTTCGTCCTTCGCGGCGAACTCAGGGGCAATCAGCCCGTCCGCGTACCATTGCGCCCAGTGCTGCAAAGTCGCTTTCATTTCCGGCTGCACGCCGCCGTACCCGATGCCGTCCGGCGTGTCCACCCAAATCTTGGGATACGCGTGCCAGCTGGACGCTATCAACAAGAGATACTGTAAGCTTTTTTCGACAGCCATGCCCTTTGTCCCATATACGTCGTTGAATGTGCGGATGATGTCCTCTATTTCCGCAATGGACTGGGGCTCGGACATCCCCTGCTCCACCATCCAGTCGTGGCGCAGCCACATGAACGGCGGCCTGTCTATGTTGTTGCCCCAGCCGAGCCTGGGCTGGCCGAATAGGCGCCCATTGACCTTGGCGGCTTCAAGGACTGACGGGTCCGATTCGTTGAATTCGCGCAAGGTTTCCGAAACCAGCTTTTCATGCACTTCGGTGATGTCCGCCACGAGCCCCGCGTCGACCACCTGCTTGTACTGCGGGTTGTTGACATAGAACACGTCGGGCAGGTTCTGCGCGGCGATGGCCAGGTTCATGCTGGTCGTGTACTCGGAGCTGACAAACTCGTTAATCATTTGGATGTTGAGCCTGTCTTTGACCGCGTCGAACCAGACATTGTTGTCCACATCCCCGCCGTCCGGGAATATGGCCACGGACTGCTCCCTGTTGGCTGTGGTAATCGTTATGGTCTCAGGATACGGCGCGTCCCACGGCTGGTTCAGCATATCGACCGCCTCGCCGCCGGCCCCGGCCGCAGTGGTCGCCGGCTCCGCAGCCGCAGCCGCCGTCGTCGCGGCAGCAGCCGCCGCAGTCGTGGCCGCCGCACCGGCAGCGGTGGTCGCCGCCGCTTCTGTGGCTGCCGCTGCCGCCGCCGTAGTCGCGGCAGCTTCTGTCGCGCCTGGCGCTGTCGTGGCCTGTTGCTGCCCGCTGCCCCCACAGGCGGCAATGAAAAACATCATGGCCGCAAGGAGCGCCGCGATGGCTATATGCAGGTTCCTATTTCTAAAATACATTCTTTATACCTCCTTAAAATTGATGACTATGATTTTAATAACTGACTGTGATTAATTGATGACTATGATTCTTAATAACTGACCATGATCAATTGATAACTTTGATTAATTGATAACCCTGACTATTTATTGACAATGGCTAATTAATGACGATGACTAATTGATGATTATTCCTGATTAATGAATATCCATAATTAATAACTATAGTTAATTCATGACTATGACTAACTATGATTTTATGTAATGCTGCAGCTTATACAATAGTATGCATATTATTTCATATAAAGATTTTGAAGTCAAAATGAAATCGCTCCATTACTCCCGCCAATCCGACTTTTATACTAGTCGGCTTGTATGGCAATACCGCCGTTTTTCGTGAGTTTATTTTTATAATGAACGGTATTTTTTGATATATTCCATGGCGTAGTCGTCGGCGCCGGTCAACGCTTCGGCTGCGTATATGGCGTCAATCAGAGGGCGATCCAGGGGGTCTAATATAACGCTGTCCAGGCCCGCAAAGGCGGCGGCGGCGAAAAATGTGCGGTTCATAAGGCTTCGCGCCGGGAGCCCATATGATATGTTGCTGAGGCCGCATATTATATGGACGTCGGGCCAGCGTTTCCGCATTTGGGCTATCGTCTCAACGGCGACGGCGGCGGCGCCGGGGCTGGTTCCCGCTGGTAGCACGACCGGGTCAAGGTATATATCGGCGATTTCGACGCCCCCTCTTGTGAGCGACTCCACCAGCCAGTCCGCCGTTTTTATGCGCCCGTCTGCCGTGCCCGCCAGCCCTGCGTCGTCGATGCACAGCGCGACGACCGAGGCGTTATATTCCAATACCAGCGGCAATGTGGCGCCGAAACGCGCCTTCTGCGCTGTTATGGAATTGATCAACGGCTTCCCGTTCCTGTTGGCGGCGAGGGCGAGGCGCAGCGCCGTGCTGTTCGACGTATCCAGCGAAAAGCGGACATCGACCTGCCCCTGTATGGCGGCAACAAGCCATTCCAGGCGCTCGGCTTCGTCGGCGCTGTAAATGCCCGCGTTCAAATCGACGTAATCGGCGCCGGCGTCGCGCTGCGCCCGCGCCAGCCCGACGATGAACGGGGTGTCCCGCCCTTCTATGGCCGCCTGCACTGTTTTATTCGAACTGTTGATTTTTTCCCCGACTATGATCATCCCGCTATGCCCGTTCCCGCCCCATTGCCCTATTGCCGCTATCATATAACAGCTATTCGTAAATTGCGACTACACAGCAGTGCTCCGCAGCGAAAAATGCTAGCACTAATTAGCGCTCGCTAATAAGCATCAAAACCTTACAGCCCCAATGCTTGCACAGTCTTTTGCGGCCTTCGTCAATAAAAATATATATAGGCTTATACAAAATTCAATAGCTTTTTTTCTAAGTATAAGTGTAATTTGATTAAAAAAGATTGACTAACGGCTATATTTTATGTTACTTTTTTAAGTGAGCAACATTCTTGTATAAATTTTGTATAAATATTGTAACAACACAACAGTGCCACAATATTGCTTTTTGGACCAGATAACCCACATTAAACGATTGTTAAAGTCGGTATTTTGCGGGCGAACACTGTTCGCCCTTACAACATCTTGTATATATGGAATAATAATTTACCATATGTAGGGACGCACATTGTGCGTCCGCGACTTTTACAATCGCCTAACCAGATAACCCATATAATAAAGGGGGATCAATCTCAATGAGCACAGATTCGCCGGTTATTAGCAAGGCAAACAAGAGATCGTTTTTGCAAAAGCTCTGGCGCTACAAAGTTTTGCTTCTCATGTGCCTCCCGGCAATGCTGCTGGTCTTCGTTTTTTCGTACATACCTATGCCGGGGCTGTATCTCGCGTTCACGAACTTCAAATTTAATATTGGCATCATGGGCAGCCCGTTCGTGGGTTTTGACAACTTTCGCTTTTTGTTCCTGTCCGGCGACCTGTTGCGGCTCACGCGCAACACCGTCCTGTACAACCTGGGCTTCATCTTCATTGGCAACTTCATGAACCTGATAGTCGCCCTTCTCTTAAACGAAATCCGCAACAGGAAGTTCCGCAGGGTGTCGCAGACCATCATGCTCCTCCCGACCTTCATCTCATTTGTGTTGGTCGGTTTGTTTGTGTACAGTTTTTTGAATTTTGACTATGGCGTCATCAACAACATGCTGCGCGCCATGGGCGGCGAGCCGTTTTCGTTCTACGGTGAACAGGCCGCGAAATTCTGGCCGGGCATCATAATATTCGTGAATATCTGGAAGGGCACGGGCTACGGCACAATCATCTACTTTGCCGCCATCATGGGCATCGACTCGGAGATGCTCGAAGCGGCGCACATCGACGGCGCGAACACGTTCCAAAGGATATGGCATGTCCTGATCCCGAACCTGAAGGGGACGTTCATCATTTTGGTTCTGCTCTCGCTCGGGCGCATTATGAGGGGGAACTTCGACATATTCTTCCAACTGGTCAGGAACAACGCGTTGCTGCTGCCAAACACGGATATCATCGAAACATACGTCTGGCGGGCGATGATGACGAACTTCAACTTCTCGAACGGCGCCGCGGTGTCGCTGTTCCAGTCTGTTTTCGGTTTCATAACCGTGCTGTTCTTTAATTGGATTGTAAAACGCTACGACCCCGATTATTCGTTGTTTTAATGGAGGTGACAAAGATGGCGGACAGTACTTTCAGAGCAGTGGCGAGGCGCAACCGCATACAGATGGACGCATCCGGCGTGGCAATCAAGTCGTTCGGGTATATTTTCCTGAGCCTTTTTTCGCTAGCCTGTTTGATACCGTTTTGGCTGATGATCATTGGCTCCTTCACGGCAGACAGCATTATCCGCACAGAAGGCTATCAGTTGTACCCCAAAATAGTCAGCTTAGAGGCCTATAATATACTGCTTGCGTACCCGAAGTTTTTACTGGGCTCGTATTTTTTGACCATATGCGTCACGGTCGGCGGCACGATCGCGGGCCTGTTCATAACGTCCATGTGCGCGTACGCCCTCCACAGGCCCGACTTTGAATGGCGCAACAAGATCGCGTTCTACTTTTACTTCACGATGCTGTTTTACGGCGGCATGGTGCCGTACTATTTGCTGATGGTGCGCTACCTCGGGCTGAAGAACAACTACCTTGCCATCGTGCTCCCCTCACTCGTCGGGGCGTGGAACGTATTTATGATGCGTAACTTCATGCGCAGCATCCCGCACGCGCTTACAGAATCGGCCATTATTGACGGCGCGGGCGATTTTCGGATATTCATACAGATATTCCTCCCCATGTCCGGCCCGTCGCTCGCGACGATTGGCCTGTTCATGGCGCTGGGCTATTGGAACGAGTGGTGGAACGCGTTGATGTTCCTCGACAACACGACGTATATACCACTCCAATTATATTTATACAATATGATCACGAGGGCGGATTTTATCCGGAACAGCGCGGCGATGCTCAATATCCCGCCGCAGGACACCCCGGGCGAGTCGATGAAAATGGCTACGGCGATACTGTCGACCGGCCCGATAATAATCGTCTACCCGTTCGTCCAGCGCTTCTTCATCAAAGGGATCACCATTGGAGCGGTTAAGGGGTGAATGCGACGGGCGGAGCGGTTAAAGAGTGACCGCGACGGGCGGAGCGGTTAAGGGGTGACCGGGCCGTTCTCCGCGTGGCGCATGATTTACGCAAAAACCGTGAAAAGCCGGGCTATATAGCCTTTATATATAACCAGCTTTTAAATTAAAAAGGAGGAGTTACAATGTACCGAAACTTACCAAAACCTCTAGTTCTGCTGTTCGCCATCCTGATGGCGGCGGGGCTCGTGGCCTGTCAGGGGGCGGCTCCGGCGGCGACGACCACCGCCGCGCCTGCCGCGACCACAGCCGCCGCGACAACGGCAGCCGCTACAACAGCAGCGGCAGCGGCAACTACCACAGAAGCGGCGTCCGGTTCGGACGATATGCCGTTTGTCAAGATCACGCACTATGCCACGGGCGACCCCAACCCCAATGGGATGCTCGAGAAGGTCCAAGAGGAATGGAACAAGCTGCTCAGGGAGGAGCTGAACTGCGAACTCGAGCAGATGTGGATCGTCTGGGCAGACTATCTGACAAAGTACAACCTGCTTCTGGCGTCGGGCGACACGTCCATCGACCTGTTCGAAGCGTCCTCCACTTGGCTGGAGCTCTGGCAGAACGCGGATCGCGGCGCCTGGCTGAAGCTGGACGACCTGCTGCCGCAATATGCCCCGATAACATGGGCCGAAGTGCCGGCCGAAGTATGGGACGAGTGCCGTTTCAGGGGCGATATTGTCTGCATCCCTGAAAACGACTATACGCAGTACGTAAACCACGGCTTTATATACAGGGCCGACTGGGCGGAAGAGGCTGGCCTCCCCAAGCAGCTTGAAACGATAGAGCAATTTGAAGAATACGGCGACTGGATCATAGCAAACAAGCCCGGTGCATACCCGATTGACTGTAACAATACGTTCAACTTCTTCGCCCGCTGGGCCGAGTTGAACACGCCGACGAACTCCATCCTGGGCGTCAACGAAACCGTCAGGGGCGAGTCTCTGGCCGACCCCTATACAGCCGTGGACATCGTGTTCCAGGACGTCGCGGTCAAATGGGCGCAGGACATGAAGCGCTGGGGCGACAAAGGCTTCTGGCGCGAGGACGTGCTAAACAACACTGCGGATATCCGCGACTCGTTCAGGGCGGGCACCTCGGGCGTGGACCTTCACCACGTAAACACGTTGCGCGGGCTAAAATGGCAGATGGAGACGGAGCTTTACCCGGACGAGGCCGAAGTCAATATCCTGTTGTTCAGCGATTTGGCTGGAAGGCTCATCCAGGACCCGATCAACACGCACGGCGCTATGTGCGTATACGCCTATTCGCAGAACCCGGAACGCGCCCTCATGGTGTATGACTTCATAAGGAACGACGAGCGCATGTACCGCCTGTTTAACTGGGGCATCGAAGGCGTGAACTATGAGATCGACAGCGAAGGCTTCAGGATTCGCCCGGATAGCTGGACCGAGGCGGAGAACAGCTTTGGAACAAACTTCTGGGGCGGGCGCGTGGACAAGTTCGAATACCCGTCGCGCCAGGAATGGTCGGGTATATACGATTACTGGAAGGTACTCGACACCAAGGTCGTGCCCGACCCTTACTCCCAGTTCGTGTTTGATAAGAGCCCCGTCGACGCCGAACTGTCGGCGATGACGGCCGTTATAACCGAAGTCCGCCCGGCCATCGCGACCGGCAAGGCTGGGGACCCCGTGGCGGCCATAGAGAGCTACCGCAGCAGGTTGAAGGCGGCCGGCTACGACAAGTACTACGCGGAAGTCCAAAAGCAGCTTGACGAGTATAAGATATACAAAGAAGGCAACTAGATCGACGCAAATGCGCGCCGGCGCCGACACCGACTGTGCGACGTCGGCTGTGCACCACCGCCAGCCAGAGCGGTTAATGCAATTCGACACCGACAACTAATAAGTAAATGTATCCCGTGGAGGGTAAGGAGGTTGCAGCCCTTACCCTCTTTTGCTTGTTATATTTGCGAAGATTTCGTTGATTGCTATGTTTTCAATATTTGTGATGTATGTGATGTTTGTGATGTTTGTGATGTTTGTGATATAAGCAATGTTTACGATGTTTGCGATGTTCGTGTTAAAAATAATATATGAGAGGGTTCTACATGACTGTTCAATTATTGCAGGACTGGAAGTTTATCTGCGAAGACGCGGGCGAGGCGTTCAATCGTGCGTATGACGACAGCGCGTGGAAAGACGTCGTCGTGCCACACGACTGGTCCGTCTCGTTCCCGTTTTCACGCGACAATTCCAGCGGCACAGGCTATCTGCCCGGCGGCATTGGATGGTACCGCACGCGGTTTACTGTCCCCGCAGAGGCCAAAACCGCTTTCCTCGTGTTTGACGGCGTGTACAAAAACGCCCAGGTATGGGTAAACGGCTACTACCTCGGCAAGCGCCCGAGCGGCTACGCGGATTTTCGGCACGACATATCCCCGTTCATGAGGGCGGGGGAGGAAAATATCCTGAGCGTTAAAGTGACGCACACCGATATTGCCGACTCGCGCTGGTTCACAGGCTCCGGGATATACAGAAAGGTAAAGCTCATTGCGCACAGCGGCGCCTACATCCCCGATCAAAGCGTCGTGTTCACCTATGACGGGGAGTATGCGCATATATTGGCGGAAGTCGTCGGGGCGCCGGAAAAACCTGTGGAGGTCACGCTGGGGGGAGCGCCTGGGGGCGCGTCCGATACAAAACATATCATCAGCGCCGCCGACATATTGGCCGGCGGAGGGAAAATCGATTTGCGCATAAAAATAGACAGCCCGCGCCTTTGGTCATGCGAGACGCCAAACCTTTATACGCTGGCGTTCAAAGAAGGCGGTGAAGGCGGCGCGGACATGTGCGAGCCTGTACGCGTTGGGCTGAGGACATTTAATTTTGATGCGGACAAAGGGTTTTCATTAAATGGCGCGACCATGAAAATGAAAGGCGTTTGCGTCCACCACGACGCGGGCTGCCTGGGCGCCGCCGTTTGGCGCGACGTATGGCACAGGCGACTGACGCGGCTAAAGGGCTGCGGCTGCAACGCCATCAGGATGAGCCACAACCCCCATATGCCCGAACTATACGATCTCTGCGACGAAATGGGTTTCATCGTGATGGACGAGGCGTTCGACGAATGGGAGGGCTGTAAAAACAAATGGGTGCGCGGCCACAATGTCTATCCCCCGGCGCACCAGGGCTACTACGAGGACTTCCCCGAATGGCACGAACGCGACCTTGCGGCCATGGTCATCCGGGGCCGGAACCACCCGTCGATCCTCATGTGGAGCGTCGGGAACGAAATCGACTACCCGAACGATCCGTACGCGCACCCGCTATTCAAAAACATCAGCC
>WRLR01000113.1 GCA_009777515.1 Oscillospiraceae bacterium | reverse complement strand
AGCCGTCAAACGGCGGGGTCTCCATCGCGGCGCACCAGAGCGTGATTTCATCGACCTGCCAGCCGCACTGCGCTTCCGGGCGGTGCTCAAAGTTCAAATGCTTCCCCTGTGGTATGCCGTCGAGCCGCTTGCGCCAGACATCAAACGGATGCCCCGTCGCCGGCGCCGCCACGAAATAGCCGCTCGCCAAAGCCGCGTCTATAATAGGATGGTTCATAGATTTTCACCTCTTCATTATGCTTGAAATAATTGCTTTACACCTTTATCGTTCTCCATTTGTCGGATACGAAGCGCCACATGGTGTAGAACGAGCGCGTCCCCTGGTCGACCACCAGCGCGAGCCATACGCCTATCAGCTCCAGCCCCGCCACGTTTACCAGCGTGTACGACAGTATCGGGCGGATGACCACTATCCCGATGAAGATGCATATGGCGACCGCTTTGGTGTCGCCTGCGCCGCGCAGCGCGCCGGCCAGCACCTGCTGCGAGGACTGGAGCGGCTGGAGGAAAGCGACGATCCACATGAGCGTAAAGCCCGTCGATATAACGCCCGCTTCGTTGGTATACAGGGCGATGAGGGGCCTGCCGAACACGACCATGAGCACAGCGAGGGTGAGCGAGATATACAGGGCGTAACGGCGGCACAACTGGACGAGCGCCTTGCCCTGGTCGGGCCTTTTGCGGCCCAGCGACTGCCCGAGCAGCGTTGTGGCGGAAACGCCGAACGCCTGCCCGTTCATGAACGTCATCTGGTGGATGTTCATGGCGATTTGGTGCGTGGCGAACGCGATGGTTCCGAGCGACGCCACCACTTTGGAGAACATGATGTTCCCGGCCCGCATGCAAAGCTGCTCGAACATGGCCGGCGTCCCAATATTTATGATGCGCCTCAGCACGGCCTTGTCTATTGTCAATAAACGCCGCAGCGACAGCTTTAACACATCGGTGCCGCGCAAGACGACATACAGGGCTATGAGCATCGCCACGACCTGTCCGCCGCCCAGGCCCAGCGCCGCGCCGCTCACGCCCAGCGCGGGGAACCCGAGCCGGCCGTGGATGAACAAAAAGCCGATGACAACGTTCATGATGTTAGCGATGACGTTGTAGACCATTGATACCCGGGTGATACCGATGCCCCGCAGCATGGCGGTGGCGGCCAGCGAAAAGGCGTTAGCGGGGAATGTGAGCATGACAATCCGCATGTACTGCGTGGCCCCGGCGATAGTCGCTTCCTCGTTCGCGCCCATAAATATTATCATCGGCGTCGCGTAGACGTAGCCGAGCACCGCGAGGAATATGGACGCGCTCATGGAGAACATGATGGCCTGGTGCATGATAGTGTTGGCTTCTTCGATGTTCTGCGCGCCCTTGGCCCTGGCGATCAGCGCTGTGGCGCCGGTGTTGAACGCCTGGAACACCGCCGCGATGAGCATGCGCGGCTGGTTGCAATACCCGACGGCGGCGATGGCCCACGGCCCGAGGCCGCCCACCATCATCGTATTCACCATGCTCGCCAGATGCAGCAAGAACGACTCCAGCAGGGCGGGCCATGCGATTGTGACTATGTTGGAACGCCCCTCTTTGTGCGAAAAATCATCTGGGAACTGCGCGGAAAAGCTCTTTTTGACTATCTCAAGAACATTTTGTTTTGTCTTGGGCGCGGCGACGCCCCGCGCCTCCGGGCTTTCGCCGGAGCGCTTTTCATTATCGTTATCAGGCCCAGGCAAGTTGACACTTCGCTTTCCACTCGTTATGGGCTGATTTTATCCCCATGCCGGGCAAATGTCAAATAAGCACGTGTTGGCTATACTTGTTTATTACAGGTCACACCTACGAAATCCGTCCCCGTCCCCGTCTTCGTCTTCGTCATCGTTAAATGCCACCTGAGCATAAACATTTTGTTCGTCAACTGCTGGCGCTTGTGTAGCGCCTCAGGCCCATTTTTATCGCCAAATACGACGCCGATGCAAATAATAACCCTACGCCCAGGTACACGGCCATCAACTGCGGGCTGCTTTTCCCGAGTAAAATGGACGCGGGCGCGTTGGCGAGCGGGATTGCCGGGATGATGAATATAAAACCATACATAAACTCGCGCGCGAACATTTCTTTTGGCCTGTCGGCAATATCCATGACCAGGTAATACAGCCCTGTCAGCCCGTCGACTTTAATAAACATGAACGCGGACGAATACAAAAGCAGCATAAATGCCGACAGTACCAGCACCCCATTTAATACGAACAGGATATACAGCGCAATAGTCCCCGCGTCTCCAGCCCGCCCCAGCCCGCCCGCCCGCGCAATCAGTACGACGAGCGGCGCGGACGCGGAGAGGATGCACGAATAGTCTACGCGCCCCGTGCTTGTCTGGAAGACGACGCCAAGCGGGCGCAGCAGCATGCGATCAAAGCTGCCGTCGCCGACACTGCCGATGAAGCGGTTTTGATTGAAATGTATAAACCCGCGAAAGAGCTGGTTGACAATCATCGACGTGCATATCAAGATTACCATTTCGTCCTTGCTCCACCCGGCTATGGTATCGACGCTTCCATATATAAACTCAACCAACAAAATGCCGGCAGCGGAATTTATAAAACTCTGAATGAGCATCAGCCAGAAGTTTGCGCGATAAATCGCGGCCGACATGAACGATAGCTTACATTGTTCGGCAAATAGCCTTAAGTATAGAATAATCCGCATATTTATAATGCTCCGCACATTCCGTATAATCTACGCAGCTCGCGCGCCTCGCATCGCCCGTCCGCCCCGCGCGGTTTATCAGCCCCCCACCGAGGAAAACTTGCGTGTGCCTTTTTGCCAGATTAACTTATTGGCCAACAACAGCGCCCCGACCCACGCGAGCTGGACGGCAAGCAGGGCGGCTTGTTCGCCCAACGGGTAGAGCCCGATATATATCTTTGTCTGGATATACCCCCAGGACGCAAACGGCAACATCTGCAGCACCGCGATGCTCCACTTCGGGAAAAAATCCAATGGCAGGAAGAAGCCCGTCAACATATTAAGCAGCACCATAAAAGACCACAATACAGCGTTCGCTTCCTCCAGCCAAAAGGCCATGTACCCAAGGATCGAGCATAGCAAATGCGCCGACACAGAGCCAACCGCCAAGAACAGGGGGATGAGCGCCATGCGCGCCAAATCGACGTCCCAAACCAAAAACCGCGCCACAAAAGGCATGGCGCAGGCTACGACGATAAACTGCGGTATCATGCCTGTGATGCCCTCGGAAAGGTTGCGGAAATAAACAGAAATGTTCAAGCTTTGCGGCTTTAGCAGCGCGGGCCCGAGCGAGCCGCTTTTGATCATGCCGCTGTAAACCTGGCCGGAACTTCTCAGCCCGAAAATTATCGAACTGAAAACATCCATTATAATAAGATATGTAATCATCCCTGCCAATGTAAACCCATTGAGCGTTTTTTGCGCGTCGCCGCCATAAATCGCAACCCAAAAGAAGACCATGATGATCAGCCGCACATTGCCGAACAAAAGGTTCACAAGCGTGTTGAAGCGATAATTGAACGAGTTCAGGAAGTACAGCTTGAATCCATATAAATACTTTCTCATGATTCGGGCGCCTCGGACGCATCAGCCGCCCCGGCCGCTCCATGCGTACTGGCTGCCCCGGTTGTACTGACCGTCCCGGCGACCCCAGCCGCCCCGGCCGCGCCTCCGCCCATCATGGACAGGACGATGTCCTTGAAAGGCATGTCCGGGCGCTTTATCTCATCTATTCCGCCATCAAATACCTTTTGCCCATGGTTCAGCATTATCACCCTGTCGCATGTCTCCTCGATGTCGTCCATATAATGGCTGGTGATGATGATTGTGGTTTGCCTCTCCTTTCGGTATTGCCTCAGAAAGGCGCGGATGGCCATCTGGCTTTCAAGGTCGAGCCCGATTGTCGGCTCGTCCAGAAAGACGATTTCCGGGGAATACAAAAAGCTGTTGATGAGCTCCATTTTCATCCGCTCGCCGAGCGAGAGCCGCCTTATCTGCGTGTTGAGCAGATGCGAAACGCCCAGCAGCGCGGACAGCATATCGACGCTCTCCCTGTACTCCTTGTCCGGCACGCCGTACACAAGCTGCTGGTAGCGGAACGTGTCCACCGCCGGCAAGTCCCAGGTGATGTCGCTTTTGTTGCCCATGACAAAGCATATTTTCTTCAAAAACGCCCTTTTGCGCTGCGTCGGGATAAACCCGGCGACAGTTGCGCCGCCGCTCGTCGGATACAAAATCCCCGTCAGCATTTTTAGCGTCGTGGTCTTGCCCGCGCCGTTCTCCCCGAGCAGCCCGACGATCTCGCCCGGCTCGACGTCGAAGCTCAGATTGTCCACCGCTTTCTTTTCAATATATTTGCGCGCGAACAGATCCGCGATCGTATTTTTGAAGCCTGCAGGCTTTTCATGTATGCGATATGTTTTTACAAGGTCCCGCACCGAAATGACGCCCGTTGCGCTCATTGTTTCCATTGATACTCCTCGTTATCTCCCGCGCGTTTATATTAATAGAGCCATTTTCGATATCAACCTCACGATATTATACATGAGTTGAATAATTTATCCTAACGTAAATCGACGAGTCGACGTTTATTAAACATGGTGATTAAAATTAAATTGACAGGCGCCGTTGATGTGGAGATAGTCGTTATTTATCATACTCTTTGCTTATTCGCCAGCAGCGCGTAGAAAGTGACCCATTTGCTGGGCTTGCCGGCCCGCTCCTTTGGCAGGTATGATTTTGTAAGCGTCCCGTTCAACAGATACCTGCCGTCCGAGGTTCTCTTACTGTTCAAAATATCCCATGCTGCCTGCATACGCGGATCGTCCCCATGCCCCAGCGCGCAGAAGGATTCCACGATGTTTTACAGGCCCACGCGCATTACCTCGAACGGATAGAACGTGTCTATGGTGCGCCAGCCCTCGCGGGCGTTCAAAATTAAAGCGTTCGGGTCGTCCGTCCTGTAAAACAGATTGTGGTTCCAGAAGTAATCCAACAGGGCATCTTCAATGCCCGCTATGATGCCTTTTTTACGGCACTCGGCGCAGAACATTAAAGCGTGCATATTGGCTTTGACACAACTTTTGGGAATACGATTCATTTTGTCCGCCCTGTGCAAACAAAGGAAGCCGCCGTCCGGCAACTGCTTTTCAGGCAGGGTGCGGATTATATTCATCACGCTTGGTTCATCAGCCAGCCCCAAACGGACAAGCGCCCGCAAGCGCATATAATCGCCGCAGCCATGTTCAAACCGATAATCTGTTCCGAAATGTATTGCCTTTTCTATGTCCAGCGGAACGTCTTCAAAGGACAGGCCACACTCGGCAAAGGTGTTAAGATAATATACAGACCATAGTCCCTCGCGCCCCACCCAGTCAGTGGGTAAAAAGCTGTTCACCCATGCGACGACAGGCATCTTATCTGCCGCCTCGCCAAGCAGTTCGGTTTGCGTCCTGTACTTGACGGCAGGGTTGTCGTTCTCTAACAACCACAATATTACATTATCATCATTATTCATATTTCACTCACATTATATTAGCCTATATTTATTAAATTACGCCATACTCATTGATCTTCAACGGATATATCCGCTTGCGCTTTCCCGTCTTATATGAAAATGTCATTTCACGCCGCCAAGCCCCAGCCATTCATCTCATATATGATATATTATAAACATATATACAGTTATATATTTATAAATTTCTGCAGGAGGATTAAGTCTTATGAATCTGACCATTAAGCCGCTTGCGCCAGGGCTTGCAGCCGACTATTTCGACTTCTTTGAAAACCGGGCGTTCACGGACGATTCCCCGTATCGCTGCTACTGCCAGGTCTACCAAATGACAAAAGCGCAGTATCAGGAGGCATATGACAAAGCTATGGCTGGAGACGGGGCGGACATCGGTCGCCTCTCACGCGAGGTCGCCGAGCGTCAAATAGCGGGCGGGGTATTGCGGGGCTACCTGGCATATGTTGACGGGGTTTCAATCGGCTGGTGCAACGCCAACGACAGGGCGAACTATCCCGCAGAACAACAATACGACGTGCCTTTTTTTGCTCCGGCCGACAGGCGTGAAATGGCGGTGGTGTGCTTTGAAATCGCCCCGGAACACCGCCAAAAAGGCGTCGCCACCGCCCTGTTGCAACAAGTCATAACCGACGCCAAAGACGCGGGCTATGCCGCAGTCGTGGGCTTCCCTATTCTGCGCGACGAAAGGTATGAATGGGACTGCGCCGGCCCTGTGCGGCTGTACGAAAAGACCGGGTTTACAAAAATCGGCGAAAAAGCCGGCAGGCTGATAGTGCGCAAAGAATTGAACTAAAAAGGCGAAGCAGAGCATAACCATACAATAAAATTATTATTAACGCGACATTGTTCCTTTAAACGTTATTTTTACAATCATAATTTAATAATAATCGATGCATTGTTATCTAAATAAAATTGGGATATCATTTATATTGCGAGGTGATATCGAATGAAGAAGCTGCCTTTGGGCATCCAATCTTTCTCAAAAATTGTAGAAGGCGATTACGTCTATGTTGATAAAACCCGGCACATATATAATCTTATAAATGGCGCCAGCTATTATTTTATGTCGCGCCCGAGACGGTTCGGCAAATCGCTGCTGCTCGATACGATAGGCGAAGTTTTCGGCGGCAACAGGGAGCTTTTCAAAGGGCTTTGGATATATGGCTCAGACTATGGTTTTGAAAAATATCCAGTCATCAGGCTGGATATGAGCAGAATGTCTTCCAAAACACCCGAGCTATTGGAAGAATCGATACAACAATATTTAAAATCATATTTTTTGGCGGAAGGGTTTGATGTGGAAGAAGCGTACCCTTCAAATGTTTTTGTCAATCTAATAATGCTGCTACATAAAAAGTATGGCCAAAGGGTCGTCGTGCTGATTGACGAGTATGACAAACCCATTCTTGATCATATTAACAATCCTGATATCGCCGACGCTAACAGGCAGGTTGTGCGTGGGTTTTATGGGATATTAAAGTCCATGGACGCGCATTTGCAATTCACATTTATCACAGGGGTTACAAAATTTACAAAAACATCCATATTTTCAGAACTCAATAATTTAATGGATATTACCATGCTGGATGACTACGCGGACATATGCGGCATCCCTGTTGATAGCCTGAAAAACGAATTTGGCGCATATGTCGAGGCGCTGTCCGCGCACATAAGATTTAAGCAATATAATAATTTATTTGAAAAGATCCTGGCGTGGTATGACGGTTATTCGTGGGACGGGGAGTCGAGAGTCATAAACCCGTTTTCCCTTATAAACTTTTTTATGCACAAAAAATTCGAAAAGTTTTGGTACGCCAGCGGGACGCCAAAATTCTTGGTTGACATAATAAGGAAAAAACCGGAGTCATATGTATATATAAAGAACCTTAACATGACCGAATACCTGCTCGACTCCTTTGACATCCGAAACATTGAACTGGAGCCTCTTCTATTTCAAACAGGGTATCTTACTGTTAATAAGGTATTGGAGAACGAAGACTCGCCAATTTATGTATTGGAAATACCAAATTACGAAGTCAGGGACGCATTAAATCTGCAAATTGTAGCATCTCTGACCGAAAACGGTGACATGTACGTGAAGCGGGCGCAAATGGAGATTAGCGACGCGCTTGCATCGGGCGACTTGCATAAGGTGCTCGATATGCTGCGTGGGTTGTTTGCATCGATCCCGTACAACCTGCATGTCGACCTGGAAGCGTATTATCATTCGATATTTTATGCGGTCATGACCATACTTGGGTTTGACATGGACGTCGAAGTTTCTGTATCCAAAGGCAGGGTCGACGCCGTGCTGGAGCTGGACAAAATCGTCTATGTGTTCGAGTTCAAGTATTGCAAAAGCCCGGCAGACACTGAACCGGCTGACAGCAAACAGTTGCTCTTTGAGGTGGCGCTGGACGAGGCCATGGCGCAGATAAAAGCCAGGGGGTACGCCGCTAAGTTCCAAGGCAGTGGCAAAACCATATATCAAGCCGCGTTCGCCTTCCTCGGCAGGGACGCCATCGAAATGCGTACGGAGGCAATAAATTAAAATATCAGGCAGGTTTTACACTTGACATTAAAGACTTAAACTCAGTACGTTGGCATTATATGGCTATTTATCCAACACTTTATTTTAGTAGCTGCTTCTTTTGTATCCATAGTATCTGTTTTAATTATATTTATCCCTTGAAGCAATTTTATATGATTATAATATTCAACTTGTTTGTGGATAAATTCGCCGGATGAACTCTTTCGCCATCCGGGCCTATTTTTCAACCGGTTTATTAGAACACTGTCCGAACATACAAGCCCTGTATAATTAATTTTAGAGAAGTACCTGCTTTCTATGCAATCATTTATATAATCGGGCATGCATCCGGCGCCAAACAGGGCGACTGGCATACCCGACTGAGAAATATTTTTTGCCACCCTTAGCCACGTTTCGTTGAAATTATCATTTATGCTTTTGGGGTTTGCAAACCTGTCAGACCATAATATATCCATATCAAGCACTATGAAGTCGTTGGGCTGGCCAACTAAATAATTGCATATGGTAGTTTTTCCGGCGCCACTTGCTCCAAATATAATAAACAGTGGCAAGAACTTATATTTTGATTCATGCCCGCATTCAGGGCATATAATAATTTTCTTATCTAAGTCTACTGTTTTGTCATTTCTGTATAACCCGCATTTTAGGCATACATTTATCATGCATATGACTTCCTTACTTTATGCCTTATGAACTGCCCATTTGCCTTTCAAGTTGTGTGCGCGGTCCGCTCGATTATTTCGTTCTGTAGCGCTGTGGATATGTTAACAAAATAATCGCTGTAGCCGCCGACGCGCACTATGAGCGATCTGTAGCTGTCCGGGTCGGCCTGCGCCGCGCGTAGCTCCTCTGCATCGCACACATTGATTTGTAACTGCATGCCGCCCAATGTGAAAAACCCCTCGAACAGCTGCCTCACGCTCTCGGCGCTGCGCCTGCCCCTCATGATGGTGGGCAGGAACCGCAGGTTCAGTACCACGGACGTCAGCAAATAATCTTTCACAGGCAGCTTCAGGACAGACTGCATGAGCGCCGTTGGGCCGTTTATGTCAAATCCCTGAGATGCGCCTGCGCTGTCGGCTAGCACGTCGCCCGCCTTGCGGCCGTCGGCTGTCGCGCCAGTTACCTTGCCCTGGCGGTCGTGCGCTGTGAAGATGACCTCGCCTGGGACATAGACGCCGCCCAGCGTGCCGGGCGCGTCGTTGAACGCTTTGTAGATGTGGTCGGTCAGATGGGCGCGCAGCGCGTCGACGCCCTCGTGACCGTTTCCGAACTTAGGCGCGGCGCGGAATATGGCCCTCAGCACTTCACAGCCGGCCCAGTTATTGGCGAGGGCGTTTTTCAACTGCGTGTATGTTATGCGCTTTTCGTCAAATACAAGCTGCTTTATAGCGTACAGGTGATCGGCCAGGTTTGTTATTCCAATGACCTCCAGCTCGACATTGTTGTAGCGGGCGCCGCCGTCCATGAAGTAAGCCGCGTTTTCAAGGCAGCCCCGGACGAACAAAGCCCGCAACACATAGCCCTCCCTCGCGGCTCTGTATCGATGATCGGCATTGTGTATGGACACTTCAAGCCCGATAAAATAATCCAGCTGCATAATGACTGCGTCATATAATTCCTCAAAGCTGTCGAAGTCGTCGCCCGTCCGGATGCCGGCTTGGGCGTTTGTGCGCGGATCATATCCATCATATAAGGCTATCTCGCCCACCTTCATGGCGTTGAACATGCCGATGTCGTTCATGAAATTGCACTGCCCCGGGATCATCACCTGGCTGCAGCCCGCCAGGCTGTAACCGCGCGCGTCGTACAGCGGGTAGCCTTTACGTAAAAGCGTATCGACGAATATTGCGTTGTTATATAGCGCGGGCAGCCCGATGCCTGAAGCGATGCAGGCAAGCGCTTCGTCCCATATGGCGTCCGGCATCGTGGGCGTCGTCAGCAGGCACAGGTTTGGGCCCTTGTACCCCAGCTCGCGCGTCGCCTTTATGATCAGACGCGTGAGTTCGCTAAAATTGTCCGCACCGTCTTTGTCTACACCGCCGATGCACATATTTTGAATCGAATTCACCTGCTCGATTTTCAAAAAACAGTCGACAATCAGCTCGTAGGCGTTGTCGGGGTCATCCTTGTCGAAGAACGGTTTCAAATAACTGTCGAAGCGGCCGAAAGAATCGGCGTTGTTGAGCATGTGCATAGTCCAGACCAGTTGCAATGCCTGGTGAAACGTCTCCGGCGGCTTGTGCGCTATGTGCGCGAACACGGCGGCCAGCCCACCGGAGGGCATGACTTCGCGGCCAACTGCATAAGCGGCGGCAGAGGCGGCAGAGGCAGCTGCGGCGGCGGCTTGGCTACAGCGTTCGATGTACGCGACCACGGCGTCTAGCATAATATCCATGACATCATAAAACTCGCCGCTTTCCTGCGTATGCGCTTTGCGCTGCCTGGCAATCTCCTCGCGGTACCCATCCAAGCCGATTGCTAAAATCGTTTCGAAATCCAGTATGACGTGGCCGGCAAAAAACGTAGAAGTCGCAGCGGAAGCGTTGATGGACAGCGTTTCCGCTTCGGTAAATATATCTTTGTCGGGGCTGTAGTAGCTGCGCCTTGCGGCTTCGTCGAGCGAGTCCAGCAGCCATTTTTGCTCTGCTTCGGAGTAGCCGTTTTCTTTAATTATTGCATCGCGGGCGTCTGTGTTAATAAATGTACCGCCGCACTGGTTGAAACCCAGCGGCTCAAACGCCGTCATCGCCCCGGCAATGCGCTCCTCTGGCCAGATGCGGATTTCGCAGTTGGACCACAGTGCTTTTAGGGCGAGCGCCTCGCGTTTGTGCGGCGATTCGTCCAGATGCTCCATATACGCATCGAGATAAAAGCGCGTTGCTCTGGGGCGAACATACCCGGCGCGTCTGGCTTCAAATAGGCGCTTTCGCGAAGCTATGTCCATTTTATTTCCTCCAATCATACCGGGCATATGATATTTTCCGGCGGTAAAATCATATCATATGCCTGTAATGCGTAAAACGTCACCCACTTGCTGGGTTTTCCGGGTTTTTCCATTTTTATGTAGGGCTTGGTGAGGGAACCGTCAAGTATATATTTGCCATCGGTTCCCCGCTTGCTTTCGAGCAATTCCCGCGCGCGTGTGCAGGCTGGGTCGTCGGCATGCCCCAATATTGATATGGCATTGAGCGTCATGTGCAGTCCGATGCGGGTGCAGACGGGCGGGTGAAAAGTGGAGGCATGGCAGTCTTTTACGTAACGGTGCGGATCATCGTGGCGGTACAGCACGTCGCGGCCGAGAAAATAGCTTGCGATGCCTTCCGCCTGCGGGCAATGAATGCCGTTTTTCTTTAATTGCGCGGCAAGCAAAAGATAGCTCGCTGTCATTTGGAAGCAGCTTTTATGCGGCACTCCGGGCTTATTTATTTTAGGGTTGTTGCTGACGCATGGGTAGCCGCCGTCGCCCTGCTGGGCCGCAAGCGCCAGCGGTAGTTCTTTTTTTACCGCAGGATGCGCAGCATAGCCCAGTGCGACAAGATTGCGTAATAAAAAACCTTCGCCGCAGCCGTCGCGGAAATTGGTGCTGGCGATGTGCCTGTCAACATAGCGGTCGATGTCAACGTCCTCGCGGGTCAAGCCATACTCTGCGAGGGCGGAGAACGCATGGGAATCCGCATAGTCTTTTCCCACATCAAAAAGCGCCATGACAGGTTTCAACAAATCCGAGGATAAAAGGGCGTCGTGTACGGTTTTTACTTCTTTGTCATTGTGCATTAAGCCGAGGATTTCGGTTTGGGTGCGGTATTTGACGGCAAGGTTATCGTCCTCCAGCAGCCACCGGATTACCGTATCGTTCGAATTCATCCTCTACTCCATTTCCGCGCAATAAACGCTTTGATAATCGCTGCCGAACAACCTGTTGCCATCCAGCGCGGCGCCTTTATTAAAATGCCCGGTAGGAAAATCAAAAACATCGCAGAACTGTAATGTATGCCTATCCCAAAGCGAAATTTTGTTTGAGTCCGCGACGACTAGATGGTTTTTATGTATACCAAGTATTTTCGCCATGCCGCGCACAGCTTTTTTTGCTACGCTTGCTATTTCAAAAGATTCTATGTCTATTGCTTTGATAGTCATATCCTGCGACACAGTGTAGATCAGCTCTTCATTTGGGACAACGCTGTAAATATTCTTTTTTCCCAATACAGCTTTCTTGGTCACTTTCATGCTGTCCGTATCCACTTCGAGCAGTTCTCCCTGTACGGTACCTGCATATATTCGATTTCCGGCGACGCAATGATCCCAGAAGCTGGATTCGCATATTTCATATTTTTCATACGTTCTCGTACATAAATCCATAACCGCAATTTTACCGTTTCGTATGCAGATATATACTTTTTGAGAGTCAAACCGCACTGTTCCCAAGTCGGACGATAAATCGGCTCCCAGCCGGATGGCCTCTACAGTTTGCAAGGTCCCTTTTTCCAAAATATGCAAATCACAGAAGTCCGTGAGGAACACAAATTTTTCGCATATTGAAAAGCCCCGCGCCTTCCCGTCCTTCTTGAATATATCGTTATGCGCCGCCAAGCTCCAGCCGTTCATCGTGTATTTGTACATGGCTTTTTTGCAACGTATATAGAGATGATTTTCATCCACGGCCATATTCATACCGTCGTTGTCTAAGTCGAGCAGTTTATTTCGCGAAACGATGTTCATATGTTTTTTTGTCCCCATTCCGTTATTTGCCATATGTCGATTTTTCCTATTTATAGTAATTGTCCACATCGCCATACGCCCACCGAAAAGCGACTCGCTCTTTTGTGCCATACAATTTTATATAATGAATGGTAATGTTTAATTAAACTATTTATGGGCGGCGGCAGTCA
>WRLR01000112.1 GCA_009777515.1 Oscillospiraceae bacterium | reverse complement strand
TATACCGACGAGCTCGGACAGGCGCATCCCGCAGTTGAGGAAAAGGGTGAGCATCGCATAGTTGCGCTCCCGCTGCGACGATTCCGACTCGCCCGCCGTTTGCAAAAGCTGCTTGCTCTCGTCGATGTTCAAATAGCGCGGGAGCCGCTTGACGATTTTCGGCGACTCCAGCTCAGAGGCGGGGTTCGTTTCGACGAGGCCTGCCTTGGTTGAGGCGTAGTTAAAAAAAGATTTTAAGGTGGCGACTTTGCGCGCGCGCGCGTGGCTGGAATTGGCCCGCTCGCGGTTGACGTACGAGAGGAACGCGTAAAGATCCCCAAGCGCTACCCTGCGCAGGAGCGAGGCGTCCATATCGGAAATGTCAATTTTGTCGAGTCCGTCCTGACCGTCCGCGACTTTGTACCTGACGAGCAAAAAACGAAAAAACAAGCGCAGATCATAAAAATAGACCTGAGTCGTATTGCTTGATTTACCTTTGATTGTTTCAATATAGTTGAGGAAGTCCGCTAAAAAAAGCGGCGCCCCCTGTTCTGTAAAATCCTTCATACGCGCGCCGTTAACGCCCCGTTCCGCAGGTGGCCAACATGGCGCTCCGCGCCTCGCCTCGCAGCCCGTCGTCCGTCGTCCGTCGCCCGCCGCCCGCTTTTTATCTTTAGTCAACAAGCCCCACCAGTATACACCAGCGGCGCCCATCATGCAAACCTATGCATTTTTTGATATACTCACAGATAGTCATATGACATATATATTATAAATATTTCATTCAATAAATATTCAGGGGGGCATAGCATTGTCTGCCAATATGAATAACGCTGGTGGCGACATAATGACGGAGGGCGCGTTCGACGCGCTCTTTGAGTCGCTGAAAAACTGGGGCCGCTGGGGCGCGGACGACGAGCGGGGCACGCTCAACTACATAACGCCGGACGCGGTCAAAGCGGCGGCGGCCCTGGTGACGAGCGGCAGGAGCGTCTCCATGTCCATACCCATCGACACGGAGGCCGGCCCGGACAATGCGCACCCGGCGATACACTACATGGCGGCGGCGCACGACATTGACACGGAGCAGGGCGCCCAGGGCTTCCAAGGCTTCGCCACCGATTTCTTGGGCATGCAGTTTCACGGCGACTGCCATACCCACCTCGACGCGCTGTGCCACATCTCGTACAAAGGGCTGTTATACAACGGCGTCCCGGCGTCCGTCGTCAGCACAGCCGGGGCAGGGCGCCTCGACGTCACAGCATACGCGCACGGCGTCGCGGGCAGGGGGGTGCTCATTGACGTGCCCCGGCACAGGGGGATAAAATGGATGGAGCCGGGTGACTCCGTGACCGCAGGCGAGATTGAAGCCATCGAGCGGGCGGAAAACGTGAGGCTCGGGCAGGGCGATATAATGCTGCTGCGCACCGGCCAGTGCCGCCGCAGGGCGGAGTTGGGGCCTTGGAACGTCGGGCATGATGGGGAGGGGCGCGCAGGGGTCGACCCGTACTGCGTGGCGCTGATGCATGAGCGGCGGGTGGCGGCGTTCCTGCCGGAAGGGGACGGCGAGACGGCGCCTTCGCGCGTGCAGCACCTCAGGAGCCCCATCCACGTGCTGCAGGTGGCAGCCATGGGCATGTTTGTCGCGGACAGCCTCCAATTGGACGAGCTGGCGGTGGTCTGCGAGGAGGAGGGGCGGTACGAATTCATGGTGGTTGCGGCGCCGCTGCGTCTGCCGGGCGGAACAGGCAGCCCGTTCAACCCGATAGCGTTATTCTAGGAGGTAAATAAAATGGTGAAAGATAGGTTCGCTGGGAAGGTGGCGCTGGTTACCGGCACCACTTCGGGCATTGGCCAGGCGACGGCGGTCAGGCTGGCAGGGGAGGGCGCCCTTGTGGCGTTCAACCATCTGCCCGGGCTGAGCCCCGACGAGACGATGCAAAAAATTGTGGAGGCGGGCGGGAAGGGGTTCCCGGTCTGCGCCGACGTGGGTTATCCGGAGCAAGTTGTGGGCATGCTCAAAGAGACCGTCGAAAAGGGCGGGAGGCTCGACTATATAGTCAGCAACGCGGGCATCAACCCCAAGCTGAAATGGGACGAGACCACGCTCGAGATGTACGATCGGCTGATGGACGTCAACTTGAAAGCGACATGGGTGCTCTGCTCGGAGGGCGCGAAGCAGATGATAAAAGAGGGGCATGGAGGCTCTATCGTCACCATCTCGTCCATATCGGCACATGTCGGCGCGTACGACCAAACCGTGTACTGCGCGACGAAAGCCGGCGTACTCATGTTGTCCAAGGCGCTGGCGCTCGTGCTGGGCGAACATGGCATCAGGGTCAACAGCATCCTGCCGGGCTCGATATACACAGGCATGTCCCGGAGCCACCCCGGCACGGTGGCGCGGAAGTTTGCCGAAGACAAGAGCCCGCTGGGCCGCATCGGCGAACCGGAGGAAATTGCATCCGCCGTGTCGTTCCTGCTCAGCGACGACGCCAGCTACATTACCAGTTCCGAGCTTTTGGTCGACGGCGGCATGCTTGTAAACGCCGAGTTCAACCCTGACGAGGAAGTCTAGTCATCATATTCGCGCTATCTGATTATTTCGCACTTTCTGATTATACTTAAATACAGTATTTTGATCATGAAAGGTATATAAGGTGTATAATGTATGGCATTTAAACCATCAATTAAAACGCAAGCATTAGAGACTCCGGCGCTGATAATCGAAATGGACGCGCTGGAGTCGAATATCCGGATGATGTCTGAGTTTTTCAAAGACAAAAAGGCAAAACTGCGCCCCCATTTCAAGACGCACAAGTCGCCTGAGATCGCGCGCATGCAAGTCGCCGCCGGGGCGAAGGGGCTGACATGCGCGAAGCTGGGAGAGGCCGAGGTTTTGGTTGGAGCGGGCATTAAAGACATCCTGATCGCCAACCAGATCGTGGATAAGGGCAAGCTGAACCGGCTGGCCGGTCTGGCAAGGTTCGCGAAGATGGGTGTATGCGCAGACAATGCGGACAATATCGCCGATCTGTCCAAAGCCGCCCAGTACTACGGGTCGACATTGCATGTCCTTGTCGAGATCAATGTCGGGATGGAGCGCTGCGGCGTCAACACAAAAGAGGAAGTCAAATACCTGGCTAAATTGATAAACAGCTCAGACGGGCTGGTGTTTGAGGGCTTCCAGGCATACGCCGGCCAGTTGAGCCACAATCTGGACAAACCGGAGAGGGTGAGCGGCGTGGGAGACGCCGTCGCCAAGGTGGGCGCAATAAAAAAATATTTGGAAGACGACGGCATAGCTGTCGCGCAAATCAGCGGCGCCGGGACGGGCACATACAACATCACCGGCGACAATACCATATGGACCGAAATTCAAGCGGGCTCGTACGTATTCATGGATACGGATTATGAGCAACTGGGACTGGACTTTATGAAGTCGCTGACCGTTTTGGCCACGGTGATCCACAAGCGCCCGGGCGCCGCGATTACCGACGCGGGGCAAAAGTCCTGCTGCATAACGGTCGGGCCGCCGGCTATCGCGGGCTACCCCGGATTGTTCGCCACGCTCAGTGAGGAGCACGGTAAAATCATCGACGCAGAGGATCTACTGGAATATCAACAAAGAGTCGAATACCTGCCCTCGCACTGCTGCACGACGGTCAATCTGCACGACAGATACTACTGCGTACGCGATGGCGCATTGGAAGCGGTATGGAACATAGCTGGCCGGGGGAAAACACAATAATATTGGAGGCTTAGTTGGACAACAGGCTTTACTCACTTGAAGAAATTATTAATGGTATAGAGACTGTCGGCGCTGGAGGCGGCGGCGGACGTAGGGGGGCGTCGGTTCCGGCGCCGAATGTGGATTTCGGCAAGATGTATGTTGCCGGGGCGGATTTTTATGCGGCGGACAGGAAGCTGCTGCTTAAAATCTACTCGGACGCCGCGCCGGGCGCCGAGCATGAGCGGCGCGCGCGGCTTATGCTGGCGGAGATATTCGGGTGCGCGGATGTGGAGCTGCAGATCAGCGGCGAATGCGTGCAGGCGCAACGCGAAGATGGGCAGGAGCATCGAGAAGATGAGCAGGAACATCGAGAAGATGCGCAAGAACATCGAGTAGATGCGACTATAGAACAGGCGGAGCGGACGGGCGGGCGGGACGCCCGCGCACCCAGAGAGGAAGACGCAACAACCGCCGAACCAACGGAGCAGACGGGCGGGCGGGACGCCCGCGCACCCAGGGAGGCAGATGCCGCAGCCACCGAGCCTGCGCCCGCAAAGCGGTCGCGTGCGTCGGCGTCGACGTCGGCGCGCGGCTCGCGCTACTATTCAAAGGCGTCGCGGGAAAAGGTGCGCGCCGGCTATTTTGACAGCAGCATGAAAGGCGTCGACTACGAAGACGGCGCGTATTTTGAACGCTACCCCGACGTGATATGCGGCGTTCCCATAACCGCGCCGCCCGTCTCCATATCACAGAGGCCCGTGGAACAGATGGAGCGCGCCGTTCTACAGGGCGAAGTCGTCACGCTCGGCTACAGGCCCATCCGCAAGGGCGATATGGAGATTATGGACTGCGGCATATCGGACGGGACCGGATCGATTCTGGTTAAATTGATCGTACCGGCCAAAAAAACCAGCTATATAAAACCGAAAATCAATAAAGGCGATGATATAATCGTATATGGCGAAATCCAGAACGATACGTACTTGAAAGAACAGATATTGAATGCGGTCGACATCAATAAGCGCCTTCGGGCGCCGCGCGTGGACGACGCAGCGGTCAAACGCGTTGAGCTGCACCTCCACACGCAGATGAGCGCGCTGGACGCCGTCTCCCCGGTCGAGGAGCTGATAAAAAGGGCCGCTGAGTTCGGGCACCCCGCTGTGGCGATCACCGACCACGGCGTCGTACAGGCGTACCCGGACGCATATGACGCCGGAAAAAAGCACGGCATAAAAATCATATATGGCGTCGAGGCATACTTGGCGCCGGGGGAAATCGCTGAGTTGAACGCCTCTAGGGGCGCCGGTTCTAAAGCTCCAAAAAGCGCCGAGGCAAAAGCCCAAAAAAAATCCGATGCAAACACGTCCAAAAGCGCAGAGGCGATCGCCCTTAAAGGCTCCGAGGCGCAAAACCAAGGTTCGTACCATATAATTATACTGGCCAAAAACCAAAAAGGCCTGAAAAATTTATACAAGCTCATATCCAAGTCGCACCTGGAATACTTCTACAGGCGCCCGCTGATGCCGCGCGACGAGATCGAGGCGCACCGCGAGGGCCTGATCGTCGGCAGCGCGTGCGAGTCCGGCGAGCTCTTTACGGCGATAAAGGAAAAGAGAGGATACGACGAGCTGTTGCGCATCGCCTCGTTCTACGATTATCTGGAGATTCAACCGCTGGGCAACAACCAGTTCCTGTTAAACGACGGCGCGGTGGGTTCAATGGACGATTTACGTGCGATCAACGAGACGATAATCAAAATTGGAGATGAGTTGGGCAAGCCGGTCGCGGCGACCTGCGACGTGCATTTCCTCGACGAATCGGACGAGCAGTTCCGCAGGATACTCATGTCAGGCCAAGGTTATAAAGACGCCGAATCGCAGCCCCCGCTGTTTTTGCGGACCACCGGCGAGATGCTCGGCGAATTTGAGTATTTAGGGGCAGACAAGGCCTATGATGTGGTGGTCGATAGCACGAACCGGATCAACGGCTGGATAGACGAGGGGATCAAGCCGATCCCGGACGGCATGTTCACGCCAGCCATGGAGGGCGCCGACGACGAATTGAAGGAACTGACTGAAAAGAGCGCCGCAGAAAAATACGGCAGCCCCCTCCCTGCGCCCATCCGCGAGCGCCTGGACCAGGAGCTGGACATATTGGTTTCCAAGAATTTTTCCGTGATGTACATGATAGCCCGCAAGCTCGTCAAAAAGTCCAACGAGGACGGCTACATGGTGGGGTCGCGCGGTTCCGTCGGTTCGTCGCTGGTCGCGACGCTCATCGGCGTCACAGACGTAAACCCGCTGCCGCCCCATTATCTGTGCGGCAAATGCAAGTACCTGGAATTTTCCGCCGACAAGCAAATCAGCTCCGGCTTCGACCTGCCGGACAAGCTCTGCCCGCACTGCGGCGACGAGCTGGCACAGGACGGGCAGGACATTATGTTCGAGATATTCATCGGCGCGAAGGGCCTGGAAAAAGCGCCCGACATCGATCTGAACTTTTCGGGCGACTATCAGCCTATTGCGCACAAATATACCGAGGAGCTGTTTGGCGAGGCGAACGTTTTTAAGGCGGGCACCATTGGCACGATAGCCAACAAGACGGCATACGGATTCGTCAAAAAATATTTGGAAGCGAATGGGCTCGCGCCGGGCAAGATCGAGGAGGACCGCCTCACAGCGGGCTGTACCGGCGTGAAGCGCAATACCGGGCAGCACCCGGGGGGGCTCATTGTCGTGCCGCACGACATGGAGATATACGACTTTACGCCAATCCAGCACCCTGCTGACGCAGCGGACAAAAACATCGTCACGACGCATTTCGATTTTAACGCGCTAAAGGAGACAATATTGAAGCTGGACCTGCTCGGCCACGCCGATCCATCGATCGTAAAGATGCTGGAGGAGCTGACAGGGGTAAAGGCCAGCGGCATCAAGATGAACGATCCGCACATTATGAGCCTGTTTACGGGTACCGCCGCCCTCGGCGTGGCGCCCGAGGACATTGGCTCGCCGGTCGGGACCATTGGCCTGCCGGAGTTCGGGACGCGGTTCATCCGGCAGATGTTGGTCGAAACGCAGCCCCGGACGTTTTCCGACCTGCTCCAGATAAGCGGGCTGTCGCACGGCACGAACGTATGGCTCAACAACGCGCAGGAGCTGATACGGAAGGGCGTCTGCACTGTGTCCGAGGTCATCGGCACGCGGGAGAGCCTGGTGCTCTACCTGATGAACCATGGGCTCGATCAGACAACCGCGTTCGAGATAATGGAGGCTGTGAGGAAAAAAGGGGGGAAGGTCTCCGAGGAAAACGAACAGAAGATGCTGGCTAGCGGCGTGCCGGAATGGTACATTGATTCGTGCAATAAAATCGAGTACCTGTTCACCAAGGGGCACGCGACGGCGTATGTGCAAATGGCGTACCATCAGGCATGGTACAAGATATACAAGCCGCTGGCGTTTTACGCCGCGTATTTTACGGTCAGGGCAGAGGAGTTCGACGCGCATACCATGACGCGGGGGGCTGACAAGGTCAAGATGCGCCTTGCGGAGCTCAATAAGCTCGGCCGCGATATTAGCCCGCGCGAGCAAAAGATACAGACGATACTCGAAGTGGTCATAGAGATGTACGCGCGGGGCATCGATTTTTTGCCCGTCGACATATACCGCTCCGACACGGACAAGTTCCTGATAGAAGACGGTGCGATCCGCCCGCCGCTCTGCTCGCTGACCGGCCTCGGCGCGTCTGCGGCGCAGGGGATTTGCGCCGCAAGAGGTGGCAAGCCGTTTATTTCGATAGACGACATGGCTGCAAGGTCCAAAGCAACAAAGACCGTCGTGGAAATCCTGCGCGGCTACGGGGCGCTGGAAGGAATGCCCGACGAGAGCCAGATATCGCTATACGAGCTGCTGGCGTAACCATATAATGACAGCAACCCGCATGAATTATGTAGGGCTGTCTGCTCCCGGCCGACCGCCATCCAACAAGTTATCCGCATGAATTAACGGTAGGGACAGCCACCTCGGCCGTCCGCCGTCCAACAGGCTATCCACATGAATTGACGGTAGGGACGGCCGCCCCGGCCGTCCGCCCCTGGCCGCCCCACCCATCCGCCTGAACACAGGCAATATGTTAAAAATCATTTAGGAGGTTCACCCGTGAAATTACGGTTAGGTTTACCTAAAGGCAGTTTAGAAGAAGCGACGTTCCAACTGTTCCAACAAGCCGGGTTCCGCATAACCGTCAACAACCGATCCTATTATCCGACGGTCAACGACCCCGAGTTGGAAATCCTGCTTATGCGCGCCCAGGAGATACCGCGCTATGTGTCCGAGGGCGTGCTGGACGCGGGGATCAGCGGGTTGGATTGGATTATGGAAAACAATGCAGACGTGGTGGAAGTCGCCGACCTGGTCTATTCTAAAAGTACGCCCAACCCCATCAGACTGGTCATAGCCGTCGCCGAGGACAGCGACATCAAAAGCGTGGCCGATCTCAACGGCAAGCGCATCGCAACCGAGCTGATTAATGTGACCGAGCGCTATTTGCACGAACATGGCGTGACGGCGGCGGTCGAATTTTCCTGGGGCGCGACGGAGGTCAAGGTCCCGCAACTGGTGGACGCGATTGCGGACCTGACGGAGACCGGCAGCTCGCTGAGGGCCAACAAGCTGCGCATCATTGCCACCATACTGGAATCGACGACCAAGCTGCACGCCAACCGCGCCGCTTGGGGCGAGCCCTGGAAGAGGGAGAAGCTGGAGAACCTGTCTATATTGCTGCAGGGCGCCTTGCGGGCGCGCTCGCGGCTGGGCCTGAAAATGAACGTGCCGGAAGGCGCGCTGGACGCCATCGTCGACATATTGCCGGCTATGAAAAACCCGACCATATCAAAGCTGGTGAACAGCGACTGGGTAGCCATAGAGGTCATCGTGGATGAGATACAGGCCAGAAACCTGATTCCGGCGCTTAAGTCCGCCGGAGCGCAGGACATCATCGCGTATTCGCTATTGAAGGTCATACCATAAGAAAGCAAGAACGGTAAGGGGCGCCAATGGGGCGCCGAGGGGGGAGCCTATGGATAGTCCGCTGGACAGGCCATTCGACAGCCAGAGCATTGAGGGGACGAACATTTTGTCATTGGATTTTGACAAGCTGGGCAAAATACCACAAAGTTGCAAAGTCATACCGGTGGCGGTCCAAAACGCCGCCACCCGCGAAGTCATTTTAATTGCGTATACAAACAAAGCGGCGTTCGACGAGACCATAAAGTATAGGAAAGCCGTTTTTTGGAGCACGTCCAGAAACGAGCTGTGGTTCAAAGGCAAAGAATCGGGCAACACATTTTCCATCCAGTCCATATATGTCAACTGCGAGCAAAACTCGCTTGTCTATATTGTGACGCCGGACAATGGCAATATATGCCACACCAGCATAAACAAAATTGCCAACAACTGCTATTACCGAAAGCTGGATCTGGATTCGCCCGAAATGTTACACTTTTGTGAATAAGTGTATATCATTGCGCCGTTATGATATGATATAAAAAGGTATAGCTGGTTTGGAGCATTATAATGGTTAAATGTTCAATATGTAACATTAATTACGCTGTCGTTTTCGTCACCAAGATATTCGAGGGGCGCCACACACAAGAGGGGCTATGTCTTTCGTGCGCGAAAAAACAGGGGATACGCCCCCTGGAGGGGCTGATAGGACAAATGGGCATGACAGACGAAGACGTGGATGCCCTTACCAAACAAATGGGTGAGATTATTAATAATATGGAACAACTAAAAGAGGACCCGGAGGCGCTTGGCGCCATGCTGGGCGAAAACCACCCCGAAGCGTTTGGGCTGCCGTTAAATGATGGCGAAGGCCCCGGCGGGCCGGATGGCGACGACGGGGTCGGTGGCATGGGCGCGGGCGGCGGCGGGGCGGACGGCGCCGGGGGCGCGGAAGTAACCGGCGGCGCAGTCGGCGGTTCGGGCGATGGCGCCGGCGTCGGACCGGACAGCCAGAACGGCTCGGGCGGGCAGAATGGACAGGGCGGCCAGAACGGACAGGGCGGGCAGAACGGCCCGGGTAGGCAGAACAGCCCGGGCGCACCGAACAGTGTCCCTGACGCCGCCAAAAAGGACGTTAAAAAGCCGGGCGCCAACGACGGCATTTTCGGCAGGAAGGGGCCGTTCGCGGCGCTCACACTGTTCCCGCAAAGGAACAGCGACGCCTTCCGCAACAGCGACACCTACAGGAACGGCGATCCGCACAGGGCCGGCGACGAACGGGGCGGCGGCAAGACGGACTCAAGGACCCGCACGCAGGAGAAAAAGCGCAAGAAAAAATATCTCGACCTCTATGGCGCCAATCTGACCGATCTCGCAAAAGACGGCAAGATTGACCGCGTCATCGGCAGGCAGAAAGAAATAGACAGAGCCATCCAAATCCTGAACAGGCGCTTAAAAAACAACCCCATCCTCATTGGCGAGCCGGGCGTCGGGAAGACGGCCATCGCCGAGGGTCTGGCTGTCCGCATTGTCAAGAAGACTGTCCCGGCAAAGCTGTACAACTATGAAATATACCGGATCGACATGACGACAGTCATAGCGGGCACGCAGTTCCGGGGCCAGTTCGAGAGCCGGATGAAAGGGATAGTGGAAGAGGCCAAAAGCTTTGGCAATATCATCCTGGTGATTGACGAGATACACAACCTGCTTGGCGCGGGCGAAGCGGACGGGGCGATGAACGCCGCCAACATTTTAAAGCCGGCGCTCGCCCGGGGCGAGATACAGGTGGTCGGCGCCACGACGCTGCGCGAATACAGGCGCCATGTCGAGCGCGACCAGGCGCTGGAGAGGCGCTTCCAGCCCGTTTTGGTGGAGGAGCCGTCCATCGAGGAGACCATAGAGATTTTAAAGGGCATCCGCGACTATTATGAGGATTACCATAAAGTCAAAATTTCCGATGAAATTATAGAGGCTGCGGCCCATATGTCGGAACGCTATATATCGGACCGCTTCCTGCCGGACAAGGCCATCGACGTCATCGACGAGGCCGCGTCCCGCTCCAACCTGCGCAATATCGGGCTGGTCGAGTTGGAGAGGCTAAAGGACGAGCTGTACGAGGTCCAAGACGAAAAGGACTACGCTATATCCGTCGACTCCATCGAGGACTATCAAAAAGCGGCGGAGCTAAAAACCAGGGAATACAAGCTCATAGAACGCATAAAAGAAGTAGAGTCCATATACGTCGGGCTAGACGTCACCTTGGACGACGTGGCGCAGGTGATAGAGGCCTGGACAAAAATCCCCGTGCAAAAGCTGACCGAGGGCGAGACGCATAAGCTGCTGCATCTTGAGGATCGCATACACCGGCGCATGGTCGGCCAACGCGAGGCGGTGGAAAGCGTTTGCCGCTCCATCCGCCGGGGCCGCTCCGGCTTCCGCAAGGTGAAGAAGCCTTCCTCTTTTATTTTCGTGGGTCCCACGGGCGTGGGGAAGACGGAGCTTGTTAAAGCGCTGGCGCGCGAGATGTTCGAAAGCGAGGAGGCTTTAATTCGGCTGGACATGTCGGAGTACATGGAGAGGCACACCGTCTCCAAGCTTATCGGATCGCCGCCCGGCTATATCGGCTACGACGACGCAGGGCAGTTGACGGAGAAGGTGCGCAGGAAGCCGTATTCCATCATACTTCTGGACGAAATTGAAAAGGCGCACCCCGACGTGTTTAATATTTTGTTGCAGATCATGGACGACGGGAGGCTCACCGACAGCCAGGGCCGGACGGTCCACTTTGAGAACACGATACTTATCATGACGTCCAACGCGGGGACTTCGTTCAAGTCGGCCAATATCGGGTTCGGCGGGCAGGACTACCACAATATGGAGAAAAAGGTGCAGAGCGTTCTACGCGACATCTTCAGGCCCGAGTTCCTCAACCGCGTCGACTCGGTGGCTGTCTTCACGGAGCTGGAGGAGGACGAGCTAAAGGCGATCATCCGGATCATGCTCGACGAGGTCGTGGCCGAGGCGCTTGATAACGGCATTGAAATGGGATACGACGCTGCGTCCGTCTCGGACTATTTTTACGAGGAAGGCTTCCAAAGGGGGCTGGGCGCGCGCCCGTTCAGGACGGAGATCCAAAAGAAGGTCGAAGATACGCTCTCGGAGCTTTACCTTAAAGGCGAAATTCTAAAAGGCGACAAGGTATATATAGAATTCGCGCGCGAGGGGCAGGACGGTACGGTCGAAGGAAACAGCGCAGCCGAAAGGGACGGTACAGGCGGCGCGATTGAGGGAGACTGCGCGGGCGGCACGATTGAGGGAGACGGCGCGGTTGATGTGGACGGCGGCGGGAAGGCCCTGCTATCAGACATAAAACAGGCTACAGGCCGGGGGGCGCTCCGGTTCTATAAAATGTAGTTTGATCGGGTTGGATATGGAGCCCATTTGGACTGAAATTATTATAAAAACGCCGGTCGGCGTGTTGGATCGGGCGGAGGCGGCCTTACATATGGCCACCCCGCTCGGTTTGTATATTGAGGACTATTCCGATCTCGAGTCTGCCGTGCGGGTGGCCGGCGGCGCCGACTTAATAGAGGACGCGCTCGTTGAAAAGGATCGCGGCGCGGCGCTTGTGCATATATATTTCCCTCCGCAGCATAGCGCTGCGCAGTGCCTCGCCGAAGTCAAGGATTGGCTGGCCCGTGCGGGGCTGGTGGAGTCTACAGGCACGGGCACATGTACGGGCGGCGCGGGCGGTGAATGGTATATGGTACTGGCGACCGGCGGGGTTGCCGAGGAGGACTGGGCCAATAATTGGAAGCAGTATTTCAAGCCTCTGCGCATCGGCAAAAGTATATTGATAGTGCCGCAATGGGAGGATAGGCTCGCATTGCCGGACATGCCGCTATATGTCGGCGCAAAGGCGATTGTCAGCATAGATCCAGGCATGGCCTTTGGCACCGGCGGGCATGTCACGACTCAGATGTGCCTCGAATTGATCGAGGAATATATGGAAGCAGTGGGCAAAGCGGACACGGCAGGCGATACAGACGTATCGGGCGCGTCGGGCACTACGGGTGCGACGGGTGCGACAGGAGCTACGGGCGCTACGGGTACGACGGATGCTACGGGTACAGCGGGCATGTCAGGTATGTCGGGCGATAAAAGTTCGACCCGGCATGTCGACATGCTTGACGTCGGCTGCGGGAGCGGCATACTCTCGATAGCAGCGCTCCTGCTCGGGGCCAGGGCCGCGCAAGGCGTGGATTCTGACGCCTATG
>WRLR01000111.1 GCA_009777515.1 Oscillospiraceae bacterium | reverse complement strand
AGACGACTGGATAATTGACACGTACAAGGAACTATGGCGGATAGAGGAGACTTTCAAGGTTACAAAGAACGATTTAGAGATTCGCCCAGTGTACCTATCACGAACCGATCACATCGAAGCGCATTTTCTTATTTGCTACATTTCCTTAGTTATTATCAGGCTATTGCAAAAGAGGCTGTGTGGAAAATTTTCATCTGAAATGATTCTCTTAGGATTATCTAGGGCCTGCTGTGTTAACGCAGAGGCTAACAGGTATGTTTCTAGTTACAATGATGCGGCTGTCGTTAAAATCGGCAAGCTTTTTGGCATTGACTTCAGGAAAAAGAACCGTACACTGGCTGAGATAAAAAATATTATCGCATATTCCAAATTGAGATAAATTTCGCAATATAATTCTGCATACAAACGCCCCTGCAAAGCCAGTAATATACATGCTTGCAAGGGCGTTTTCCATTTTTTAGGTGTTAAAGTCAGGATATAGCATAAGCCAGCATATGTCAATAATAACTTTATTTTGCAATCTTATCAACATGAATAGTTATGAATAGATTTGTATAGTAATTATTAAAACAGTTGAAGCCCTTTAGCTTTTTTTCGCAGGCTTGTTGAAGATGCTGCCCGGCCAAATTCCACATTTCCAGTTCGGCCAGCCCCATCGCCCCCCTATAGTCGTCTTGCGCCAATTCACTATATGTTTTCATATATAACCACTCCCTCGCGGATAATTTCAGAGAAAACATATTGACCTGAATATAATTGCTTTTCTGTGCAAAACAGCATGTCAACGCTCCTTTTAATGTTATCTGTGATCAAGCAATAATCCGCGATGTTTTCATTGTCTGGCTTTTTTTTAACCACAACAGCTATGTCAATATCGCTATCCGGCTGATATTTATTGTTTGCAAAACTGCCGAACAATATTATTTTTACAATATTGTTCGCAAACTGTGTATGTATAAAACAATTAACGATATTTTCAATATCGTGTATGACAATATCCGGTATGCATCCGCTAGGATTTTGCATATACTTTGTCCTTTATTTTTACAATAAATGAATGCTTTAATAAATAATAATTATTATACGATAATTCAAGTTAAAAACATAATATATTTATGAGTAAAGGTTATCAATATATATAATGCTATATGAACATTTTTTCCTACAGCCCATGATCCTGTGACCTATAGCCCGTCTGCTCCAGCAAATATGTTTCGATGCGCGACCAGGCGCTGTCCCAGTTATAATCATCATTATTGATAACGATATGCGGTGCGGGCAACTGTGTTAATATTTTCATTTCGAGTTGTTTGCGAATGGTGAAAATTTGCATTGCGCCGTCAAATCCTTTTATGCCGTTTCTTTTACCGTAGGGTGAATTTTCGCAGTATGCGATGCAGTGGTCTATCCAATTTCCATTATCCTTGTATATGCGCTCTCTGGCAATTCTTTGAATTGTTTCTCTGATATCGCTTTGCGACAAATAAATTACCAGCGGGGATAGACACTTTACCATATCAATAAGTTTGTTATGATGGGAAATTACAGTATGCTCGTCCGCATTCCGCCAAAATAACAGCTCATTTACATGATTTTGCATGAACGCGCATTCAAAAATATTAAGCTCGTTCTTGCTCGCCGCGCTATGCGCGAAGGCGCGCCAACGGTCATAATGCCGGTTGAAAAACACGTCGTCAGAAACGCGCCCGTCGTAAACTTCATATGCCGCCAGTTCTTTGTAAAAGTTCTTGTCGTCTGTCTCAACCAGCGTATAGGCGATGATGGCGGTATCGGCCTCAAAAACAGTCTTCTCTACGATTTTCGCCCGGAGCGGTTCGTATTTTTCCAGTAGGTTCTCATACAAAGCGGCAGGAACGCAGGCATTCCATCCAAGGTCCGCCGGGTGCGACTGCCCCTCGATATATAAATTCACGGCGACGCCTCTGTTTTGGTACCACTGTGCGATTTTTCGGGCAAACGTAGATTTTCCTGAACCGGGGATGCCTTCTATGAGAATCAATTTTGTCGCCATTATTCACCTCTTAAATAATGTGGTTTTGTGTAAGTGAGCGGCGTATGCGGTTTCATATTTAAAGCCCAGCGGCTTCGAGGGCGGCGGCGTCGTGTAGTATGTCGATGGAGGAGACGTCCGCGACCAGTTTACCTTTTTGCAACAGCAGCGCGCGCGGGCACACCGTTTGGGCGAACGCCAGGTCGTGCGTCGCAATCAGCTTGGCCTGCGGCAGGCCCGAAAGGGTGGCTATGAGGTTGCGCCTCGCGCGGGGGTCCAAAAACGCGGTAGGCTCGTCAAACAACAATAATTGCGGGTCCATCGACAACACGGACGCTATGGCGACTAGACGCTTTTCCCCACCGGAGAGTTTAAGCGGCGAGCGTTCCGCAAGATGATCAATTCCCAGCGACGACAGCGCGGCGCCCACGCGATTTGCCACTTCTTCCTCGCCGCAGCCAAAATTTCGCAGCCCGAAAGCGACGTCGTCATATATGCTTGGCATAAAAAGCTGATCGTCCGGGTTCTGGAACACCATGCCAATGAGCGAGCGCGCATCGCGCAACGTCTTTTTGCCCAGCATTATTTCGTTAGCTTGGGCGCCGCCTGGGTGGGCAACGCGCTTTTCTATGTCCCTGATGCGGATATCGCCGCCCGATGGCAGCAATATACCGACTAGGGCGAGCAGTAGCGTGGTCTTGCCCGCTCCATTCGCGCCGATGAGCGCGACATTTTCGCCCGCGCCAATGGCAAAGCGCACCGAATCTATCGCAAGGGCGCCGTCAGGGTACTTAACAGATAGATCATTGACCGTCAGCAAAATAACACCTGTAATAATCTATAATGATATAAAGCGCAACAGCAGCGATGGCAGCGCCACTGCGGCCAGCGCCAGCGCGTCCGCAGCGCGTGCGTGCGCATGCGGTCGCGCCAGTGGCTGCGCTTGCGGCTGCGGCTGCGCCAGTGGCTGCGATTGCGGCTGCGCTTGCGGCTGCGCCATTGACTGCGCTTGCGGCTGCGCTTGTGGCTGCGTCTGCGTCTGCGGCTGCGCTTGCGGCTGCGCCAGTGGCCGCAGATGCGGCAGAACCTGCCGCGCGCGCGAATGCCGGGCATCGGCATACCTTTCCATTAAATGCCCCCGACACAGCATGGCCGCGTGGACGCGCTCCGCCCGGTCAAACCCGCGCAGGAGCAACTGCCCGACAAACGACCCCATGTGCTTCATATCGAGGGCTTTCTTCGCGCCGGAGCGCAGCCTGTACGCTATCGTCATCGACCAGGCCTCTTCCAATAAAACGCCTATATAGCGAAATGTCACCTCAAAGACCATCACGAAAACCGCAGGGACGCGCAGCCGCCGCAGTTGCGCTGCGAGCTTGGTAAAAGGCGTCGTGGCGGCAAGCAGCAGCGCCGCCATGACGCTCAAATACATCTTCAATAAAATAGTGGCAAGCGACACTACGCCAAGGCTCACGGATATACCGCCAACATTGAACGCCTCAGCCCTATCAATAATAACATTCGACAGCCCAGCGAACAAACAAAACGGCGCCGCTATAAGCACCCGCGCCAGCAGAACCTTGTACGGAAGCTCCGCGAGGGCCATCATCACGAACGGGTAGAACAAATACGGCGCGAGGCGTACAAAGTCGTAACGGCCAAACGAGACCACAACGACGATGAACGTAAATGTAGACAGCAGTTTTGTCAGGGGATGCAAACGGTGCACCGCCGTCTTCCCCGCCGCAAGGCTCTCCAGGACCCTGAGCTCGAAGACGCGGGCGCCCATATCAGACATTATTGGCCGGTCTGCCGCTTTTTTTGACTTTGGTGATCACGAGCCCAGCCGCGCCTGCGGCGGCAAATGTAATCGCCGCCCCGACGATGCCGGACAGCGACGTCCCTGCAACGTTTTCCGGGTCGTCCGCGAAAGCGTAGTCCGGTAGGAACGCGGTATTATCCTGCACGCCCGCAGCACCTGTGTGGACGGCGCCATCGCCGCCTTCTATGTCTTCGATGCCCTCTATGCTTACGCTACCGCCGCTCGCATTCTCCAGCGTCCTCTCAACCGACCACTCCAGGCCGTCCGGGTTGGATGATACAAACAGCGACAGGGCGCCGCCTGTGAGCACCGCTAATATGGCCAGCGTGATGACGACCTTCTTGACAGAAACGCCGCCAAGCTGTCCGCCGGACTGCGCGGCGTCGATCAACTCCGGGCGCATTTTGAATACAAAGCACAGTACTGCCGCCGTTACAATGCCTTCAAGCACACCTATGGCCAGGTGGATGGGGAGCATGAGCGCGGCGAAAGTCCCAAAGGGCAGCGACGTTATCCCGGAAAACAGCGTTAAAAGCACCACGCCAAACGCCCCGAGCTCCAGCCCTATCACAGCGGACACTATCGAAGCGACGGTCAGGCGCCTGTGGCTGGCCCCGCCCTTCATCAATGGCTTCCATACCAGTGGATAAACCACAAGGCACGGGATCGCGCCCAGGACGAAGATGTTGCTGCCGAGCGCCAGCAGCCCGCCATCTGCGAAAAAAAGGCATTGGATAATGAGCACAGCCGCGATGGAGAGAAAGGCTGGGACGCCGCCAAGCAGCCCCGCCAGCAGCACCCCGCCGCCGATATGCCCCGACGAGCCCGTCCCCGGAATGGAAAAGTTGATCATCTGCCCGGCGAACACCATCGCCCCGGCGACGCCCATCAGCGGGACCATTTTGTCACTAATTTCGTATTTTCTCACCTTCGCCGCCGACACCCCGATAGCAACGGCGCTGACCGTGTTCATCGCCATCCCCACCACCGGCGAAAGCAGCGCGTCCGCCATGTGCATAAACCCACCAAGCCCTTCGTTTTCATCAATTATCTACCACAACTATCAGGGACTGGATGCCCCTGATAATTATATATCTGCATTTTATTTCTACAAGCCCGGTGGGGGGATATACATAGACTCATTAATATGAAAAAATAAATAAAGGTAGGGACGACCGCCCCGGTCGTCCGTTTACATAGGAGCGACCACCCACGCTCGTCCGTTTACATGGGGACGACCACTCACGGTCGTCCGTTCAAACTATATATCATATGATGCGACAATCAATTCCAAAGTTTATCAGGAGAGAGCAGATGAACGGGCATAATCATATAGCAAACAACAATGACACCGAAAAAAACAAATATGAACACCTACACGCAGATGCGCGCTCGCGCACTCATGCGAATCCACAAGCGAGCCCGCACCCTCAAACGCACGAACACCAGCACGAGCATATACACCCCCAAAAGCACGCGCGCCCTCAAGCGTACGAGCACGCGCATGCGCACCCTCAAACGCACGAGCACGCACACGAGCACGCGCACGCGCAAACCAAGGCGGTCCTCAACCGCCTCTCGCGCGCCATCGGGCATCTAACCTCCGTGCGTGGCATGGTGGAGCAAGGGCGCGACTGCCCGGAAGTGCTGATCCAACTCGCCGCCGTACGCTCCGCGATAAACGGCATATGCGAAGTCATCCTAAAAGACCATCTGGAGAACTGCATCGTGGACGCAGTTAACACCGGCGACATGGGCGCTCTGGATGAACTGAAGCGCGCCGTCGAGTTATTGATGAAGTAAATACCTCTACACAAATACAGTCGCGTATAATTTTTAACTACCGTTTATTTGCGGCCCACGCCTTGCATACGGCTATTCGCGCGCCGGCGGGCTTGTCACTGTGCTCGTCTTCGCCGCAGGAAAATTCATTGAGTATGTCGCACGGGATGTCTGCGCACTCGCCGCAGTGTACGTAGCCTTTTCCATGGCAGCAAGCCGCCACGGGGCATTCGCCCCAGAAAGGCTTACCTCCCACGGCTATGCAGCCGGCGCAGCCATGGGACTCCTTATACGAGCAGCCGTCGCACAGCAGGCCGCAGCACGACTGCACGGCAAGCAGATCGCCAACCGTAAACTCCGCGCCCTCGTTGTCGATCCACAGCGATACGCGGTTCGTCGTGAACTTAACTACGATGTAACTCGGATCCGTCACGCCGCCGGCATAATGATCTTTAAACCAGTCAAGCCAATATTTGCTTTTCGTCTCCTGGTCCGTCAGGATCTCCGCCGTGCCGACGAGCGTGACATTGCTCCCACCCTCTCGGAAACAGAAACTCGCTTTATTACATTTTTGCAAGCGCGTGGCTTTGTTGCCGCCGAGGTTTGTAGTGAAGTACACCTCCAATATGCCTTCGGGCTTGACGGGTGAAACCGCAGACACGGACGGGAACCCCCCCTCGTCAATTACGCCGAAATACGCCGCGTCGCTGCTGCGGACGATCCGGTTCGCCTTTTCAAAGATATTAACATTCATGCTGTACGCCCCCTCGTATAAATATGTTTTAATATGCACTGCCAATATTCGCGTTGCCGGTAATCGCATTGTATAACACTAAACTTGACAACAGTGTGTCCATTTTAAATTTCATTTTGCAAATGCAATCGCTGTCCGCGAAGCCGGCAACAATACTTCACTGTTATCTGTTATAATCATTACAAACTTTATCCGATAAAGTTTCCATAAAGTTTCCATTATTATGAGTCCGGACATAGGCATGGAACGCAGTTGAATCAATTTACGCAGTTGTTGCGGTTTATATAAATGCAGGATTGGCAGAGGAGCCGCAAAAATGAGCCGTTATATTGACCTTAAACGAATAGAGTTTGTAGTGACCGACGCCTGCAGCGGGTGTTGCAAGCATTGTTCAAACGATGAACGTCTGGACAGCCGCGGCAGCGTGGACGCCAAAGCGGCTGTAGCTGCCATCAAGCAGCTTGCAGGGAGATTCGCCATCGAGTCGGTCATGACTTTTGGCGGCGAGCCACTGCTATACTCGGATACTGTTTGTAAAATCCATGCCGCCGCCCGCGACAGCGGCATCACATCCCGGCAGCTCATAACTAACGGTTTTTTCTCGAAAGACTCCCAAAAGATAAGCGATGTAGCAAAAGCCCTTTGCGATTCCGGCGTGAACGGCGTCTTGTTGTCTGTCGACGTATTCCATCAGGAGTTTATTCCGCTCGAGCCGGTTGAATGTTTTGCGGAGGCCCTCATAAAGCATGGGGTTCCGCGTTTGCGGGTACACCCCGCTTGGGTCGTGGACGAAAATAACGACAATCATTACAACGCAGAAACAAGGCGGTTGCTCAAGATTTTCACCGACAAGGGCATCGAGGCGAGCGAGGGAAACAATATTTTCCCGTCCGGCAACGCCATAAAGCACCTGCCCGAATACTTCGCGCCGCCGGATAAAGTCGATTTATCCGCCCCCTGCGGATCCGCTCCGTATACATCAAGGATTGACGAGATAGGGTGTTTTGGGATCAACCCAAACGGCGATGTTAATCTGTGCTCGATCACGATTGGGAATATTTACGCTGACGATATACTAAAAATTGTTGATGGCTACGATCCGTACCTAAACCCCATTTGGCGCACCGTGCTGGAAAGCGGGGTCACCGGGCTTTTGCGCTATGCGCAGGCGCAGGGCGTCACGGTGGATACAAGCGATTGCCGCTCTGCCTGCGGCGTTTGCCGTAAGATCATGGACGCAATGAAAGCGTGCACGGCACACTAACGGCGGTACTGATGCCAATGAATAAGAAAAATATAACATATCAGTCATCCACCTGCCGCCTCCATGCCGTCCACCTGCCGCTTCCCTGCCGCCCACCTGCTGTTTCCCTGCCACCAACCATCTGCCTCCCTGCCGCCCACCTGCCGTCCACCTGCCGCATATCTGCCGCCAACCTGCCGCCCATCTGCTGTCCATCTACCGCCCCCTGCCATTCTTCTGCTTTGCATAAATTGTGTTTTATTAAAAAAAATATTATAGTTATACTATAAGATCGAACAGTATGATGATTGAGAGGATGTGCAGGATGAGTATTATTAAGTTAAATAGAAAATATTCGCCGGCAATATTAAGACTGGCAGCCTTCGCTTTGTGCTTAGCGCTGATCGCCGCCCCGGCGGGAGTGGCTGCGGCGGAGGCCGAAATCGGTTCCGCGGGCGATGACGCTGGCATGGGTGCTGGCGACATTTCAGGCGCGGACATAAGCGCGGGCGACGCTCTGGACAATGGCGATACAAGTGGTGTGGACAGCGCTTTGGACGATAGCGACGCATTAGGCGCGAGCGATGCTTTGGACGATGGTGACGCAATAGGTGGTGCGGACAGCGCTTTGGACGATGGCGTTACGGATACGGCTCTGGCGGACGCTGTTGAGCAGTTTATGACGGAGGATGGCGTGGATGATAGCGCCGCCGCAGGCGTTGGCATCGATGGCGCAGGCGATGCGGATGGCACGGGCGGCGAGGATGGCGCGGGCTACGCGGGGGACATGGGCGATGTCGACGATTCGGACGGCGCGGACGGCGCGGGCGTTGTGGGCATTGACGCCTTCGTCGCCCCGGCCCAGGAACTGACAATCTTTCTTGATGGCATTGCTGTAGAGTCAGACGTCGCGCCTTATGTCGACGACAATTGGCGCACCATGGTGCCCGTCAGGTTTATCAGCGAAGCGCTCGGCGCCGATGTTTTTTGGGATATAGAAAAACTGGAAGTTTTAATAGCAAAACGCGGCCTTGTGATGGTTATGTACATTGACAGCCCGTTGATTTTAGTTAACGGGGCCCCTGTTTATATGGACACGGTCGCGGTTTTGAACAATTCACGTACGTTTGTGCCTGTGAGATATATAGCGGAAGCTATGGGGCTGACTGTCGGATGGGAAGCCGAGGCAAACGCGGTATTATTGATGACGGCGAAATATGTCAATAGCGGGGGCGATGCGGCAGGCGGCGTTGGCGGGAGAGATGCTGGCATCGATGTTGGCGCGACTGGCGACGGAAGAGGGAGCATTAATGTCGGCGCGACTGGTGATAGAAGCGGGGGCGCCGACGCCGGTGAAGCAGGTGATGGCGGAGACAGTGAAGCAACCGGCGGCGACGGCGCGTTCGATGGCGAAGAGGAAGCAAACGGCGACGGGGATGTGCCCGGCGGAGATGCGCCCGGCGGGGATGTAACAGGCGGGAATGTGCCCGGCGGCGACTTACCGGGTGGTGACTTACCGGGCGGCGACTTGCCCGGCAGCGATTCCACAGGCGGCAACACGTCAGGCGATAACACTTCCGGTGACAATACTTCCGGCGGCAATACGTCCGGCGGCAATTCGTCCAGAAACAATGACGATAGATACGCGATAATAAATTAACTAATGTATGAGTCCTAACAACGAAGACAAAGGCTTGATTTTTGACATACAGAGGTTTTGCATACACGACGGCCCCGGCATACGCACTACCGTGTTTTTTAAGGGCTGCAACCTGCGATGCTATTGGTGTCACAACCCTGAGTCCTGGGACAGCCGCACGGTTCTGTCATATTACAAAAACAGGTGCATCGGCTGCGGGCTGTGTGCGGACGCGTGCGTGAATGGCTGCCATGAGATTGCGGGTCAAGCCCGCAATGACGGGAGAGGCGGCGATACTCAGACCCGCAATGACGGGGGGGCGCACACGCGCACCATAGATCGCAGACGCTGCATTCTCTGCGGGGCGTGCGTGCGCGCATGCGTCGCCGGGGCGCTGTCGATGACCGGAAAACTGTATGATGTCGGCGAGGTCATGGGCACAGTCGCCGCCGACGCCCCTTTTTACGTCGATTCCGGCGGGGGCTTGACCTGTTCCGGTGGCGAACCGCTGTTGCAAAGCGGGTTCGCGTCCAGATTGCTTGAAAACGCAAAAACGGCGGGCTTCCATACCGCGCTGGACACAGCCGGGCATGTGGGTTACGGGGCGTTTGAAAGCGTCCTGCCGCATACCGATTTGGTATTATACGACTTAAAATGCATGGATGCCGAGCTGCATAAAAAAGTGACAGGGGCGGACAACCGCTTGATTATAGAAAACCTGCGCAGGCTCTCGCGGGATCGCGCTATCGTCTGGGTGCGCGTCCCGGTCATACCGGGCATGAACGACAATCTGGGCAATATGCGCGCGACGGCGGAGCTGCTGGCGGACATGCCCAATGTGGCCAGGCTGGAGCTGCTCCCCTGCCACAACCTGGGCTCCGGCAAGTACGAGAGCATAGGCATAGAAGCGGGGCCCGGCGCCGCATTACAGCCCCCGGATGAAGATTCAATGGAAACGCTCGCGTCCGCCTTCACCGGCGCCAAATATGAAGTAGTCATATAACGATATAATCAAATTATGATGTAGTCATGTGATAATATAAACAATCATGAGATGACGTAATCAGTCATGAGATGATGTAGTCATGTGATAATGTAATCAGTCATGAGATGACGTAATCATATGGCGATGTAATAATATGACTATGAAGTCATATCGTATAGCGATATATTGATATGACGATGAAATCATATAATATGACGATGGAATCATATGGCGATGGAACTATATGATCAATATAGATAGTAATTGCTATTCATAATTAGTAACATATTTAGTAACATACGCTACGAACATACCAAACAGGAGGCAATAGCTAAGTATGATCAAATATTATTTGGGTTCACTGGGCGCGGCAGCAGCCAAGGGCGAAGAGGATTTGGTTAACCGCGTGCTGGGCATGGAAATAACGGAAGCGGAGTTCATGGCGCTGTCGGGGCGCGTCCGGCATATCGGCGCAGGCGAAACCTATAAAGACGTCATGGCCACATTTCCCACCGAAACGGGCACCCCGGCCGGTTTTCGCCGCGAAATCGCCATGCGCCCCGGCGGGCTGGCGCTGGTCGATTTAGTTCGCGACATCTCGTATGACGCAGACGGCGCGCGCCGCCCGACGAACGTACTGTTCAGCGCGGACAGCGCCAACCCCTACGAAGTGGCGCCCATCAGCCCCTTCATCGCCAACCTCACATGCAACCCCGGCATCGTATACGACCTGTTCATCAACAACCCGAAAGCCAATGTCGGGGGGCAGTACAAGACTCGGGACGAGGTGATGGCGGAAATCGGCCGCATACTGGGCCCGGGCTGCGACATCAGCGTCGAGCTGAACAACCCGTTTGAGAATGACTTTGGCGCCATCCTCGAAGAAGTGTCCAAATTTAGGGAGATGTTTTCAAAATACAGGGTGGTCATCAAAGTCCCGCACACGGGCGCGGTCACAGACGAAAATGTGGAGCAGTTGCTCAACGGCGACAAAACGCTGGACAAAGCGTTTTACGACGTGACCACCGGCGGCGCGTTGCGCGGCCACGCCCTCGCGCTGAAGCTGCAGCAGTTGGGCTACCGCATCAACTTCACGCTGATGTTCGAGCCGTACCAGACACTGTTCGCGCTGCAGGCGAGGCCGTATTTCATCAACAGCTTCATCCGCCACCGCCTGGTCCAGACGGGCAGCGTAAAAAACTGCATCGACCTGTATAACGAAAGCGGGGACCTGTCGCATTTGGAGGATTTGCGCAACCTGTTCCTCAAAAACGACTACTATCCGCCCTCCTGCGCCGCGACCGATCTGCTGACGGTCAAAAGGTACGGCGAGGACATCATTAGATACAGGCGCTTCGATTGCGATGAGGGTAGCGACGGGCTGGACGGCGTGCGGCACAACCTGCGCGCGCTGCGCAATTGCAACCTGCCCGACACGCGCCTAATCATCTGCTCCATGGAGGGCGATTACAATTACCCGGACATTGACAAGCTCCTGACCGACCCCGAGTTCCAGGACATGAACGACAAGGTCGTAATAACCGCCGAGCCCAACTACATCGCCCGCTTCACCTCCACGAACCAGGTGACGAGCTACCAGCGCCGATTCATGAACGCAGCAAAAGGCATGGCGTAGTGGGGCGCGATGTCCAATAACGTATACATTTAGCGGTGCGATAAACGTCAACGGCGCGATGAAGACATCGCGCCCTACGAGTGCCTATGTGTTCGTAGGGTGCGTCGTCCCATCAACGTAGTTGATGTATATCGCGTCGTTTGCGTACTTCGCGCCGTTTGCGTACTTCGCGCCGTTTGTGTTATCGCGTCGTCCGTTTACTGCTTTGCACCCAGTTCGGCTTCGGCGCATTTTAACAGCGCCTTCATATAACCGATGGAATAGGCAAAGCCGGCGGCCCTGCCCCCGCCGGCAGCGAACGGCGGGACATGGTCCACGTTTATGTACCCGTCGAACCCGCATGCAACGAAATGCTTCATGACCTTGTACATATCCATATAACCGTCTTCCAGCAACGTCTCTTCCAAATAAGGGATTGCCGAGCTTACGTTGCGAAAATGCACCATTATTACTTTATCGCGGCGCACAAATTCTTCAATGTCGGCAAACAGGTCGCCAAATTCCTGCCCGCCCTCCAGCCAGCAGCCGACGCACAGCTTGACGCCCAGGTACCGGCTGTCGCCCGCCAGCTCGAACGCGCGCCTGTAGTCGTCCGAGCAGTGTATGAGGTTGTGGATGCCGCACAGCTCCGGGACCGGCGGGTCGCACGGGTGCAGGGCGATGCGCACGTCCGCTTCCTCGCACACCGGGAGCGCCCTGTCGAGAAAATACTTGAAGTTGCCCCATATCTCGTCCTCTGAGTACAGCCTCCCGTGCGAATAGGGCAGTGTTTTTAACTGGGCGATATCCACGACGCGCGTGACGGCGCCCCTGCTGTGCTCCCCAACTACCGATTTGGTAGACAATGTAAAATTCGGCTCCCAGGTCATGTATGTTGTGCGGATGCCCGCCTTACCTATCGCGCGGGTCAGCGCGTTATAGCGATCGATGCACGCGTCGCGGTCCGGCAGCCCCAGGTGTATGGACGCGCTTTTATACATGTCGTGGTTGCCTGCGTCTGACGGGATCAACCCGAACTTGTCCAGCCTCTCCCGAAACCGCATGATGCCCTCATAGTTGGAATCTTCGTCTTTTAGCATGACAAACACATACTGCACGCCCATTTGCTTGATAAACAGCAACTGGTCGTCCGTATAGTTAGAGCTGACGCCCTGCTGTACTTTTATCTTGCCCATATGTACCCTCCTACATCAGTTCCATGGCTTTTAGCACTTGAACTAGTCGTTCGTGCTGTTCCGGCGCTAACACGTCTATGGGGTCCAGGCATTTGCCTACCGAGATGCCCAGTATTTCCAGCGACTCTTTTATCACCTGCGGGAACGTCCCCATGTTGGTCGCATTGCGCAGGGGCGTCAGACGGAACTGCGCCTCCAGCGCGCCCTTGTGGTCGCCCGCCATGAAGCGCTCGTATATCTCCACCGTCAGCGCGGGCGCCACGTTCGCGCACGATGCAATGGCGCCGGACGCGCCGTAGCAGAGCGCGGCGTAAATCAGGGTGTCGCGACCCATCAGCACGTGGAAATTCTCGATATGTCGCGTTTGGATGATATAGTCTGCCGTGTTCGTCATGTCTCCGGTGCTGTCCTTTACGCCGACGATGTTTTCGATCTGCGCGAGCCGCGCGACCGTAGCCGGCTCGATGTGCACATTGGTCTTGGGCCTGTTGTTGTACAGGATAATCGGCAGGGACGTGCTCGCGGCGACTTCCTCATAAAAACGGTACAGCTCATTCTGCGTCTGTGAGATAAACATAGGCGTGAGTACCGAAACCGCGTCCGCCCCCGCCTCGCCCGCCAGCTTGACCAGCCCGACCGCCCCGCGCGTGGTGATGTGGCTCCCCCCCCCGCGAAAAGGGGGCCCCCCCCCCCCCCCCCCCACCCCCTACTCCCCCC
>WRLR01000110.1 GCA_009777515.1 Oscillospiraceae bacterium | reverse complement strand
CTTGGCTGGTGTGGCCGATGTGGCTGGCGGTGCGAAAGGCACGCCTAGGCGGCGCGTTTTTCCTGTGGGGCGTCTGGACTACGCCACGTCCGGGCTCATATTGCTGACTGACGACGGGGGCTTCGCGTACCGGGCGTCGCACCCCAAGTTTGGGGTGGAGAAGGCATATGCGGTCGTCTGCGTAGGGCCCGTCGACGCGGAAGCCGCCGGGCGGTTGCGCGACGGCGTCGATTTAGGGGACGGGCGGCGCACCGCGCCCGCGCGCGTGTACCCGGACGGGCGCGACCCCACGAAGCTTACGGTCGTCCTGCACGAGGGGCGGAACCGGCAGATCAGGCGTATGGTCGAGGCCGTCGGCAACACCGTGACTTCGCTGGAGAGGGTCGCCATTGGCGGGCTCCGGGCTCCAGGCCTCGCGCCGGGCGAATGGCGGGTCATTGCCCCGGATGAAGCGGGCGCTGTTTTTGCGCCCTACATCCACGATGCTTGCCAAACATGAGCGGTTTTAATATAATTTACTACGATTCGTTTTTTGTTGGTAGGTCACATTTCGTTTTTTATTTTGGATTACATAGAGGAAGGAATGGGTTTTATGTCTTTTACGAGCGACAGGATTGCCGCCCTTCGCAATAGGCGCGAGAAGCTTTTGGAAAGCGGCGGCGCCGAAAGGATCGAAAAGCAGCGCGCGGCGGGGAAGTCGACGGCCAGGGAGCGCCTGGACGCCCTTTTTGACGCGGGGACATTTGTCGAGGTCGACGCGTTTGCCGAGTCGCGGGCCGTGGAGTTCGGTATGGCGGCCAAGCGCATACCCGGCGATGGCGTGGTTGCCGGCTACGGCAGCGTGGACGGCAGGCTGGCGTTCGCCTCCTCGCAGGACTTTACAGTGATCGGCGGCTCGCTCGGCGAGATGCATGCCAAAAAGATTGTGAAGGTCATGGACATGGCGCTGAAAATGGGCGCGCCGTATATCAGCCTCAACGATTCCGGCGGGGCGAGGATCGAGGAAGGCCTCGACGCGCTGTACGGCTACGGCGAGATATTCACGCGCAACACGCACGCCTCGGGCGTCATTCCGCAGATTTCGGTTATTTTAGGGCCGTGCGCAGGCGGCGCCGTATATTCGCCCGCCATAACGGACTTTATTTTTATAGTCGACAAAACAGCCAACATGTTCATCACGGGGCCGCAGGTCGTGTCCGCTGTCACGGGCGAGAACGTGACCGCTGAGCAACTCGGCGGGGCGCGCACGCACACGGCGATCAGCGGCGTGGCGCACGTGCGCGCGCCAGACGAGGCCTCCTGTTTCGCGCAGTTAAAGCGGCTTTTGGGCTTTTTGCCGGACAACAATCTTTCCGATCCAGAAAGGGCGCTGGGCGCGGACGACCCCGGTCGGCCCGTCCCGGAGCTGGACGCAATAATCCCGGACGAGGCAAACAGGGCATACGACGTCTGCGACGTCCTGCGGGGGATCGTCGACGGCGGCGATTTCTTTGAGATACAGCCCGACTACGCCCGCAACATAGTCATAGGCTTTGGCAGGATGAACGGCAACACTACGGGCTTCATCGCCAACCAGCCGAACCACCTCGCGGGATCGCTGGACGTAAACTCGTCCGACAAAGCGGCGCGGTTCGTGCGCTTTTGCGACTGCTTCAATATCCCGGTCGTGACGCTGACGGACGTCCCGGCGTTTCTGCCCGGCGTCGGCCAGGAGCACAGCGGCATCATACGCCATGGCGCGAAGCTGCTGTACGCGTTCGCGGAGGCGACTGTCCCGAAGATCAACGTCATTTTGAGAAAGGCGTACGGCGGGGCCTACATCGCCATGAACAGCAGGCACCTCGGCGCGGACATGGTGTTCGCCTGGCCGACCGCCGAAATAGCGGTCATGGGCCCGGACGGCGCGGCCAATATAATATTCCGGAAGGAAATAGCCGACGCCGCCGATCCGGTGAAGGCTCGCGCGGACAAGATCACCGAATATACAGAAAAGTTTTCGAACCCATATGTGGCGGCGTCGCGCGGGTATGTCGACGACGTCATCGCGCCGTCGGAGACGCGCATGCGGCTCATCAGCGCGCTGGAGATGCTCTCTTCCAAGCGCGAGTCGCGCCCCTCAAAAAAGCATGGGAACATCCCTCTGTAAATTCCTCTGTAACCTATTAATTGGTGGATAGATATTTATGCAACGGAGGCAAGCTTAAAAATATTATGAAAGGGCAGGACTGTGACTTAAGCCATCGCGTTTCTCAAGGCTATCTGTACGCAGTTCGAACATAGCGTTTTTATGAAAAAATACACTGTAAAAGTCAACGGCGTATCGTACGAAGTAGAGGTAGAGGAGATGGCTGCGGCCGCGTCGGCGCCGGTCGCTGCGCCTACTACAGCAGTTGTTCCCGTGCCCGCACCAGCACCGGCGCCGGCGCCGGCGCCCGTACCCGCCGCAGCGGTTGCGCCAGTGTCCGTTGCTGCCCCTGCGCCAGCCGCAGCGCCCGCGCCTTCTGCTGCGCCGGCAGCAGCACCCGCGCCCGCAGGCGCGACGCCCGTAACCGCCCCGATGCCGGGCACGGTAATCAGGGTCGTAGTCAATGTGGGCGACGCGGTAAAGCGCTCGCAGCCAGTGGTTCTGCTGGAGGCCATGAAAATGGAAAACGAGATTGTCTCGCCGATAGACGGCAAGGTTTTGGCTGTGCATACGACCCAGGGCGCTTCCGTTGACACAGGTACATTGCTGGTGTCCGTCGGCTAAATGATCATGATAATGCTCATGCCTAAATTGCGATTAATGGAGGGCGCGAATGGCTAAAGTTCAAATAATGGAAACTGTGTTGCGCGACGCGCACCAGTCGCTGATTGCCACGAGGATGACCACCGACACAATGATGCCGGCGCTTAAGCTGTTGGATAAGGTCGGCTACGCGGCGCTGGAATGTTGGGGCGGGGCCACATTTGACTCATGCCTCCGGTTCCTGAACGAGGACCCGTGGGAGCGTTTGAGGAAAATCCGCGACGGCGTTAAAAACACAAAGCTGCAAATGTTGCTGCGGGGGCAAAACCTGCTCGGGTACAAGCACTATGCCGACGACGTCGTGACATACTTCGTGGAGAAGGCCGTCGCCAACGGCATCGACGTGATACGCATTTTCGACGCAGTCAACGACATGCGCAATATCGAGACGGCGATACGCGCGTGCAAAAAGGAAAAGGCGCACGCGCAGGGGACGATCTGCTATACAATCAGCCCCGTCCACAGCACCGAGATTTATGTAAAAGACGCGACGCTGCTTCGGGAGATGGGCGCGGATTCCATATGCATAAAGGACATGGCGGGTCTCCTGCTCCCATATGAGGCGTACAATCTGGTCAAGGCGCTAAAGGAAGTCGGCCTGCCCATCCAACTGCATACGCACTACACCAGCGGCGTGGCGTCCATGACCTACATAAAGGCGATCGAGGCGGGATGCGACATAGTCGACTGTGCGATCTCCCCGCTGGCGCTTGGCACGTCGCAGCCGCCGACGGAGCCGCTGGTCGCGACGCTGCATGGGACGGAGTACGACACGGGGCTGGATTTGGATCTGTTGAACGAAGTGGCGGACTTTTTCAAGCCTGTCAGGGAAGAATACTTAAGCAGCGGGCTGCTGGACGCCAAGGTGATGGGCGTCGACGTCAACGCGCTGATCTACCAGGTCCCCGGCGGTATGCTCTCGAACCTGGTCTCGCAGTTGAAGCAGGCGGGCAAGTCCGATCAATATGAAGAGGTGCTGCGCGAGGTGCCGAGGGTACGCGAGGACTTCGGTTACCCGCCGCTCGTGACGCCGACCAGCCAGATTGTTGGCACGCAGGCCGTCATGAACGTCATCTCCGGCGAGCGCTACAAGATGGTGCCCAGGGAGTCCAAGGCGCTGGTAAAAGGCGAATACGGCAAGACGCCCGCCCCGATTCCGCAAAGCGTCCAGGATACGATTCTAAAGGGCGAGGAGACCATCACCTGTCGCCCGGCCGACTTGATCGAGCCGGAGTTGGAGAAGATACGCGTAGAAATGAAGGAATACCTCGAACAGGACGAGGACGTGCTCTCATACGCCCTGTTCCCGCAGGTCGCGGAGACGTATTTCAAATACAGGCGCGCGCAAAAATACAAAATCGACAGCGGGCTGGTCGACATGCAAGACAAGGTACATCCCGTATAGCATACGCGTTTGATGTGACGGAGTTGAATGGATATTATATATAGGGCCGACGTCGCGATCATCGGCGCCGGCGCCGCCGGGCTGATGGCGGCCTGCGCCGCGTCGACGCCGGCCGGGGCCGGTGGGCGATCTTTTCGCGTCGTGCTGGTCGAACGCAACGACCGCCCTGGGCGCAAGCTATCGATAACGGGCAAAGGCCGTTGCAACATTACCAACAACGCAGAAAAAGAACAGTTTATGCTAAATATTCCCGGAAACGGGAAATTTCTTTTTTCTGCGTTCAAAAAAATGTCCAACAAAGACATTGTCACCTTTTTTGAAGGGCTCGGCGTGGGCGTGGCGCTGGAGCGCGGCGGGCGCTATTTCACAAAGAGCGGCAGCGCCCGCGAAGTGACGGACGCGCTGGCGGGCCTTGCGCTGCGGCAGGGCGTGAAACTGCTATGCGGCGAGCGCGTCGCGTCCATACGGTTGGCAAAACCACTCTCGCCCGGAGGGAACGACACACCGGGCGAGGCTGAATTGTCAAGCGCATCCGGCTCGCCGGGCGAATCTGATTATAAGTTTATTATCGAGCTGAAAAATAACAGGGCAGTGCTGTCGCGAGCCGTGATAATCGCCACCGGTGGCATCGCGTACCCATCGACAGGCTCGACCGGCGACGGCTACAGGTTCGCGGAATCCCTCGGCCACACGGTCGTGCCGCCAAGGCCCTCGCTCGTCCCGCTGGAGACGCTTGAAACATGGCCCGGCGGGCTGTCGGGCCTCACGCTAAAGAATGTCACGTTAAAAGTGTTTTCACCGGACGGGAAGAAGCTCTTTTCGAAACTCGGCGAAATGCTGTTCACGCATTTCGGCATCTCCGGCCCGCTGGTGCTCAGCGCTTCGCGCGCTATGCTCGACTGCGGGTTCGCGGGCTGCACCGCGCGCATCGACCTGAAGCCCGGGCTGTCCGACGAAAAGCTCCGCGACCGCATCTCGCGGGACTTTGCGTTTTATGCCAGGAAAAGCTTGAAAAACGCGATGGTCGATTTGCTGCCATCGCGCCTCATACCCGTCGCCATCGCCTGCGCGGGCCTCGACCCGGAACGCCGCGCGGACACAGCCGGAAAAGCCGGCATCGCAAAGCTCTCGGAAACACTGAAAGGCCTGCCCCTGACAATCAGCGCCCCGCGCCCCGCGTCGGAGGCCATCGTCACCGCCGGGGGCATCAAGACGCCTGAAATAAACCCGTCCACAATGGAGTCAAAACTAGTGCCCGGCCTTTATTTCTGCGGCGAGGTCATCGACGTAGACGCCTACACCGGCGGCTTCAACCTCTCCATAGCCTTCGCCACCGCCCACGCCGCCGGCACCGCCGCCGCCCACGCCGCCTGCCTGAAAGATCCTTAATAATCTATAATAACAACCAGCCCGTCTATACCAGTCGATATAGTTGGTGTTTTGACCGACAGCAAAGATCCTCGTAAATATTGGACTGTAATAAAAAGTCGGTTAAAAAATACAAATTCTCAACTGACTACAAAATGTAGCCAATTCAAATTGATTGCTGAAGACGGTAAAAAACGTTTAACCGATTGCTTGGTGCAAGATGATGTATTATCGCTAGCTGATGACGTTCCGAGCAAGAAAACAAGAGCGTTTATCGAATGATTCACATATAGTGACGAAACCATTGACGGCAATAGCAAATCCAAGGCTTATGCTCTTTTTGACAGTTCGTTGCTTGATACGATAGAATTCGGTACGACAAAAGGCTTACAACAAATCCACGGCTACCTATTTGGAGGTTTGTATGACTTTGCGGGGCATATCCGAACATTAAATATCGCAAAAGGCAGTTTTCTATTTGCAATTGGCAAAAGAAGGCAGTTAACTGGTATCAAGCTGTTACCATTTGAAACCGTTTGAAACAATGGCTAATTATCACGAATTTAATCATAAGTTTAATAAAAAGTGAGTTGTACGAAAATGTCGTACAAGACAAATTGTCAGGCACAGCCGGGCTTCTTGTGAACCGCAGGCGTTACGCACTCGGGGGCGTTGAGACTTATGAAATTAACCCATCCACAATGTAGTCAAAGCTAGTCCCCGGATGGCGGTTCTTTGTCGCTTATATACGGCGGATTCGCCACATCGCCATTGGATGGTTTACAATGCGCCTTATTATTTCTTCATCATCAAACAGCAATTGTGGCTCATATCGGTTTTCTGCGAAGTATTTTAGAAAAGCGGCTTCTTTATCGGTTAGCGCCATCCGCTCATTTAGAAAAGCGGTTACACGTTCACGAGCTGCTTGTAAATCAAACTGTTCATTGCTTCGTAACATCGGAATCAACTCTGTTCTAATCCTATGTGGAGTGATTTTTTCAATGCGCCTGAAGCTAAAATCTTTCACAGTTGTATCTCCGGTTATAGCCTTATAAAACACAGCGCACTTTCGGAGCATTGTTGCCTCTGATTTGCTGAAAAAGTAGTAACAGACCATATTGTTCAGGTCGTAGAGGTCGCGGGGAGCGGCGCGAGAAGATAACGCAACAATCTTACTTGCGAATATCTCGACAGGAGAAAGCGTACGAATGGGAATATCGGCGATTATCCCGCCTGTTTGCGCCATGGTAATAATAGTTGGCATTACATGACATCGCATAACATAGTTGATTTCAACTTTGATGTTGTCAGGGTTTTCAGCCGCATTTTTGTAAGTATACACAAAAGAATCTAGTGCGTGTGTGTGTTTCGATTTTTCCTTTAAAGTATATCCTTCGTTAACCATGTATCGCCCAAGCAGTTCGCGGATAAACTCCCTTTTGACTGATGTTTCTTCTTTTGTCATATTTTCAGCAAAATCAAAATCAATGTCAACTGACAATCGAGGGAGACAAAATAAAGTCAGGTTTATGGAAGTACCACCCTTCAACAGTAATAGCTGGTTTAGTTCGGAGTCTGCGTTAACGATTTTTAATATTTCAGTAAGTCTGTACATTTTTTCAAAAGCGTCTCGAATAAAACCTAAATCACGCGCTTTATTACCTAAAATTTGTTTGTCAAATGTCGGCATCGCGCCACACCCCTTTGTCGGTAATTTTCGTCAAGTCTGTTGGGACAATTAAGCGCCATTTGCCACTATATCTCCCTTCGGTGCTTCCTGTCAGATAGCGAGTACTTTTTCCGATATGACAAGCGCACTCAATAAAAAATGCTTCGCTCAAATGCAACATATTTTTTAAATGATGCAATATATATCCAGTTTTTTGATATAATACTTTTTTGTTGTATATTGCAAGGTATTTGAGCATGCGGTCCTCCTGTAATGAAGGAATTAACTCAATGCAGCGCAGCAGTTCTTCCAGACCTGACACCTTTTCAAAATCATGGATACCATCTATAACAGTACGCTCTATATTAGTCACACGAACACCGTCAAGCAGAGTAATTACACCGTCTTTTATCCGGGAGGCTATATACTTATAGGAATTTCCATCAAAAATGAATGATGTAAAAGGTGTTTCAGAAGAAACCTCAACCTGATATGATACCTGATTAGCGCAGCCGTAATACTCAAAGGCAGCATGATGAGATACATATGCGCCGTTAGTAATCCTTCCTGCTATTCGATATTTACTCACAACCGGCTGATGATCCGCAAGGTTTATGGCGACATATAGGTTGCGCTTTACTTTCATTATCAGTCTCTTTTTTATATAGTTTTTTAAAACCGTACCGGCTGTGTCATAGTTTCCGGTGAGAGTGCACAACTCATTTCGCGTGAAGCACCCCATTTCAAGCAATCGTTCATAGTACTTCATAATAAACTCTCCTACTATTTTGTTCTTTAATTATATAGTTTTATGGTCTAAATAGCAACCATAAAACCAAAGTAATAAAGATATATTTCATAAATAACAACACCTGACCATTAATCAAACAACTAGTCCGTTACTGGATCAATATGAAATGTTTATTATTGTTGCGTTATGGTCTAAATAAAAACTACTGGAAAAGAATAATAAAGAGATGAGGTAAAACTTGACTAAATGGTTGATTGATTGGCTTTATGGCGATACAATGAGATTGTCATTTTGTGGATGCTATTTTTGGTTACAATTTTTTGTCGCCACACAGTACCATAAAATTCTCAATTACGCCGTATTCAAGCACAGCATGGGGGCATAAGGAGTAGCGCTTAACGAAAATCATATGAGGGGGATCATAAGATGCGGAACAAGGCAAATAGGTTTATATCGTTTATGCTCGTCGTAGCTATGGCGTTCAGTTTGTTCGCGGCCTTGCCAATCACGGCGCACGCCGCCCCGTTGGACATCACAGGCTCTTATATGATCGACAATGAGGATGGCACGATGGCGTTCGTCCTCAAAGGCGTCACGCCCATCACATTCGATCCGGGCGACTTCTTCATGCTTGTATGCACCGACATGGCCTATGATTTTACATCAGCGAGTGCGTCCACCCCGGCGCCCATAACATTCATAGGCGGCGGCATGAATCAGCTCCATATAGACATACCAGTCGCCTACACGACCCCGACAACAGGATTGCAAATCGACTTCTCCGGTATCGATTATTTAAGCAGTTATTATAGCGGCGCAGGCGGTACGCTGGATTTGGTCATCAACGGCAGCGTCAGCGCCAACTGGACCATCCCTGTGCTGCGCAGTGGCGGGCCGTCCACAGGCGACATTGCCCTCGGCTTGACTGTGTCATCCACGAGCTTCTCACCCGACTGGGAGGGCAACCTGGCAGTCCCGGCGGCAATCAATGTGACGGCCAAGGACATAAACACGGGGCTTACCGACGCTTCTGTCAACGGGCGGGTCGTGCTGTTTACAGAAAACGGCCCGATCACCCTACTCAACTCACAGAGTTTCCTCTATGTGGACTTGACGAACGGCGTCGGGTCGGCGACTATCAGCAACATCACAGACATGGGCGCGCTGAACGGCCAATACAACGTCGACCTAGCCGCATCCATGCCGCTGTATAACGCCACTGCAGACGCACCGGTGACGCTGTCCGTCACGCCCAATCCATTGCGCATCACGGGCAGGGTCTTTGACGAAGCCGGGGCCGTGGTCGAGGGCGCGACGGTCTGCCTGCTGACCGCCGACGGCTACATGGCCAGCCGGACATACTCCGACATCAACGGCGACTACATATTGTACGGCTCGCCCAAATCCAGCAGCTACCGCGTCATCGCGTACTTCGACGAATTGTACGGCGAGGTCACGCGGAACTTGCTGCCCCAGCCCGCCGTCGAAGACATCATCTTGTATTCCAAGATCAAGGTAACGGTCAATTTCTACCGCAACAAAGCCACGCTGGACGGAAGACCCAACCAGAACATCATTTCGGCGGGCAACCTCTACGCCGCCAGTTCGTACAGGATCGAAGCGTACTCGGACGCGCGCGGGGCGTTCCCCCTCACGCCGGCAATGGTTGAAGAACGCGACATATATTTCCAGATGGCCGACGTCGTGAACGCCGGGGGCAAGCTATTCATCAAAGCCGTGCCTGACACGGCCGACGCCGAGCCGTTCATCGACAGCTCGTCCGATATAGTCGAGGTGGACTACGCCGGCGCGCCCGACCCGTACAACATAGTGCTGGATCTGGCGGAGACCCCGATCGGGACGGTTACGGTGCGCAACACAGGCAATAGTTATCCGATATATGTGCTTATGAAATCCAACAACGGCAGCAAAAAATATATGGACGACCCCGTCCCTGTGATGCCCGGCGCCACTTATATGTTCGCGCCGCCGGAAGGCGAGCAGTTAGCCGCAGATCCAATTCAAGTTTGGTTTGCAAGAAATGACGCTACTTATCATAGAATAGATGAAGATTATTATGGGGAAAAAAATTACGCCGTTGTGTCCAGGGGCCAAAGAGCTGAATTCGCGCTGGCGGCCGATGATATAGTTCCACAATCAAAATATTATGGGATCTATGTATATAAGAATAATTTCGGCGACCTGGTGCCCCTCTCTGTCAGCGTCCCGGTATATTCAGACGCGCGTTACACCGTGGAGCTGCCCGACACCATCGAAATGCCGCCAAACTGGAGGCAGTATGTTTCACTGACGGTATGCGAAGGCGCCAGGACGTTGACAGCCAACCAGATCGAAGCAGAATACGATCCTCTGGAGAACACGCTCTCATTCGCGTATATAAGCCCTTATACGATGATGGTGCGGAACCGCGATGTTTTCGCATTGAGATATAAAAGGGTCTGGGGCTGGAGCGCCGAAAGTAACTGGCCCAATGTGCCGAGGCGTACCTGGCTGGTATGGACATCCTGGATGGCAAGTTATACCTCTCCGGATTTTTGGTCTGTCTACGACGCGTATGGCAGGAGCCAAGGCGGCGCCTATTTGGAAAGGGACGCGTTCAGCGGGAACATGATCTTCAATTTCATGGTGAAAGCCAAAACTGCGGACGTCACTGCGCACCGTTTCCTGCTGACGACGACCAGGACTAATAAATACGTAACAAACAAGGACCCGGGCGGTTCGTTGATCGCGTGGTATACAGGTTATTATTGGCTGAACATTTACGATTATTGGTATACTTTCGACGAAACCCGGAGGCCATACAGCGCCGTTTCCGTCACGACGGGCTTCCCCCTCTCCCTCGACGCACCCGCCACGACGGATTCCAACAGCATATTCGTGCAAGGCTACGCCAAGCCGGGCGCGGCGGTGACCGTGAACGGCTGGGGCGCCGGAGCGCTGGCCACATTCACCGCCAATCAGGCTGGGCGTTACAGCGGGACAATAACGCTCTCCTACCCCTATTTTGAGTTGATAAAAGATATCCAACTGTTCGCCACCTCCGAAGGCAGGACCACGAGCAAGCAAACTGTCCGCTCTTCCAAACGCCAGTTGTATGTGAAAGAACTGTGGATGCAAAACACCATCGAAGGCTCGATGGATAAGAGCTACCTGTTGATAAACAACAGCGTCCAGAACGTGGGCGGCGCGCCAGCCGTCGTGGACGCGCAATCGGGCAAAACGCAAAATATCATGCTCGGCGATGTGATAAAATTCAGGGTGAAAATGAGCGACGATAACGCCGTTCAAAAGGTGTTCGTGAATTACAGCGACTGGAACTTGCCATGCCGCTTCAACCCAGGCACGGGTTTTTGGGAATCAGAGCCACAACAATATATTACTAATAATTACGCGGGCGTGCTGAACAACATCCGCGTCACATATGTGCTCAACCTAGGCCACGAGTATGTCTCGCCTGACGAAATCGAGGCCAATATGCGCGCAAGCGAAGCGGCGCTCGTGGCATGGGCGCCACCGCAACGTATGTTCACAGACCCGGAAACATTTGAAAACGAGTTGAAGCTTGCGATGCTGGAAGCCTTGCCGCCCGAATTGCGCGGCGCATCTTACACGCAAAACCCCAACGGCTCGACGCAGGTCAATTTCGAGATCGGCGATGGGCGCACGGGCTCGTTTACGGTTTCGTCCTCGGATATCACCGGCGCGGAGTTGAACGCGCTGGCCGCCAGGGCGCAGGCCAACGGCGCCCGCGTGGGCGGCGGCAACCTGTATTTGGAACTCAGCTACGATTGCGAGCTGAACGGCGGCGGGACGCGTTCATACGCCGATCTTGAGTTTGACGCGGCCATTAACGAACAGCGTCTGTTGCATCCCAACGACTCGGTTGACCAAATTTTGCAAAACCGGTTGGGCATCGACAGGATCAACATGGAGACCGTCATGTACTCCAGCGCGACCCAATCGCCGGCGCTTGGCGCTGGCGGCGAAGCCGCCAGGCAGACCGTCGAAGTGTCCTCCGGCGTCTTCAGCGCTATCGGCGACGTGGCCTCCTCGGCAGGGCGGGCTGGCTTGGGCGCGTTCGGCCAAGTGGCGAGCGGCGCCAACGCGGCGGCGACGGTGATGGGCATCCCCGACAATGTCAGCCAGGCGATGACAGCGCGCGAAATCGCGAACGGCTATCTCGCTATGTTCGATAACGCGTATAACCTGTTGGACAGCGAGTGCTATAAAAAGCTCTCTGACAGCGACAAGATAATGTTTTCTGCAAGGGTGCAAGCGATAGGCGCGCACCACCTCGAGATGTCATCTTTCAGATCCACTCAAACAATGCACGCCACAGCGAAAGGCCTCTTTAGCCTCGGGAGCGCCGTGGTCACGCTCACGCCGGTGGGACTGGGCGTCAAGCTCGGTTTTGCCTTGGCGTCGCAGCTCGGCGCGAACACCGATATCGATTTGTTCGGCAACAAGTTCATGCAGAGCCAGGTCGATGCGTACAGGAGGATATATGACGAGGCGCAGGTGTTGAACGAAAAGCTCAAGGAAGATTTCGCATTGGCCTGCGGCGAGAAGCTGACAGAAAAGGCGCAGGGCAACTACAACTTTATCTATGACCCGCAAGGCGTCGTCTACGACGGCACGCTGGATTACCCGGCGGCGGGGGTCCGCGCCGAATTATGGACGGCCAACGACGACAGCGGGTCAGGCGCGCGCTATTGGAGCGAGTCCGACGAATACGACCAGATCAACCCGCAGATCACGGAGGACGATGGCATGTTCCAGTGGTTCACGCCGGAAGGCTGGTGGCAGGTGCGGGTATATGACGACGCGACGAACGCGCTGCTGGGCGAAAGCGAATGGCTCAAGGTGCTGCCGCCGCATTTCGGCGTAAATATCAACATCGGCGGCGAACCGCTGACAATCACCTATGACGGCAACGGCGGCGAACTGCCGATACCCGATATTCCCGACCCGGACGAAGACGATGAGTTCACGGTCATCCTACCGATCTACCACAAAACCACATATGCAATACCGCGCGGCCGCGACCACGTGGCGGCGGCCAACATGTTCAGCTTTGATAGCCACGATTTCAACAGTTGGAACACCAAAGCCGACGCCAGCGGCGATTGGTACGCTGCAGGCGACGTGATAAATAACGTACAAGCCGGGTTCACACTTTACGCGCAATGGGGGATGTATTACCTCGTGAGTTTTGAGAGCAACGGCGGCAGCGATGTAACACCGCAGCGTGTCAAGATGGATGGGGTGGCGGCGAAGCCGGCCGACCCGGCTAGAAGCGGGTATGTGTTCGACGGTTGGTATGCCGACGAGGCGTTGACGCGGCTGTATGACTTCAATACCCCAATAACGGATGAAATCACGCTCTATGCCCAATGGCGGCAGACAGGCAGCAGCGGCGGCGGCGGTAGCGGAGGAAGCGGGGGAAGCGGCGGCGGCGGCGGAAGCGGAGGCGCGCAGGCCGGCGGCGCTTCGCTTTCGGTTAGCAAGACTGATTTTGATCCGGGCGACCCCAAAGATATCACTGTGACGCTCAGCCTGAACGGCTACGCGCTTAATAACATTACAAACGGGGTCTACACGCTCAAAGAAAAAATGGACTACACAGTGGACGGAAACACATATACGATAAGCGCCGAGTATCTTTTGACGCTGGCGGCAGGCGAGCACACGCTCACATTCAACATGAGCGGCGGACTGCAGCCCAAGCTGGTCATAACAATAGCGGACGGCGTGCCCATCCCGACGGCGCCAACGCCGATCACACCGCAAATGCCTGTCAACCCATTCGTCGATGTCCTGGGGACCGACTGGTTCATCGACGATGTTATATATGTCTATGACAAGGGCCTGATGATGGGCACAAACACCGAGCCTATGCGGTTCAGCCCGCAAATGAAGACGACCCGGGCCATGATCGTGACTATTTTGTATCGCATGGAGGGCGAACCGGGCGCAACCGGTTTT
>WRLR01000109.1 GCA_009777515.1 Oscillospiraceae bacterium | reverse complement strand
TATTACACAAAGGATGAAATGACGCAGTTCACGCAGCATTCCGCAGGCGTCTTCCACGGTGTCGGCGTGTATGTGACGCAGGGCGAAAACGGCCGTTTGCGTATTACGGGCTTTTTGGAAAACTCCCCCGCGCAGGAAGCCGGCGTTGAAATAGACGACGAAATAATCAGCGTCGATGGCGAGGACGTCACCGGCATAACGGATTCCAACATCGTCATAAACATGATAAAGGGGGAAGCCGGCGTGTTCGTCACGATAGGCTTCTACCGGCCGTCCGACGGCACCGCGCCGGAGTTTGCCATAGAGAGGCGCGAAATCAAAACCGACAATATCTTCTCGCATATCGTGTACACAGGGGAAGACGGCGAGAGCGGGATGCCCGTGGGCTACATTTACATCAAAATGTTTGACGGCGCGGCCAACGAATATTTCAACCGCCACCTGGACAGGCTGCTGGAACAGGGGGTCGAGGCCCTGGTCATCGACTTGAGGGGCAACCCGGGCGGGGACTATGAGGAGACGGTCAAGATAGCGGATCGCCTGATTGGCGAGGGCATTATCGTATACACCGAGGATCGCGCGGGGCGGCGCGAATACCGCGAGTCGGGCGAGGGCGCGCTCGACATGCCCATACGCGTGCTGATTGACGGCGACACCGCCAGCTCGTCCGAGATACTGGCCGGCGCCATCAAGGACAGCGGCGCGGGGCGCCTCGTCGGGGCGACGACATACGGCAAGGGGCTGGTGCAGGCGGTGATGAGGCTCAGCGACGGCTCGGGATTAAAGTACACGCGCTCGCGCTATTTTACGCCATCCGGGGTCTGCATCGACGGCACGGGGATCGAGCCCGACATATATGTCGGCCCCGGCGCCGCAGCGGCTTCGGCGGGCGCGTCAGGCGGCGCCGGCGAGGGCGCCGGCGAGGGCACTGGCGAGGGCGCCGGAAGCGGCTCTCGAGGCTATGATTTGCCGCTCGAAACGGCGCTTTTAGATATTGAAAATTTTATTGACAAAGCATTATATGAATGATAGACTTTATCACGTTCGTATACCTACATTTTGGGGATGTCTTGGAACATCTTGCTAAATCGGAGGAATTATTAATGGAAAAAGGCAGAGTAAAGTGGTTCAATGCTGAAAAAGGATTTGGGTTCATCGAGAGAGATGGGGGCAATGACGTATTTGTCCATTTTTCAGCGATTACAATGGACGGTTTTAAGACTCTCGAAGAGGGCGCGGAAGTCGAGTTTGATGTAGTCGACGGCGCGAAGGGTCCGCAAGCCGCCAATGTAACAAAGGTTATGTAAGAAGTGTGTACTAAATAACGTATCCGGACGCATGTCAGTTGGTGGCCTCCGGGTTCTTGTTTTGATAGATACATGCCATAACCAACCCCGGTATTATTCTGATGCCGGGGTTTTCTAATGGGAGCGGCAGGGTGTACACTTAATGATGCGGCTAAGGCAGTTTATGAAATCCATTGTTTTGCCGTCGGTGGAGTATCGAACGGCTTTTTATAAAATGGCGTACGACTACAGGGAGATCGGCGATCGGCGCTACTATAAAGACATTGTCCGGGACGGATTCGACTTTGAGGTCTATGTGACCCTGCTGCACCGCTACTCGCTGGGCATTAACCTAGAAGAGGGCTTGGTTCCGTACACGACGTACTGGCTCGTCGACGGGGGCAAGGACACCATATTCGGCGTCAGCCGCCTTCGGCACAAGCTGAACAAGGTGTCTGTAAAGGAAGGCGGCCATATCGGGTATGACGTGCCGCCCTCCCACCGGGGCTCGGGCAACGCGACCGAGCTGCTCCGCCAGACCCTGCTAAAGGCGAGGGCGATGGGGATGCTCCGCGTGCTCCTGACGTGCGACGCGGAAAACAGGGCTTCGGCCAGGGTGATTGAAAAGAACGGCGGCGCGCTGGAGAACCAGGTGATTTCGGACTATACGAGAAAAATAGTAAACCGCTACTGGATATACTGCTGACGGGGGGGTAACGGTGGCAATATGGCAAGGGATGAGATAAGGAACAAGCGCAGGGTCGTAGTAAAGGTCGGCACGTCCACGTTGACGCATGAAAACGGGCGCGCGAACCTGAGGCGCATCGACCACCTCTGCAGGGTGCTGTCAGGCGTACACAACGCCGGCAAGGATGTCGTCCTGGTGACGTCGGGCGCCATAGGCGTCGGCATGGGGCGCCTGAAAATCGGCTCGCGGCCCAGCGCGACGGCGGAGCGGCAGGCCATCGCGGCGGTCGGGCAGTGCGAGCTAATGCAGATATACAGCAAAATATTTGCCGAATACGGCCATATCATCGGCCAGATACTCCTGACGCGCGACGTCGTCATGCAGGAGCACTCGCGGGCGAACGTGGTAAACACCTTTGAAACCTTGCTGCAGATGGGCATAATCCCCGTTGTGAACGAGAACGACTCCGTGACGACGGAGGAGCTTGAAGACAGGTACAAAAACGGTTTTGGGGACAACGACACGCTGTCCGCGATTGTGGCGACGCTGGTGCGCGCGGATCTGCTCATCATGCTGAGCGACAAGGACGGCTTCTACACCAGCAACCCCGACACGGACCCGGGCGCCAAGCTGATCGGCCTGGTAACGGAGATAACGCCCGATATCGAGCGGGCGGCGGGCGGGGTCGGCAGCTCCCGTGGCACCGGCGGCGGGGAGACAAAAATCGAGGCGGCGAAGGTCACGATGTCCGGCGGGATCGATATGGTGATGGCGAGCGGCGCCGATCCCGCAGTGATATACGGCATTTTAGAGGGCGAAGAGATTGGCACATACTTCCGCGCCCCAAAATAACCGCCTATTTTATTATTTACAGGTATATAACATCACATGACTATTCATAGCAATGGCGCCCCTGGTGAACGGGGCGCATTAAGGGACGCGGCGTATTGGCTGTCCGTCGAAGACTATATCATGCGCGTGATGCAAAAAGCGGATAATGTGCGCTATTTATTGATGTGGCGCGTAACGCCCTGCGTCGTGTTCGGGAAGAACCAGATAGCGGAGGCGGAGATTGACCTCGCCGAAGCGGTGCGACAAAATGTGGGCGTCACGCGCAGGTTCAGCGGGGGTGGTGCGGTCTACCTGGACCCCGGCGCCATACAGTACGCCGTCTTTCAACCGCATGCCGCCGGGGGCGGCGGCGACGCCATGAAAGCGGCTCGCGAGGATGTCGCTTCGTCCCTGGCCGATGTGCTGCGCGGGTTCGGCGTCGCGGCGGAAGCGACGGGCCGCAACGACATATCGGCGGGCGGCGCAAAAATCTCGGGCATATCGCAGTTGGTCCGAGGGGGCTGGCTCAACACGCACGGCACATTGCTGTACGATACGGACCTGAACGCGCTGTCGACGCTGCTGAAGCCCGACACGGAAAAATTCACATCAAAAGCCGTCCAGTCGGTGCGCCGCCGCGTCACAAACGTGAAGCCGCTGCTGCCGGAGCGGCACAGGTCATTGGCTGCAGACGCGTTTGCAATGCTGTTTGAGGATGCTGTGAGGGAGGGCGCAAAGGCGCAGGGGCAACCTTTTGCCGACATTATACTCAACAGCGCGGATTATACGGCGATTGAAAAAATCCGAACCGATATATATGCCAACCCGGAGTATACATATCGCGCCTCGCCGCCGTACACATACCGCTCCGGGCGCAGGTTCCCGCAAGGGAGGGTCGAGATATTTGCGGAGGTCAAAGGGGGATTGGTCGCGTCCTGTGCGATCAGGGGGGACTTTATCGGGTCAAGCCCTGTGGAGCGGCTCGAAAGCGCCCTTTTCGGCGTGCCGTTTAATGTGGCGGGTTTTAGCGTAGCGCTGGACGAAGCCACCGTCACAGACTGCCTTGGGGGCATATCAAAAGAGGAATTCATGTCCATGGTGTTCCAAAATGACGGCGTTTTCCCGACCTGATACGCCGTCATGTTACCTACGAATCCAGACCAAAATGACGGCGTTTTCCCAACCTGATACGCCGTCACGTTACCTACGAATCCAAACCAGCCATAATGCATATCATATATTAGCGCCAGGGCTAGGGCGGCGCTGATTGTTCTGTATCGTCCGCGTTTCCATCGTCTGCGCGGCTTGGGGCAGGGGTTGGGGTGGGATCGGGAACAGCGCCCGCTATAGTATATGGAACGGATCGCGGCTGGTCGTCTGTCACAGGTATGTTGCGCCCCGGGCGCGGCGTCCGCATTGGGCGAATTTCTTCAACGCCCGTATTGTTGTTCGTGCCTGGTGGGTCGCCGTTGTCGCCGGGGCTGTCTGTAGGTGCCTCGCTGCCGCCAGCATCAGGATCGCCCGCATCGGCGTCCACGCCGTCCTCACCGAAGCCTTCGCCGACGCCCTCGCCGCTCTCACCGCCCTCGTTGCCCTCGGTTCCTTCGCCGCCATTTCCGCCCTCGCCGTCCCCATCTTCGCCCTCGCCTTCTTCATCATCCTCTTCTTCCGCGTCTTGCGCGAATTCGGGAGCGATGCCGTCTACCGTATGGTACGGGCACCTGGGGAGCGAAGAAAATTCGTAGTTCCAGTCCCAAGGATAGGGATCCCCCTCCTCAGGGATATATGGTATCTCCCGTTTTATCGATACGCGTTCGGCGTATGACTCGTGCGGGCAGTACTGGCTGACCTCTACCGGGCTCCCGACCGCGTCCGAGCCATGGGCGCAGACACGGGTGAGCACATGCACCTCGCATGGATCGGACTCGTGCGGCTCCGTACCACTGATAAACAGTTCCGTGCGTATCGCGTTGCCCCTGGGGTCGCTCCGGCACAGCGCGGTCGGCGCCTTGCCCGAATAGGAACATACGCTTGCGGACACTATCTGATCCGGGACGGGGAAATTTTTAGGTTCAAGGCCCTCGTGGATCTTTTCCATGACGGTCTTCCATATGATCATGGCGTTGCTGAGTTCTTCTTGAGAGAGCGTGATTTTTTTGATCCTGTTGTCGTAGCCGTACCATGTCGAGGCCACGTAGTATGGCGTGTAGCCGACGAACCAGCGATCCGTGTTTTCGTTGGTCGTGCCCGTTTTGCCGGCGGCAGGCATCACGCCGTCGAACAAGGCGGCCTGCGTGCCAGTGCTGCCCGGCGTATTAATGACATCCTCCAGGGCGGACGTCATCAGGTAGGCCGTTTCTTCGCTGTACACGATTGACGGCAGCCGGACGGTTTTGTCCAGCAGCGGCCTGCCGTCGCTGTCGAGCACTTTGGTATATGTTGTAGGCTCGTAGTACATGCCCCGGTTCACGAACGGTACGTAGGCCGCCGCCATTTCCAGCGGCGTCACACCCCTGTGCAGCCCGCCGAGTGCGAGCGCCACATGCTTTTCGTTGTTTCTGTTGATGCCCGCTTTATCCAGATAGCTGAGCGACGTGTCCGGTATGTTGATCCACGTTTTCATGGCAACCACGTTGACTGAGCGGCGGACCGCGTTGCGTATCGTCGTGAGTCCACGGAAATCGTCCGTCGAGTTGCTCGGATATATCCTCTCCGGGTTGAGCGGGTCGAGATGCGTGGGGGCGTCGTCGACGACCGACGCGAGCGTTATCACTTTTTGATCCAGCGCAGGGCCGTATACGGCGATGGGCTTGATGCTTGAGCCCGGCTGGCGCCGCGCCTGGGTGGCGCGGTTGAACGTCCTGTCAGCCAGCTTTTCCCCATAGCCACCCGCCATCGCGATGATCCTGGACGTGCTCGGGTCGAGGATGACCATCGCGCCCTGCGGCGTCTCGCCGCTTAAAACGGCGTCCGGGTTATCCATGGGGAAGTATTGCGGGTCGTTGAACACCGAGTCGAGGGCGGACTGTATGGCGGGGCTTTGCGTCGTGTATATCCTCAGCCCGTAGTTGTATATCTGCGCCAGCGCCATTTCGGCCGTCATGCCCTTCTCGGCCATGAGATCGTTCTTTACTTCCTCAATCACCTGGTCCACGAAATATGAGTTGGGCCTCGAAGCGACAGCGGTCGTCACCGCTTTCGGAATAATTTCTATCGGTTCTTCCATCGCCTCGTCATACTCTTCTTCTGAAATCATGCCTTGGTTGAACATCTCGGAAAGAATCGTCGCTTGCCGCTTCATCGCGTTTTTGTAGCCGGTCTCGCTGAAAGGGTTGTAGAGACCGGGGCTGTTTGTGATACCGATCAGGAAAGCGCTTTCCGCAAGCGACAGCTCGATAACGGGCTTCCCAAAATATGTCCGCGACGCGGAACTGACGCCATAGCAACTGTTCCCGAAATATACGACGTTGAGGTAAAGTTCGAGAATCTTCCATTTTTCCATGGTTTTTTCCAGCTCCATGGCCAGGTACCATTCTTGGACTTTGCGCTCCAGCGTTTCGTCTTTTTTGCCGGTGACGTTTTTGACAAGCTGCTGGGTTATGGTGCTCGCGCCGTGCGCGTCAGATCCGCCCATCGCGAACTGGAGCCCCGCGCTGATTATGCGCTTGGGGTCGACGCCGTTGTGCGACTCGAAGCGCTTGTCTTCAATGGCGATCAGCGCTTTGGGCAGGTGCGGCGATATCTCGCTGTAGTGGACGAGCTGCCGGTTGACATTTCCGCTGCCGGTGAGCCTTGCGATCTGGTTGCCGTCGGCGTCGTATATATACGACGATTGGATCTTCATCTCCAGCATGATGCTGGTAATCGGTTCGACATTCTGCAGATAGCCGTATATGGCGCCAACGCCGGCGCCGAGCACGCCGAAAGCGATCACGAGAACAATGACAATTGATGTTTTGCATACGGTCAATATGAATCTTCCCATATAAATAAGCACCCATTTTATCGCTATGAACAATATTGCCAAACAGCGGCGGGCGACGCCCCACGGCGTCCATCCCTGTTGATCGCCGCCGTAGCCCGACCCATAGGCGCCGGACTCGTCGTAAGCGCCGGCAGCATCGTAGGCGCCGGGCTCGTCGTAGGCGTTCGGTTCGACGTAAGCGCCATGAGCATCGTAGGCGCCGGGTTCGTCGTAAGCGCCGGGCTCGCTATAGGCGTTGGGATCAAAATTAGCATTTTGATCGACGTAGTTGTTAGGATCGTCGTAGGCGTTTGGATCAGCGTATGCGCCTAAATCGCCGTAATCGCCGCCATCGCCACCTGGGTACGCGGGCGTCCCGCTCGCATCATCCGCGCCATTGCCACTGGCATTGCCACCACCTGGGTACGCGGGCGACCCGCCCGCATCGTCCGTGCCATTACCACTGCCGCCGTTTTTAGCATGTGCCGCTGTGCTATCACGCTCGGTGCTGTAAAAACCGCCGCCCTCATAAATGTCATCGGCAAATGCGTCGCCGCCATTTCCGTTAACTGGATTCGCAGGCGTCCCGCCCGCCTCATCCACGCCATTGCCGCCAACTGGGTACGCGGGCGTCCCGCCCGCTTCGTCTACGCCATTGCCACCGCCGCCATTGCCATTACCATTGGGGCTCACAGTAACATCGGTAAAGCCCCCGATGGAATCGTCAGTGACCGCGCCATCGCTGCTGCCGTCGGCGATCGGGTTTTTAGCGCTATCGAATGCAGGAGCGGCGGATGTGTGTTGCTGCTGCGTAAAACCGATCAACCGGGCCGTTTTTGAAAGCGTCGACGTGCGCGATGTTTTTTGTTGGGTCAAATAATCGGTAAAAATGGCTTTTAGCGATTTGCCGCCGTTGGTTCCATTTTCCCCGTTTTCGTTATCGCGGTTCTCGCCGCCGTTATTATTTTCTATATCGTCGCTATCGGCGAAGCGTCCGGTATTTACATTTTTACCCGAGTTTTGCCGCCCAGCATTATCTTTATCTATTTTTTTATCATCTGCATCCATAATTTTATCTCTATATATTTTCATTTATATGATATATATACCAGTTTATATTAAGGTATAAAATATGGCAAGTTTGCATGCCCGGCCGCCCGGCATTGACGTAGTTTAACGCCTCTGTAGCATTGCCGCGTGGTGGCGGAACGACGCCTCTGCGGCATTGACGCAGAGCGGCTTATGTTATATGATTTTCGGCGGTGGCAAACACCGCAGGGCGGCATGTCGCCCTGTACGCTGTATAAGGGGAGCAAATGCGCAAGAATGGCAGATTCCTATTAGTCGTCGCCCTGTTTTGGTTTTCGGGCTATGTGTTCATCCCATATTTTACGCCCTATTTACGGCAACTGGGCATAATCGGGACCACGGCCGGTATAGTCTTGGGCACATATGGGTTTTCCCAATTGGTGCTCCGCATCCCTTTCGGCGTCGCAGCCAACAGAAGCGGCAACCATAAAGCGTTTATGCTGGCCGGCTTCGCCAGCCTGGTGATTGCCGGCGTCATTCTCTGCTTCGCCACTCACCCCGCCGTGTTTTTTTTGGCGCGCTTTCTTGCCGGGCTCGCTTCGTCAACATGGGTGAGTTTTACGGTATTTTTTACTAACATGCATGAAGAAAGCGAAACAGGCAAGGCAATTGCCGCCATTATGATCGCCAACAATTGCGGTACGCTGTCTTCATATATATTCGGCATAGCCCTGTTTGACAGGCTCGGCATTGGTTTTATGTTTGTCACGAGCATCGCCGCAGCGGCGGCCGGCGCGGCTCTGCTATGCACGATCAGGGACGACGGAAAACAGGCGGCGGGCGGCGGTATGGATATGCGCGACTTTCTCAACGTAATAAAGGATAAAGGGCTGATACTGTTCTCTTCCATCGCCGCCCTAAAGCAGATAATCACATTTGCCACAGTCATGTCTTTTACGCCCGATCATGTGCGAAACAGCCTGGGCGCAAGCGGCCGCGAACTCGCGTTTCTGTCCGTCGTATATAGCGTGGCTTGTATTTGCGGCGCGTACTGGCTCCGGACAAAGCTCAGCGAACGCATACCATATAAATACCAAATAGCCTGCTCGTTCGCCATGTCGGCGATGTACTGCATTATCGTGCCCAGCGCCGGGAGCCTATGGGTCATATATTTGATGCAGATGGTCGGCGGCGTTGGCCAAGCTGCGGCGATGACGCTCACCATGACGCTCGCGTTGGGCGACATTCCACAGGGGAAACGCTCGGCGGCCATGGGGGTATACCAATGCGTATATAGCCTCGGCATGACGCTGGGGCCTGTCTTTATGGGCGGCATACTGGATGTATTCGGGCAGTTCAGCTACGCATGTTATGCGATATCGCTCATCTGCGCCGCTGGGCTGGCCTTTAGCCTGGTCGCCGTGGGAAAAAAGCGCGCCGTATAATTGCAACATGCCGCACAATCGTAGGTCGCGATGGCCTCATCAAACCGCATATTCGTAGGACGCGATGTCCCGTCAACGTAGTTGACGTTTATCGCACCGCAAAACGATGTCCTCATTGCACCGTGCACCGTGATATGATGTCTTCATCGCTCCGTTGCGTGATATTCAATATATTTTCATTAACGTAAAACAAATATGGGCATTTATACGTCCCGCGCGCCCCCCTGCTCAGCCTTTATCGGCAGACGTCTCGCCAATCTGCAGTTTCACTTTATCTTCTATGTAATCCTTTTTGCGAAACATGCTGCTTTCCGATTTTAACAAACGCGTCTCGTTTTGATTCGTCCTGTGGGTGGTCAGGTCGCTCATTGTGCATTTGCCCTCAAAAACCGCGCCCTCGGACAAGATAAAGCGAAAGACGCTGATATCGCCGTAAAGCTTACCGGTGCTCAATATTCTCAATGCGCCGCTGGCCTCTATCGTCCCCTCGACGATCCCCGCGATACTGATGTTTCTGGCGAATATGTTGCCGTTGATAATACCATCCGCCCCGATGTAAACGTCCGAATCCGAGCGGATTTCGCCGTTGAGCTTTGCCGCTATGTACAGAGACGATTCAGTATATATATTTCCGTCGATATTGACTTTAGACTCTATTGTCGAATCGTAGCCCTTGGCCGATACGGTTCCCAACTTTTTTCCAAACACACACAACCCCCCTATGGGCCTTGTCGGCATAACGTTACCTTCTATCACGGCTATTTTATCATAGTGTGGGCAATATGGACAACTTGCGCCCGAAACTGCTCTCCAAAAACCCGCTCTCGCGAAACTACTCTCACGGAGCGTTCCCGTAGCTACCGTAACTCCCGTAGCTACCGTAACTCCCGTAGCTCCCGTAATTCTTAAAACTCCAGTGTCCAAAGAAACACTAACGAAACGGGGCGCGGCATAGCGACATTAATTCTGGACAATATCGCGATGGCGATGTAAAATTGGCGTTGAGGGTTTTGAAGTTTTTCATAATTGGGTCGAGGGGCGCTCCGATATGGCTTTTGGCAGGAGGAAACGCAATAAAGGCGGCTGGGTCATTATCAGCGGCAGGCGCAGGTTCAGCGAGATTTTTTACGATTACAAGGTATTGTTCATCGTCCTTGGCGTCGCGCTATTTTCTGCTGCCTTGACTGCATATCTGTACCTGGCGGGCCCGCTGGCTGTTTCCAGGTATAAGTCCAGGGGCCTGGCGGCCATCAGTGCCGGCGATTTCGATACTGCGGCGGCCGCCTTGGAGAAAAGCGATGGCTTGAGCTTCACCCGGAGGCCGGACATTCTATACCCGTTAGGAGTCGTATATTTCGCGCAAGAGCGTTATGACGACGCCATCATGGTGTTTGATGGCATAATAAATACAATTGGCGGAAGCGTCCCATACAGGGCACTGCCGCCGGGCACGGCAGAGGGCATATCGACTTCGGGAGGCGGGCAGTCGGACATCAGTGGCGGTGCGTCGGTGGATGCGGAAGGCGGACTGGCTGCGCTGGCTGCGAACGATTCGTTCGGCAACGGCGTACCGATCAGCGCACAGGTCCATGCAGAATTCGTAGAGAGGCCCTATGTCCCCATCGAGGCATATCTGGACGCGCCAACGCTGCCGCGCATCTGCTATTTTCTCTCTGAGGCATATGCATATGCAGGGGCGCCGGATGCGGCGTATGACGCCGCATATTACGGCTTTGTCACGACGGGCGACGTCGATTTGCTGACGTTGGCTGAAACAATGCTCGTCAATCCGCCCGCATCGCTGACTTCCAGCGGCGTATACAACGGGCGGTTCGTGTTCCGATTCGAGCCCGTTCCGGAGGGGATACGTACATACTATAATTGGGACGTCAATCCCGACAGCGACGGGGCGGCAGCCGAATACCCTTATTTCGGAAGCGCTGCGGATTTTTACAGCCAGGACGGCATGGAGGTGGATTTCGGTGTGCATTCCATTTCCGCGATAAATGTCAACAGATATGGCTTGATCAGCCCCGAAGCCCATTTTATGTTTACGGTACTGGACGCCGCCGGGAATGACAACGGTAATATCATCAACGGCGCCATCGCCGTGGAGCGCGGCGAGGAAGTGTACTTCTTTAATGGCGATGGAATATATGTGGAAACGGCAGGCGCCGCGCTGCGTAAAATTACGGAGGGCGCAAACATAAGGTGCTTGAATCTGCTTGGCGAGTGGCTGTATTTTGTACGCATGGACGATTTCCATACGGGTATTTATAAAATTCGCGTGGACGGAACCGGGCTATCCAGGCTTTCCGACGCGGCTGCCGAATATCTGCAGACAGCGGGGGACAAGCTATACTACACGACGCGGGACGGCCTATGCTCCATGCCACCGGACGGCGGCGAGGCCGAACTTATTGTCGAGGGCGCCGTCTTTTGCGTTAATTATCACGACGGCATGCTGTATTTTATCATGGAACTGCCCAACGGGGATGTGGACGATGCCGGTCCCGTGTTCAGTTACGAGATCGACGGCGGCGCGTTGAAACAGTTGATATACGGGCCAGCCACTTTCTTGCAAGTGAGCGGCGACATGATTTATTACGCGCTGGAGAGCGAGGCCGGCATAGCAACGGCGCTGAGCCCCGACGGCCCGGTCGCTCGCATTGCCATGCTGGACGGCAGCCCGGCGGGCCAAGTTGCGCGCCCTGCGGGCTTGAGCGGGGCGGGCGGAGGCGCGGGCGGTGCTGGTGGCGCCGGAGGCGTGGCGGCCGGTAGCGACGCAAACAGCGCGGCCGCCGGGAATGGCACATCGCGATATATATCGGGCCCGATAAACAGCTTCCACGTCGACGGTGACAACCTATATTATTATGATGTGCTTTCGGGCAGCATTGTTTCTGTCGATGTCGCCGGTAGCGGCACAGGGGGCGGTACCGGCAGCGCAGGGAGCGGCCAGGGCCGAGGCCTATCCGCCGACCTGTTTACGAATACGAGTTATGTAGATTCTATCAATGTCGCCGCAGGGATGTTATATGGGCGCATGTCCGGCGGGGATACCGGCTACAGCTATTTCAGGCTGGATATGGCGCAGCGCGCTGGCGGGCAAGCAATAGTCGACGATGAAGTGTATACCTCGAGCAATACCGGCAGCGTAGTGCAATACGGCAGTAAGCTTTACTATATCGAAAGGGATGCGAGCGGCGAGCAAAATATATACGCCATAAATACATCTGTAAATGTGAACGAGCCCGTGGCCGTGGCGCTGCATCTTGAAAATGCTGGCATGGATTTCGGCGGCTCGGGGGGAGCGCCCGGTAATAACCCGTCAGGCGGTAGCGGGGCGGGGAGCGCCCAATCCACTGAGCAAGGCACCCAAAATACTACGCAAAGTCCTCAAGATAATACGCAAAACGCGCCAAATGATGGACAAAATACATCAAATGGCGGGCAAAACGCATCTATTGGCGGGCAAAACGCGCCAAATGACGCATCAGATAATGAACCGGTCTCGGCGCTCCAGGGCAGTGCGGGCGCTGTAGGGTCAGAACGTAGCGATGCGGTGATTTATGGGTTCTCCCCGGTTGGGGGCGCTATTCTGTATGGAATACCGGCGGACGAGCAAATCATCTATATCACCGATCGGCTAATAATTACCAACGACTATATTTACGCGCGGCTGTATACGGTGCCGGAAATAGAAGTGTACAGTGCGCCCGGCGTAGTCAATGCGCCCTGGGCGGTCGTGCATGGAAGCGCGCGTTATCATAAATTTATGGAGCTTCGGGCGCAGGCAGGCGCCGGATCGGGGGCAGGTTCCGCCGGCGAGGATGGGGATGGGGGCGCACAGTCTGACAGCGCCGAATGGCGGCCCGGGGCCGTTGGCGAAGCCGACGACGGCACTGCGGGCGCCGCCGCAGATGGCACCGCTAACGGCGCGCCCTCTGGCACAGACACCGGCGAATCCTCTGCCGACGGTGTTTCGCCCGGCGGCGAGACATCGGATGTAGAGCCTGGCGAGGCGGGCGGCGAATTACGCGAAGGCGCGGGCGAGGACAATGGCGAAAGCGGCGCGGCCGATAATGGCGCAGGCGGTGCGGGTGGCACAAGCGGCAGCGCAGGTGGCGGCGCAGACGCTGAGATACCGGAAAACGTTGTGTTTCCCGAGGTGCTTGCGGACAATGGGATGCATATGTGGCATGGCATGTCACAATTTCGGCAGTTTGACGACAGGCTGTATTTTTCGTCGCAAGCAGGGTTTTTCAGCACGGATATTGGGTTCATGACCGCCACTTTTGTCAACGGCGACGGCCCTGAAATAGGCGAGGATTTCCTGGTTTCGGGCGACAAGGCGTTTTTCAGGCGCAGCATTGTGTCCGGCGAGAGCGGTTTATATATGCTGGACTTGAAGAGCGGTCAGCAGAGGCGCATTTTTGGCGGCAATGCGGCGGGCTTTGATGTCTCAGCGAATTTCATTTATTTTACGGATGCCGACGAAGGCGCCATGTACATGTTCGACACGGATTCGGATGCTCCGGCGGTCCGGATGTTTGAAGATGGCGGCCTGACTGGCGACATTGTTATATGCCGCGAAGGCGGTGGGCTTGTCGTAAGGAGCCCAGAAAACGGCTTTGCCCTGTATGTGATGGATTCGGACAGCTTTAACGTGCGGAAGATTACGGAGGGCGGCGCCGACGTACTTGCATACTACCGCGACTTTATATATTACGAGGCGTGGGATATGCCGGGCACATTCATCAGGCTGGACGTCAAGCGTGCCGGCGCGGACGGCGCAAGGAGCGCGGACAGCACAAATGGCGCAAATGACACTAACGTTGCAAACGGCGCCAACAACGGTACAAACGGTGCAAACGGCGCCAACAACGGTACAAATAATGACGGTAACGCCGACGCCCCCGACAGCGAAAACGACGCAGACGACGCTTCCGCATCCGGATAGCGTTATTAAGCTTTAATCGCCCAATCC
>WRLR01000108.1 GCA_009777515.1 Oscillospiraceae bacterium | reverse complement strand
CATGATTGACATATACATAATATGGTAATTCACATGTTCGATTTTAGTAATGGACGATTTTAATCATAGGTTTATGCAGCGCAATCATATTTAAAACTTACGATAAATAATTAATACGGGTTATAAATGCTATTTTCGTGCATAATGATATTTTCGCAGATGCTGATACTGGATGTGGTAATCTGATATTTGATATGCTTTCTGCGTCTTCTTCGACAAAATCCAACTTTTTTAACTACAACTTATTAAAATACTGACCCAGTATTCCCGCTAAACCAATATAAATATACAAATATTTCAAAAAAGCTAATATGAAAAGTTTTTTCTGTATAGAGAAAAAAGTATGAATTTGCTCATACTTTTTTCATCTGTTTGAAATTATTTTTCGATCGGGCGCAAATATATCGCGCATAATGCAAGCAATGTACCGTTACGACGTAAGTAATGCCGGGCGTGCGCCAAATGTTACGCTTCTATTATAACTGTACCGCTATCCTCGTCCCAGTCGACTAAAAAGCCGATCGCCTCGCCGACGTCGCGCAATTTGAAATAATTGTTCCCATCGATAAGATATGCCGATAAAGATATTTCGACGCCGTCGAGCAATATTTTCGAATCCGTGGGACGGGCGAGCTTTGCCGCTCCGGCATCGCCCACGCCTGAACCGGCGCCGGCTTCGCTGCCCGCAGCTTCGCCGCCGCCCATTTCACCGCCGACTACCGTATACGCCTCACCGCCTATGAGTGAAATGGCGTTATTTTTGTCATCCCACGAAACCTCGAACCGACTGCCTGTACCGGTCAACACGAACGCGAGATCGCGGAGCTTAAAGTAATTGAAATCGTCGATGTTGTAAGCGTCGAATGCAATATCTTCACCGTTGACTAGGACAGTTGACGCGGTCGGCGTCGCCTGCGCTGTTGCGGAACTGTCAACATCGCCAGCGCCTGCGCCTGTGTTCGTATTTAAGTCCGTGCCTGCGCCCGCGCCAGTGCCTGTGCTCGTGCCCGCGCCCTGCTGCGCCGCATCGGCGTCCCTCACCTCGATATACCCGATAGATGAGCTGCCCATACTGTCATAACCCATTATATAAAAGCCGCTCTGCAGCGTTATGCTGCCGTCCAGGTCCATCCTGTTTGCAATATCTCTGTACTGCCATATCAGATGATATTCTATCTCCCCATTAACTTCCGCGCTCCAGGCTTCCCCATACTTGTTGCCGGACAACTCGTAGAAAAGCTCCGGCTCCACATCCAGCACATCCACATAAAACCACCCTGGCTTGTACAAAGGCTCGCCGTCCATCTTTGCTCCCTTGAATGTTATGACACACGGCGCAATCGCGACGATTGTATCGTGATTCCAAAAAAATCCATTGTCAAATGCCTCCGGGTCGTCGGGATTGCTTTTATACTCCACCGACTCTAACACGTTCGATAATTCCAACATCTCAATTTCACTGTTGCCGGACATTCCCAGTCCAATATTAATTTCCATATTTATAGTTCTGGTATTTTCGGCGGCAAACACAGGCATAACGCCGCCAATGAACAGCGCCACCATTAAAACACAACCCAAAGCTTTTTTCATATTATCCCCTTAAAATAAATATTTCTGAATTACTATGCAAATTAATGGACGTCAAAACCCATCCATTACGATATATATTCCCAAATTACAGGTTAATTGCACTATTTTATCGTAGCGCCGAATGGCATGAGTGCGAGTTTGGCTATCTTGAAGCATTGCATGCCGAACGGGATGCCTATGACGGTGCAGCACAGCACCAGGCCGTTTACGGCTGCGCATACCGCCAAGGGGACACCACTGACAATTATCCATATGATATTGGCAATTAGCGACGGCGCGCCGCCACCATAGACCACATCCTTGCCGAACGGAGCAAATGCCAGGGAGGCGAATTTGAAGCATTGCATCCCAATAGGTATGCCAACAATCGTGACGCACCACAATAAACCAGTAGCGGCCCACGCTAATGCTTGCCATATCCCGCCGCACAATATCCAGATAAAATTTCCCAAGCATCCCATATCATTTTCTCCTCGTAAAACCCATATAATAAGTTGCTGTAGATTAATTGCAAGTATTTATACACGAAGTCATTAGCAGTCATTATTTGTAGCAGCCGCGATAATGGTAATCCTTACCACCTGATATAAAATCCAATATAGCATGATATACCGCACGCAACAAATTATAAGCGTTTTAATCACATTAAAATTTCCTGTATATAAGTTGAATATTTTTTAATGCTATTAATGGCGGTTTCACTTTGTTTCATTTAGATGCATTAAGATGGGTTTTTAACAGGTTTGTTATTTGCGGATATATGGGGGTGATGTGTTGGAGATGCGGGAGATATGCGGTGGAGATGATGTTTTTATAGGTGACACAGACGCGTAATTACGATAAAATATGAACATATGCGCAAATAAAATTATTTATTCACATAAACCAGGGGGCGACATAAGATGAATAATGAAAACACCAATAAAAATAGAAAAAATAACAACAACCGTCGGATTGGCAATGGCGGCGGGTTAATGTTGCACCGGAAAGCTGTTTTAGTCACTGTGGCGGGCGCGATTATATTTGCGCTATTGGCGTACAATGTATTCGCCAGTGCGGCGGCGGCGGGCTCGACCGCAGACCCAATCGCGTTGAAATCGTATGTGGATTCCAAGCTGGAAGCTATGGAAATAAAACTGACGTTGATGATTAACGCTTTAAGCGATGCTGGCGACGCGGATGGCGCGGGTGGTGCAGGTGGCGCTGGGGCGATCACTGATGCGGACAGTGCGGACATTGCTGCTCTGGTGGGGCGGATAGACGAGCTTTCGGTGGCGGTCGACAGGTTGAGGGAAGAAAATAGCGCCCTGCGGCGCAGCATGCGGCAGCTCTCGGAATCGATGGGGATCGATGCGGGCGATATCGGAGTAGGCGCCGTTTATGACGAAGAAGCAGAGAGCGGGCGGGACGCAGGGCTGGAAGCTTTTATACCCGGTGGGGCAGACACAAATGGCGGCGCGGGAACGGGCAGTGGCGCGGGAGCGGGCGGCGGAGCGGGAGCAGGAAGTGGCGTGGGCGGCGGCGCGGCGGCAGGCACAGGCGTCGGCACAAACGGCTCGCGTATTTATGCCGATCATTTTACTGCGGTCGAAGTCTTTGCTAATCAACGTGTCATATTCGGTGCAGGCGCAGAAATGGTGCTGAGGACAGGTGGCGCGCAAGCCATCCGAGGCGAGCATGGCGCGCTGGTCGACCTTATCTCGGGGAGGGATTTTGAAGCCGGAGAGAACGTCCCGCTGAACCATTTGATATTGTCGCCACGCGACGATAACAGGGGGATCCGCATATCGGATAACGCGTGGATATTGATAAGGGGCCCTTACGAAATACGTTGAATGCTCCAATAGGCGTTACAGATGATTATGTACACTCCCATATTCTATTACAATGGCTGGCATTCCGGGCAATAGTATATGTTGCCTCCCAAGTACATTTCTTTTTGTATAATTTTGCGGCAGACGCCGCATGGCAGCCCGGACGACTTGATGGACAGGATTGTTTTGTACCCGCCCGCGTTCCCGAACAAATCGAATTCCGTGTCCCTGCCGCCCCTCTCCGCCATATATCTGAGCGTTGACTTGATGCTGTTGAACAGCTTGTCCTTATCTATTTGCGTGAACGTGTCAATTTTCCGTTTGGGGTGGATACGCGCGTTGTACAGGACATCGTGCATGACCCCGTTTCCCAGACCCGGGATGCGCCGCTCCCCAGTCAGGAAGGCCTTCGCGCTTAAAATGGGCCTCGCTTGCTGTATAAGTTCCGTAAAATAGTCCATGTTGAACGCGTCGTCCAAGGGCGTCGGCATGTGCAGCCCGGGATATTTTTCCGGATCGCCGATGTCCGCCGCCGGTATGCTCAGCACGGAGCCCCATATCTGGACGATGCAGCACATGTGCGATGCGTCTTCGAATTCGAGCATCAACTGGTGCTTGGGCGCCACCGCCTCGCCCGGCGTGTAGTATCTGATGGACGCGCTCACGACGAGCAGCGTGTCTGCGCACAGTATTTCCACATGGCTGCCGCTGTTTTTGTTCATCCCAAGCGAGGCGCTGATTACGCGTTTACCGGTGAGCGCCATTTCATATTGGGCGGGGTCGCCATTGAATGTGGCGAACTTATGTTGGTGGGCGTTCGCCGTGACGCTCCTTATGGTTTTGCCGGTCAGGGATCCGTTTATTTGTGTAGCAAGCACATATGATTCGGGTAGTTCAATCAAAAAAAACACTCCAGAATATTAATCGCATAATGGCTAATGAACGACAGTACCTAATTTATGTTTGTATCTTACATGATAAAATATTGCGTGTCAAACAATCCACGAAATTAACGAATTAACGTTGTTTAACGTGGATTGTGTAGAAACATATTAGTGATATTAATGGAGCGGACGACCGAGGCGGTCGTCCCTACGAAAGAACGAATAGGCTGTAGTAGGGATGACCGCCCCGGTTTTCCGTCCGTGTTATAGATCTTATAAGCTGTCGTAGGGACGGTCGCCCTCGACCGTCCGCTCTAAAAATTATCTACATAATTACACCCGATGCTTTTCTATGTAGTCCTCTTGGACGTCGGTCGCCAGGCCGGGCGCGTCTGGCAGCAGCACGTCCCCGTCCACCATCTCCAACTTGTATTTTAGCACGCTGTTCTCGCCTTTCAGGCTGCCTGTCTCCAGATATATGGAATTCTTCATCGTGCAGAGCAAGTTGACGTTCGCCGGGCCGCCGCCGTGGCAGGCCAGCGTCAAACCGGCGGCCTCGGATATGGCGGCGATGTCCAGCCACTCGGTCACGCCGCCGGCTCTGCGGGCGTCGGGCTGCACGATGTCTGCGGCGTTGTGGCGCACGACGTCGTGGAACTGGTGGCGCGTGTAGTAGTTCTCCCCGATGGCGATAGGTATGTCCAGCGCTTCGGCAAGCTTTTTATGGCTGTCCCTCAAATACGGTTGCATGGGCTCCTCGAACCAATATACCCCTGCCTGCTCGTATGCCCTGCCCCTGCGGAACGCCTCCGCTTCGTCGAAGATGCAGTTGGCGTCCACCATCACGCGGAACTCGTCGCCCAGCTCGTCCTTGATCAACTTGATGCGGTGCAGGTCGTCGGCCAACGAGTCACGCCCCACTTTTAACTTGACAGCCCGAAAGCCCTCTTCCGCCGCGTCGGTGCATTGTTTTACGAACGTGGCGTCCCCGCCGTCAAAATACCAGCCGACCATGGCATATGCCGGGATGCGATCCTTCGCGACGCCCAGCAAATGGCTGACGGGCTTGCCCAACGCCTTGCCGCACAGGTCCCACATGGCTATATCGATGGCCGATATCGCGAAGTTTGCCACGCCCACGGTCCCGTAGTACTCGGTCGCCACCCACATATCGTTTTTGTGCATGCGCGAATAGAACGGGTCGCGGCCGACGAGCAGCGGCGCTAGCTCGCGATCGATGATGACCTTCATGGTGTCAGGCCCCGACTTGATCCTGCCGAACCCCGTCATGGAAAAACCGGTCACGCCTTCGTCCGTGTGTATCCTCGTCACCAGGTCGCTGCCGGCGTCGTATGTATGCAGCGAGTCCGACACGGCGTTTTTTACCTCGTGGCGCAGTACGATTGTCTCGATTTGCGTAATTTTCATGTAAGAATGCCCCCCTAGCATCGCTTCGAATAAAGATCACTGCCTATACTTCACAATTAAACCATTATTCTTCATCGAACGCCACCTTTATTCGTTAATTAACGTTGCCATTATTCGTCGTCAAACGCTACTGTTACTCGTCGTCAAATGCCACTGTTATCTCCGTCCCCACGCCGAGCTTGCTTTTAAGCGACAGTTTCCAACCGTACAGCGCGCAGATATGTTTGACGATGGACAGCCCCAGCCCCGTACCGCCTCCCCTCTGGGAGCGGCTTTTTTCAACGCGGTAGAAGCGCTCGAAAATCCTAGTCTGTTCCGCAGGCGGTATACCAATGCCGTCGTCAGCTACGACAAGCCTCGTTGACTTAGTGCCCTCCTCGATGGTCACGTCGACCCTGCCCCCCTGGTTGTTGTAGCGCACAGCGTTTTCAATGATGTTTTTCACCAGTTCGTAGGCATGCCCCGGCGCCGCTTCGACTATGCCATCGCCAACTATAGTTGCGGAAATCTGTTTTTCGGATATGGCGGCTGACAGGGTCTCGCAAGCCTCGCCCGCGACTTGGGCGAGCGATACGGGGACAGGGTTAGGCTTGTGCGCATTTTCAAGTTCGGACAATTTTAGCATATCATCAATCAACGTCAGCATGCGGCTGGTTTCGCGACCGATGCATTCGATATATTTACCGATGTTCTCGTCTTTGTTGTTGATAGCGGCCAGCTCGCCGAAGCCTTTTATAGCCGTCAGCGGCGTTTTCAGCTCATGAGAAGCGTTTGCGAAAAATTCTTCGCGGCGCTTTGCATTGTCACGGCTTTCCGTGATATCAGACAGCACGACCATCGTAAAATGGGTGTTGGGGAGACGCCTTGCAGCCGTCAAAAAAATTCTGCCGTTGATATCAATCTCAAACAAGGCTTCCCCGTCATGGTTCACGCAGCCCCTCACCGTTTCGACAAGCGTTGTATCATTAGTAATGTAGTTCAGATTCTTGCCGACTATTTCCAAATTGACACTAAAGACGTTAAGCGCCGCAGCGTTTATATATGTAATGTTTTCTTCGTCGTCCAGCACGAAAAGGCCGTCGCCGATATTGCTCATTATATAATCCAGCTTATTCTTTTCTTCGCGCAGGTCCGCAAAACTGTCTTGCATCACTTGCGCCACCTCGTCTATCCCCCGGATAATCACGTCAATTTCGTCGTAACTGCCGGCAACGGGCCCAGGCGCATATTCGCCGCTTGTCAAATGGCGCAGGCGGGTCCCGATTTTTTCGAACGGTGTGATGAAGCGAGCGATCATGACGCGAGACAGCGCGAAACATAGCAGCGCGACGGCGACCATCAGCACAATGAGAAGCGGCAGCGACTGGTTGAGATACGCGTCAATTTTAGCGACCGGCAGCGCTGCGCGGACAAACACATATCCGTCGCCGCCGATGTCGTTGCTAACGGTTTCACCATTGCCGATGCTGTCACCGCTTATATTGTCGCCACTGATGCCATCCCCGCCGATGCCGTCCCCGCCGATGTCAACTTTTAAGGCATAATAGATATAGTCGACGCCCAGCGTTTCCGAGTATCGGATGTATGCCTCCGGGGCTCCGGACAAGGCCGCCTGTATCTCCGGGCGGTTCAGGTGGTTCTCCGCCGCGCTGATGTCGAACGGGCGGCTGTCGGCCAGCACCTTGCCGTCAGGCGCTATTAATGTGAGCCTTATGTCGGTGACTTCAATATTTCCGATGACCTCGGCAGCTCCTGCGGCCTCACCGCCGCCATACGGGCCCGCAGCCTCGCCGCCGCCGTGCGAGCCCATAGCCTCGCTGCTGCCATACAGGCCCGCGAAAATCCGCGTCGCTTCCATGACCGTATCTTTGGCGATGTTCAGGTTGTTGCTGTTGGTGATATAGACGGACGCCGCAAAAAAGCACAGCAGCCCTGCGGATATAATGAGCGTCATATAAAAAAACATACGTTTTTTCATGTCAGCATATAACCTACCCCTCGGATTGTCTTAATCGTGGCCTCGCTCTTGGCCTCCGCGAGCTTTCTTCGCAGTTCCTTAATGTGGATGTCCAGCGTGCGGGTCTCCCCTATGAACCCGTCGCCCCACACTTCGCGAAAAATCGATTCGCGCCCCTGTACCGTTTCGGCGTTTTCACAGAGCATACACAACAGATTGTACTCTTTTAGCGTCGTCTGTACCTGCCTGCCGCCGACAAGCACGCAGTGCTTTGCATAATCGATTGTAATATTTTTGTACGTGACGCGTTCCGCCACGCGCGCGCCGCTTTTTCGTAGATTCGCTTTGATGCGCGCAATAAGCTCCAACACGCCGAAAGGCTTGGCTATATAATCGTCGGCGCCCATGTTGAGCCCCTTGACCTTGGATACCTCGTCGCCCTTGGCGGACACCATGATGACCGGGATATGGGACGATGATATGTCGCTTTTCAAACGCGACAATATCGTAAACCCATCATCGCCGGGCAGCATGATATCGAGCAGGATGATGTCAGGGGCGGCGCTTTCATCCGCCAGAGCGTCAAAGAACGCCCCGCCGTCGCCGAAGCAGCGGCTGTCAAATTCGCTTTCCAGCGCATATTCATATAGTTCCTGCAGCGCGGCGTCGTCTTCAATCGTGTACACTATGTGTTTCATTATGCCTCATTATTATGTATTATGTATAATCGTATTGGGCAATTGCATAAGACGCGGACGAATACTGTTCGTCCATACACAATGCCTTATAATTTATTGTCATACCAGGCATTTGCATAAGACGCGGACGCACACTGTTCGTCCCTACGTGTTGTTTACATATTATAACATATAGCTATATTTCGTACGGCGAAACCCGCCCACCTTATTCATTTTCGGGGCGAAACCCGCCCATCCTTATTCATTTTCGGGGCGGGTGCCCGTAATCGCGTACTCTACCCATTCGCCGATGTTGACCGCATGGTCGCCTATGCGCTCCAGATACTTGGTTATCATCATCAGCATGATGGCTTGCTCCGCGTTGTCAGGATTCTTCTTTATCAGCGCGGTGAGGTCGCTCATGACCGTGTTAAACAACGCGTCCACTTTGTCATCCGTCCTGTCGAGCGAGCGGGCAAGTTCCAAGTCATGGTTTATATATGCCTGCACCCCGTCGTTTACCATCTGGACGACTATTACAGCCATCTGGGGGATATGCTCAAGCTTTTTAATGTATTCCTCGTCGCCGAATTGAGTCGTGATTTCTGCGATGTCCCACGCCTGATCGCCGATGCGCTCCAAATCCGTAATCATTTTCAGCGCCGTCGACACCTCGCGGAAATCGCTCGCGACCGGGTGCTCCATCAACAGTATCCTCAGGCACGCTTGCTCTATCTCGCGCTCCAGCTTGTTTATTTTTTTGTCGACCTCAAAGACCTCACCGGCCAGCGCAAAATCCCGATCGACCAGGGCCTTTGCGCATTTTGTGATGGCGGTCTCAATATGGCGGCACATCAGCACAAGGCTGTCGAATACGCCTTTTAGTTCCTTTTCGTAACGCGCGCGAATGGACATATTAATATTATTCCTTTAAGCCATTATAATTCCTATATCATTACTAACTCATAAGATTCCGCGTCAAGCGCCAAAATGACGGGTTGTTCAATTTATTTTAATAATTCCTTTAATAGCTCCTTTAATAGTTCCTCTGTTTACTGATAATTTTATATTCAGCCTAGCCGAACCGGCCCGTTATATAGTTTTCGGTACGCTTGTTTTTGGGATTTGAAAATAATGTCTCCGTCCTGTCGCATTCGATGACCTCCCCAAGCAGAAAGAACGCCGTCTGGTCCGATATGCGCGTGGCCTGCTGCATGTTGTGCGTCACTATGACGATGGTATAGTCCGTTTTAAGCGCGTTTATCAGCTCTTCAATAGTACCCGTCGAAATGGGGTCGAGGGCGCTGGTCGGCTCGTCCATCAGCAGCACTTTGGGTTCGGCGGCGAGCGCGCGGGCGATGCAGAGCCTTTGCTGCTGGCCGCCCGACAGCTCCATCGCGTTTTTGCGGAGCCTGTCTTTTACCTCGTCCCAAAGGCCGGCCTGCTTCAAGGATCGCTCCACGACGCCGTCGAGGAGCTTTTTCTTTTTGATGCCGAACGTGCGCGGCGCGAATGCAATATTGTCATACACGCTCATGGGGAAAGGGTTGGGCTTTTGGAAAACCATGCCGGTATTTTTCCGGAGCAGGGCCACATCCGTTTCCCTGGCGTAAATATTCTGCCCGCCAATATAGATATCTCCCGTTATACGGCAGTTTTCCACCAGGTCGTTCATGCGGTTCAATGTCTTGATAAATGTGGACTTGCCGCAGCCCGACGGCCCGATAAGCGCAGTCACTTCATGCTCGCACATATGGACGTCGACATTTTTCAATGCCTGGAAAGTCCCAAAATATACATTGCATCCGCGCACACTGATATCCAAGCGCGTTCGCACACTGATATCCAGGCGCGTTCGTACGCTGATGTCTAGCGCGCTATCCATACTCTCGCGACGGCTTATTTCCCGCTCATGTATATCTTGCTCATTAATATCTTGCTCATTTATACCTGGAGCGTTTATTCCTAAAACGTTTTTGTTTTGCCTGTTTTTTAGTCCAACCGATCTATCCATTCGCAAGCTCCCCCTTGCCAAACTTTTTACCCAAGGCGTTCGCCACAGCATTTAATACGGCCACAAATACAAGCAGGACCAGCCCGGTTGCAGCCGCTTGCTCCGGGTAGCCGTGCGAGCCGAAATAATAGACATCCAGCGCGAGGCTTGTCCCGGGGGACGCGAGGCTCTCAGGCATTTTATTGACTACCATGCCGATGGTCAGGATCAAGACCGCGCTTTCGGACATTACCCGCCCAACCGCTAATATCAGGGACGATACGATGCCGCTGGCGGCGCAGGGCAGGACGACCGAAAATATCGTCCGCACCTTTGATGCGCCGAGCGCGAAACTGCCCTCGCGCAGCGTCGCCGGCACGGCGAGGAGGCTCTCCTCGGTGGAGCGGACGATGACGGGCAGGATCATAATGGCCAGCGTCACCCCTCCGCCGACCAGCGAATATCTGAAACCGAGCGCGACGACGAAAATCAGGTACCCAAAAATACCGTACACTATCGACGGGATGCCCGCCAGGGTTTCAATGGCGACGCGGACCGAACGGATGAGGCGGCTTTTGGTTTTCGTGTACTCGGTCATATATATCGCGCTCCCAATCCCGATGGGGCCGGCGATGGCGACGGATATCAATATTAAGTATGACGTGCCTGCGAACGCAGGTTTTATCGAGGGATACCTGCCGTACTCACCGAACAGGAGCTGCGTATTTACGTGCGGCGCCCCTCGTGCGATGATGAACAGGATTATGACGGCCAGCGCGACAATTGTCAGCGCAAGCATGGCAATCGAAACAGCCTTGCAAGCGGCATACTTGGCCAGCTCCCTCCTGTGCGCCTTCGTCTTCAAGCCTTTCGCCCCCCTTTAAGCATCGATATGCTGACATTTAGCATGAGCGTAAAAAAGAACAGCACGACGCCGGTCGCCACCAGCGCGGTCGCCGGGTCGCCGGACAGCTCGGTCGCGCCCATGGCGATGTTCGCCGTCATCGTCCGGACCGACTGGAATAGGCTTTTCGGCATCACGGGCGAGCCGCCGATCACCATGATGACCGCCATCGTCTCGCCTATGGCGCGGCCTATCGACAGCACCACCGCCGCGAATATGCCGCTTTTTGCCGCAGGCAGCATAACCCGGAATACGCTTTGCTCGCGCGTCGCCCCCAGCGCGAGGGCGCCTTCGAAGTAATTTTTTGGGACGGCGTTGAGCGCGTCGGTACTGCCGCTGACGACTGTGGGCAGTATCATCACCGACAGGACCAGGCTTGCCGATAGGATGCCAAAACCCACGCCGCTTGGCGATACGCGGTCGCGAATGAACGGGACGATGACGCTCAGCCCAAACAGCCCGTATATGACAGACGGGATACCGGCCAGAAGGTTAATCATGTGCCTGATCGGCGGGACGGCGCGCGCCGGGCAGAATTTAAACAGGCTGATCGCAGTAAACAGCCCGACCGTCACGCCTATGGCCGTGGACAGCGCTGTGACATACAGTGAAGCGACGATCATGGACAGGATGCCGTAAGCCGCGCTGTCCAGGTGCCACCTCGTCCCAAAAAAGTTGGCGGGGCCGACCTTGCCGATAAATGGCAGCCCTTCCGCGAACAGGAACACGCAAATGCAACCAAGCGCCAGCACCGAAAACCCCGCGCAAAACAAAAACACGCCGCGCATGGCGATATCCCTATATTTTATAAATAGATATGCTCTTCTCATATTTTATATGGTCGGATTTTATATTCACCATCGTCATTCGTTTACCCGTAGGGGCGGATTCCACATCCGCCCGGTGGATTGCATATCCGTCCGGTGGATTGCATATCCGTCCGGTGGATTGCATATCCACCATCGTTATTCGTTTACCTGTACGGGCGGATTCCACATCCGCCCGCACAATCCATTGCCCAATTCCCATTGCCCCTATTTTTGCGGATTCCATATCCGCCCGCGTGACCCAATCGTCCTTATTTTTGCGGATTCCACGTTCATCCGCCTCCTGCGTCCCGCGCACGCACACATTATTTTATAAATTCGTTCCACTTGGCTGTCGCGCCGTCCCCGGCCTCTGCGTCATATATGCCGCTCAACTGCCCCAGCGAAATGTCGTCGAGGGGGTTGGCCGTGTTTACGATGACCGCGATGCCGTCTTTGCACACAATGTAATGCGTGCATGAAGGCGCTTTTTCAAGGCTGAACTCCTCACTGATCATGCCGAACGCAGATACGTCTTCATCCGCATTTTTATATCCCGTACCGCTGCCGCCGCCCGACACATTGACCTTTACATTAGGCTGCAGCCCTTCAAATGCCGCCGCCAAGTCAATCATCAATGGCTGGAGCGATGTCGAGCCGCTGACGTCGATGCTGCCGGCCAGGGTACCGTCTATAGTGTACGCGGCGGCGCCGTCCACGACAGAAACATAGCCCCCGTCGGATATAATCGCCTGCGCATCACTTGATTGCAAAAACGTGAAAAACGCGCTGTTCACCCCGTCATCAAGGGCGGAATCCTTATACACCACCGAAAGCGGCCTGGAGATTTTATACGCGCCGCTCTTGATATTAGCTATGCTCGCATCCACGCCATCGATTTTAAGGATTTTGACGTCGTCCGTGACATAGCCGAGGCTTTCGTATGCGATGGCCGCCGGGTTGTTTTTTACTTCAGCCATGACGCCCGCCGTGCCCGTTTGAATGACGACATTGGCGGGGTCTTCCTTGCCTTTGTGCCCGATTATCTCCATGAACGCAGTTTTGGTCCCGCTGCCGTCCTCGCGCGCGACGACCGATATGTTTTTCGTCGTGTCAAATCCAGCCATGGCGCTCCCGCTGCATGCGCTCAGCATCGGCGCGATAATAATGAGCAAGGAAACAATAATTAACATAAATTTTACATTCGTTGACATTCTTAAATTGGCTCTCATCTCAATTCTCCCTTTTCGTCCTTTCTCCCTTTTCGCCTTTTTCCTTTATCGTCTTTCTCCTTTTTTCCTTTTACGTTTTTCGCTTCTCTCCCTTTATTTATCATTGCTATTATTGATTGCGCCCTCATAATACAAAATCCAAGGAAGCCGCAATATCAATAAAACGTATGGAAAATGTAAAATGTATGTAAAGCGCACGGTATATGAGGTAAAATAAGGCATGAAAACCAACGTGAAAATTACTTATGCCCTCGTTCGCTCCAAACGCAAAACCGTGGCTTTATATATCAGGGGCGGCGCCGTGGAGGTCCGCGCCCCAACCAGGATGGCAAAGCGCGACATAGACGCATTCGTCGCTTCAAAAGAAAAATGGATAACGGACAAGCTGGCAAAAGCGCGGGAGCAGGCGGAACGCGTCAAAGCGTTCAGCCTTGACTACGGCAGCGCAGTGACATATCGCGGCAGGCAATACCCCATTGCCGCGCGGGACGGCGCGCGCGCCGGGTTTGACGGCGAGCGCTTCTATATGCCGCCCAATCTATCGCCGGAAAATATCAAAAACGCCTGCGCCCAGATTTACCGGCTGCTCGCGAAGCGCGACCTGGCCGACAGGGCGTACAGTTTCGCGGCCCGTATGGGCGCCAGCCCGCGCGCCGTCAAAATCAACGGGGCAAAGACGCGCTGGGGGAGTTGTTCCGCTAAAAAATACATTAACTTTTCGTGGCGGCTCATAATGGCGGAAGACGCAGTGATTGACTACGTCGTAGTCCATGAGCTCGCGCACCTGGCCGAGATGAACCACTCGGCGCGTTTTTGGGCGATCGTCGAGGGCGTGTTGCCCGACTTCAACGAGAGAAAGGCACGGCTAAAAGCGCTTCAAATAAAGCTCGGCGGCGAAGATTGGGAACCATAGTATAGCGTTTAGCATTACTAATTATTATGAAAGGCAGGTTCAACGATATATATGTTAGATTTGTTAGATTTGCATTATGCGTCCATACATGACATACATCGTTTATATCGCGAAAAACAGTTGACGGT
>WRLR01000107.1 GCA_009777515.1 Oscillospiraceae bacterium | reverse complement strand
CTCGCGACGGACACCCTTGACTTTGGCTAACGCTTGCCGCTGCCGGCCACGTTCGGGACTTTAACCCTATAGATTGCGCCCATGCCGGGCGCACAATAAAAATTCGGTTCGCGTTTACGCGATACCGAAAATAATTCGAAAGGCTCAGGATTGTTTGTTGAATTAATGCATAATCTTTTTCCTGCGCCATATTATGAATTAGGTTCAATGTGTTGAGAAAAAAATGCGGTCGTATTTGCTGCTGGAGTTTTTCAATCTCAAGTTGCTGGTTTTCAAACTGCTCATCATATACCTTAATGCGAAGCTCCTCGATATGGGCAAGCATTTTATTAAGGCTTTCATTGGTTTTGTAGAATTCCTCGTCATCGCTTTTATTTTCGATGCGTGAAGCGAGATCGCCTGACAAGATATTACCCGTGACGCGTTGCAACTCTCTGAGCGGTTTGAGGATAATATGCCTGAGCAATACATAAAAGATGGCCCCAATTAAAACAGCGCCGAGTATAATTATCAGAATTATCGTTGTGAATGCTGGTAAATTTTGCCGGATAGTTTGCAGGTCATAAATTGTCACTAGCCGAAAATTTACCCTTTCTGAAGACTTATTGACAATAGAATATTTACCTTCCGGATCCGCAAAATTAGGCGATATGGCCACTGACTCCGGCAGATCATATTTGTTGCCATATAAAACAGTGCCTTCGTCGGATACAAGAAAGACCTTTTGCGTGAAGGCTTCATCCAGTTGTTCCATTTGAAGCATTAGATCTGTTATCGCGACCAGCGTGCATATATGTCCATTACCCATAGGGATCAACTTGATGACATAGTATTCACCACTTAAGCAGACAGCCCTCCAGTTTCTGTCATTACTGGAAAAACCAGAATCTTGCATAAAAGCGTATAATTCATTTTTAAACGAATTCGATGGCAATCTTTTAAAATGTGATTCAACATATAAAGTCTCACCTGAAAACACAAAAAAAGAGTGCAACCACGGATATTGTTGGAATGCGCCGGTTGCAGAAAGTGAAAGTCGCGTGGAAGCAAGGATACGGTCGGAGGATGATATGTTTGTTTGCGCGCTTAGAATAATAGGCAGATTCGTGTCATTGGCGACTAAGGCATACAGATAAATATTTAAGTTTTGCAAGCTACTATCGATCTGATTGATATACAAAGTTAAAATTCGGCTGTTATATTCTTCGATTTTGTTTGTCATTTGATTGATCGCGTACAAATTATTAATAACCAATAATGAGCCAAGGAAAAACCACGCGGCATAAAAAACAAAAATGATTTTTATACGCGCACTATGCAAGCGAAAATTAAGCCGCCGGGACTTTTTAATAGACTGAAGGCGCTTTCCAAGTAGTGGGATTACATTTACTTTGGCCATCTTTTTTCTCCCTACATAGCCAATGAACCTGTCCCGAAAATATAACCACTTTATTTTATTGTTTATTATACCATAAGAAAAATAGTGATTTAACTTTATTAGAACAGGTGTAAATGGGTCTTAGGTTTTAGGCACACAAGTGTTTTTGATATGGTGATCATCGTGCAGGAAGCGAATAAGAAAATGAATGAAATAACTAATACTGTTGATTTTAACTACCTAAAAAAATTTTGATTTCACTGTGGTGAGGAATATTCCGGGAGTTATAGATAATTTAATCTATCTCTAACTATTTCAGAATTAATTTCACAGTACCTTGACTGTCATAGTATTATGTGATACGATATATTCAACGCGTCAAGGAGGTGAGCCCATGGAAGCAAGGCCATCTGCCGATTTGCTGCGCGGGCATACAGATACCGTTGTTCTAAGCGTGTTGCAAAAAGGCGACAATTATGGCTATGAGATCCACAAAAGCATTATCGACAGGCTCGGCGGCGAATACGAGCTAAAAGAGGCCACGCTGTATTCAAGCTACAAAAGGCTCGAGGCGGGGGGCTACGCCACTTCATACTGGGGCGACGAGACGCTCGGAAGCCGCCGCAAGTACTACAGCATAACCGAAAGCGGCAAAGAGCTGCTGCTGCAAAATAAAGCCGATTGGGCCAAAACACAAACAATTCTCAATAAACTGTTGGGGGGATAGCGATGAGAGAGAAGGTCTATGTCGACCGCCTGTTCGCGGATTACGAAGACAGCCCCGAAGTGAGGGATTTTAAAGAGGAAATCACCGCAAACCTCATTGAGCGTGTCAAAGCTAATATATCGAATGGGCTTGGCGAAGATAAGGCCTTTGACATGGCCGCCGCCGAACTTGGCGATATATCAGCAATCGCCGACGAGGTAGGCAGAAAAAAACGTAACGAAGCCATCGGGCAAATGTATATTAAAGCGAAAGTGCCGTTTACGAAACGGACAGCCGCCGGGTTAACGGCGGCAACCGGCCTGATTCTGCTAGCTGTGGGGATCGCACTAGTCGCATTTTTTGGCAAATCGGACGCCGCTTGGGCTTACTATATTTCAGCAGTCCTATTGTCGGCGGCTTGCGGCTTATATGCTTACTTTGGCCTGACACAGGAAACAGCCGCCCATTATGCCGTGAAAAACCGGCGGGCGCTGGCTTATGGCATAGTTTGTTTGCTGGCTTTTTTGGGCGCAGGGCTTGGGGTTGTTACGTTTTTGGCTGCCGGAATGGGGTTGGCATTCGCTTTGGGGATAAAGGCCATATTCATAATTCCAGCCATATGCGTTCTGGTTTTCATGCTTGTAACGGAGCCGAAACGACAGAAGCCGTGGCTTAAAGCCTTGGTGGAGCATGAAATTGAAGACTCCATGAAATTTCACGCGGATATGGTCGATCCTGTCAAAGCCGCAAAATTCGGCGTGGCAAGCGGCGGCCTGTGGGTCTTGGCGATGGCGCTTTTCGTTACGTTCATGTTCCTTAACGGCTTTCAGCACCCATGGCTTGTGTTCCCCTTCGCGCTTGCGATCCAAGTATTTATGGTAACAACGATATTCAAAAAAAGCGCGTAACAGCAAATGATGCGTCTCAGCTAATAGCCCAACGCTGCTTATTTGCGATCATGCGTCGGGAATCAAGCTCCCCGTCACTCCACGCTCCATTCAAATATATTTTCGAACCGTCCGCCTTCAATATACAAATCGTTCCATTCCGGCAGGCGCGCCGTCCGCACAAAACGCGCCCCCAGCTTTTCGCACACGCGCCTCGAAGCCTTGTTGGCGTAGTCATTCGTGATAAGCAGCTTAACCATGCCGTGCGCTTTGGCGACGGGCAGCACAAGGCGGCATGCCCGTCCGGCATACCCGTTTCCGCGATGGTTTTCGTCGACGTTGTAGCCGATCTGCCCGCCGTAATACAAATTATCGACATAGCCAATGCGGAGGCTGATTTCACCGACTTTTTCGCCGCCCTTGCAAATAGCGAAGCCATATCCGGGGACCCTTTTCTTTTCGGGGTTGGCCGGCTGCTTCGATATACAGACGAGGCGGATCACGCCGTCAGTGAGTTCAGGCACATCGATAAAACCGTCGAAAACACATGGGAGGCCGTTGTAGTATTCCATTTCTCTATGGGCTTCCCATTCGTCTATGAGCATAGCGTAACAAAGCTCATCGCCATATTTTTTATCGGACAGCTTGTGCACTGGGCGGCATTCTATAAACAGGCCTTCGCGACGCATGCCGATTTTCTCCATGACGCGGTAGGAACCGTAATTTTCCGCGTCGCAATGCGCGGTAATCCTGTGCAGTTTTAGCTCGCCAAAGCCAAAATCCAACATGGCCTTGCCCATTTCTGCACCGAGCCCCTGTTTCCAATTGTCCCGGTGAAGAATCCATCCAATTTCCGCCCCGTCGCCAGACAGCGAAAGGTCGCATGCCCCGATGAGCTTGCCATCGCTTTTCATCACCGCAGCATATTGATAATTCTTACAAGGCGTCTCGGCCGCATGCGCAATCGCCCTGTTGATGAAATCATGGGTCTGTTCCTCGCTGTTTGGGCCCCATGGCATATATATGATATTTTCCTCGCTGCCGGCATAGCCATGCACGGCGTCAAAATCATTTTCATTAAACTGCCTCAACAACAGACGCTCAGTTTCAAGCTGTTTTAACATTTATGTCTCTCTTTTCCATATTGTCATGCCTTAATTTTCTATTTCATCTTGCTGCTGCGACGGAATTTGCGCGGCGCTTTTGCATGATGAACACAAGCACAAGCACAGCCAGCCCGGTGATGTCGGAGACGGTCTCCGGGTATATCATGCCCAGGCCGCCCGCGATGAGCAGCGCGCGCTCGTACCATTTGCACCGATCCTGCACGAAGCCCGTCAGGCCGCCAGACAGCGAGTACATGCCGAGCAGGGCGGTGATCAGGCTCTGCAGGACGGTCAGGAAGTGCGTATCGATCATGAGCATAGCGGGGTTGAGCACGAAAATGTACGGCACGATGAACGCGCCGATGGCGATCCGCGTCGCCGTGACGCCCGTTTTGAACGGCTCGGCCTTGGCTATCGCCGAGCCCGCCATGGCGGCGAGCGCGACGGGCGGCGTGATGTCGGCGATGATGCCGAAGTAGAACACGAACAGGTGCGCGCCCATGATGATGGCGGCTGTCGGGCTGTCCAAGCCGTTCATCTGCACCAGCGCCATGATGACGGCGGGCGCGCAAATGGTGGACGTGATGAGGTAGTTCGCCGTCGTCGGCACGCCCATGCCGAGGATGAGCGAGGACAACATTGTAAAAAACAGCAAAAGATATATGTTCCCGCCCGCAAGGTACGACAGCCCCGTCGCGAACTTAAGCCCCAGCCCCGTCAGCGTGACCGTCCCGACAATCATGCCCGCCATTCCGCAGGCGATGGCCACGGCAAGGACGCTGCGCGCGCCTTTCCTCAGCGCGTCCAGGATCTCCATGGGATGGAACCCGAGCCGCCTGCGTAAAAGACATATGAGCAGCCAAACGCCGATGGCTATCAGCGCGTACTGGGTAAAATGCAGCGACGTGATAAAGACTTTGCATACAATCATGATGCCCACCGGTATAATCGCCCACCAGTGCAGGCTGTACACCATCAGCGACGAAAGGATGGCCGCCAGCGCGGAGTAGGCGGGTGTGGCCCGAGTCATCAGCATATAGATCATGAACGCCAGAGGTAGCAACAAAAACCCGCGCTCCCGCATCAGGGGACCCAGTTTGGGTATCTCCGACGCACTCATACCTCGAAGGCCGGACTTGCGCGCCTCTACATGCACGCTGATGAGGATACCGGTGAAGTAGAGCACTGCGGGGATGATAGCGGAGATGATGATCCTGCTGTATGGGAATCCCGTGCTTTCAGCCATCAGGAACGCCGCCGCGCCCATGACGGGGGGCATGAGCTGGCCACCCGTCGAGGCGGCCGCTTCCACCGCCCCGGCGAACTCCGGTTTGTAGCCGATCCGCTTCATCGTGGGGATGGTGAACGAACCTGTGCCGACCGTGTTAGCCACGGACGATCCGGAGACCGTACCGAAGAAGGCGGACGATATGACGGCGACCTTGGCCGGGCCGCCAATGCGCTTGCCCGCCAACGCGTTGGCAAGGTCGATGAAGAACTTGCCGACGCCGGTTTGGTCGAGGAACGCGCCGAACAGGATGAACAGGCATATGAACGTCGCCGAAACCCCGATAGGCGTGCCGAACACGCCGTCCAGCGTGTAGTACATGTGTGTCACGACCTGGCGGATGGAGTAGCCCCGGTGGCCAAACGTGCCGATGATGAACTGGCCGAACAGCGTGTATGCCAAAAATGCGGTCACGATGATCAATATCGGTGCGCCTACGACCCGGCGGCACGCTTCCATTAACAGGAGTATCCCTGCAACGCCTACGACGATTTGCACGGGGCCGTAGTTGCCGATGTTGTTGACCAGGTAACGCAGGTTGGCGGGGATATACAGCGTTGCGAAGACCGACGCGGCGGACAGCAGCCAGTCGTACCAAGGTATGTGGTCGCGCCGCAGCTTGCGGCTTGCGGGGTAAATTAAATATACGAGCATCATCGCAAAGCCCAGGTGCACGGGTCTTAGCTGGCGCTCCTGAATCGTGAATATGCTCGTGTATATCTGGAAAACGGAAAACGCGATGAACAAAACGCCGGTGGCCGCTTCGAGGCCGCGCGGCAGCCGGTTGCGGAACGCGGACTCCCTGTCGTACTTGTCCAACACTGCGGCGGCTGCCGCCGCGCCGTCGGCTGCGGTAGCGGCAGCGTCGGCGTCGGCGTCGGCTGCTGCTGCGTCGGCTGCGGTAGTGGCGGTGTAGACTGTGGCAGCGTCGGTTGCAGCGGCGCCGTCGGCGTCGGCTGCGGCTGCGTCGGCTGCGGTTTCAGGAGCCGTGGCCTCTGTACTTATGTCGTTTTCAGCTCCCAGCGGAGTCGTATTATCAACCGGCGCCGCTGCCTTTTTTTCGTCGTCATTAAATAGCATTATATGTCCCCACTACATTATTTCCTAGGGTCAATTTATTTCCTTGGGCCATCCCAACGACCTGAACCGTGCGACCAGTGGCAGTGGCGGCCGCTTCACCGTGATGTACACAGACGCCCCGGAACCGGCCAGCTCTAGCAGGCTGGCTTCCTGCCCTTTATATACGATTTTTTGATCCGGGACTTCCTGTGTCATAACATAAAAACCGCGCATGCGGCGATCCATCCCGACCAGCTCATAATGGCCGTCAACGAAAAGGATATCAGAGCCCCCGACATCCTCAGGCAACGGGATACCTGCGCCAAATGTTTTGAATATGCTTTTGACCACCACCATATCAGCGCCCGTCCACTCAATGACGTCCGTGACCGGCGACTGGTTGAGCGAATGCGTATATGTCAATTCAAAAACGTCGCCCGGCTGTATTGGCCAGGCGAACAGCTCCGTGCCGTTGCACTCCGCGACAAGGCGCGCTTCCCCCCGGAAACTGGCGACGCCGACAACGAGCGCTGCTGCGGCTGCGCATATTGCGACAGCCGCAGCCAATACCATCGTCTTGGGACGCGGCGCCTTGCCCACATTAATTTATGACGCCGACTTCTTTGTAGTACTTCTCCGCGCCGGGGTGGAACGGTATGCTCACGCCCTGCACGGCGTTAGCGGCGGACAGCAGTTCGCCTTTTGCGTGAGCCGCAGCCAGCGCCGGCTGGTTGTCGAACAGAGCCTTCGTTATGTCGTACGCGGTGTTCTCGTTGAGGTCCTGGGTGCACGCGAGGGTCGCCAAAATCGCAACTGTCTGCACACCAGGCATTTCATAATCGCTGTCTAAAATTGTATAGTTCGAATAGAACGGATAGCTCGCGATAAGCTGCGCAGCCTCCGCGCCGTCAATCGGTATCAGCACGATATCGGTCGAAGCTTTTAGCTCCGATATGGCGGGGTTGGGCACGCCCGCCGTTGTGAACGAAGCGTCGATTGTGCCATTTTGCATAGCGGTGGCGGCGTCGGCAAAGCTCAGGTTCTCCACCCTGCCCAAATCGGAAAAATCGATGCCGTACGCTGCCAGGACCTGGCGCGAATTGGCCTCTGTGCCGGAGCCCGCGTCGCCGACGCACACGCGCTTGCCGCGCAGGTCGGCTATGCTGGCGACGCCCGCGCTTTCCAGCGCCACCACCTGTATGACCTCCGGGTAGAGGGTCGCTATGGTGCGGAGCGTCGGCATGCCGCCGTCGTCCGCCAACAGCTCCGTCCCGTTGTATGCATAGTCAAGCACGTCATTCTGAATGATGGCCAGCTCCGCCTCTTTGTTCTTCAACGAACGCGCGTTCGCCGCCGAGGCGCCCGATGTGTTGGCCGTGATCTCGACGCGCGACAGTTTTTCCGTCAGCGTAGTGGCTATGACGCCGCCGTAAGCGTAGTACGTGCCGGCAGTGCCGCCTGTGACCATTAACAGCCGCGTCGGCTGGCCGCCCAGCCCTGCACAGCCCGTTAAAATACTTATGGCTAATAATAATGAAATTGCTGCGATGGATGCTTTTTTCATAATGTCCCTCCTGAAATTGTGTGTATTAATAATTTTGCTTTCAATACTATTATTATCATTGAACGTAAAATAACGCAAGCGTTTATCTGCTATAATCATAAAGGATTAAGCCGGATGGCAATGCAACCAAGAAGGCATTTTCATTTGAAATTACAATTAAACGAAGGGCAGCATATGATAAAAAACTGGGATGATTTTTGCGTAGGGCTCGAGGACGCCGGGTTCAGCATCTTCGGCGGCAACGACGAGGGCGTGTTCGGCCTTATCGGCTTCGACTGGCTAAACGAGTCGCCCGACAGCCCGATACGCTGGCACACAGGCGACCCCGAAACGGACCCTTGGCAATGGCGCATACGCGTACTTACGGAGCGCGACGACATCGCCTACGGCAAAGTATTTTTCCGGAAAGGCGGGTTTATCACCCGCAAGTGGTACCCCTATTTCCTTGCCGCAAGGCAAAATGGGGATTCATTCGCCGACGCATACGAGGACGGGCATATCAGCCACTTCGCAAAGCGCGTGTACGAAACCCTGTCCGCATACGGGGCGCTGCCGACCCACCAAATCAAGGTTTATGGCAGTTTCGGCAGAAATGAGCAGTCACGCTTTGAAAAGGCTCTGGTAGACCTGCAAATGGGGCTTTATATAACGATTTGCGGACAGGCGCAGAAACGCAACAGGCATGGCGAAGAATATGGGTGGAGCTCAATGGTTTACTGCCTGACGGAGCAGTTCTGGCCTGCGGGCGTATTCGACGAAGCAGCCGGCATCGGCGCAGACGAGGCCGAGGCGGCTATATGGGAGCAGGTGCTCCGCCTCAACCCGGACGCGGATGAAACAAAGCTGCATAAGTTTATATACGGCTAACCCCCTCCGCTTATGCCTGTTTTAACCGGATAAAACGTAGTCAGTAGATTAACATATTCCAAAACATCGTGTTTATTGGGTTCATTAAACATAAAAGCACTGTCGGTACATTTAGCATAAGATTTATCATCAATCGTATACAATTTTCTGCGATTGCACTTGCCCTTACAACCGCGACAAACGCTATGGCTGTCGGTAAAAGGCATCTTGATGAAATCGGGGGCGCATTCGATGTAAGCTCTGTGTTTGTCAATATTAGTGAAATATAATCTTAGTACTATTCCTAAGCCATGACCGCCCCATCTAGCGGCGATTTTTTCATCTCCGTCCCGAATATAAATCCGTGCAATGACTTTCTTTGTTTTGACCTCTGCCTTATAATACTCTATCTTATACTTCCCGAAAACGACATAATCTTGTATTCCATCATTTGCATATCCGAGTTTTGCCAATTCATCGCTAAAAGCAACAATAAATCGTTTTTCGTCCTCGTTAAGAAAATCGAATTTTTCGCCTTCTAATATTTTTTTAACATCCATTCGATATCCCTCGCTTTATATCTCGCTTTATACCTTGTTTTACGTAATACTCATACGTTTATGCGAATATTTACAACAACAACTACTGTAACTACATTATAGTCGGGTTATGCAAAATTACTATCCGCATATCGGATTTCATCTTCTATCCAACAATCAAAATACGCGCTTATTTTGTGGGCCATGTCGCCGCCGCGATTCTGTATTTCAAAATAGGTAGTCATAAACTCGGTTAAATAATAGAAAAACGAGTGGTAGCAGTAATACGCCTGCCGTTCCGGGCGCAGCTCATAGTCAATGCCGTTTTTGCGGAGCTCGTCGTTGAACAGGTCCATCGCCCAGTCCCAATACAGGCAGAACCAGGCGTCCCGCTCGGGCGGGGCGACAATGGGATCGTCCCAGTCGACTATGTAATACCTATCGCCGTCCATTATCACATTCCCGCCCGCATCGCCATGCGTGATGGCAAATACCGCCGTGTCATTTTGGCACATCGCAGAAAAATGCTTCAACCGCTTGGCTCTGTGCTCCAGCTTGGCGCGGTTTTTTTTAAATATTGCATGAATCTGTGGGTCTTCAAGCATTTCCCATTGTTTATAAAACAGATCGGCGCTTTTCCCCATAAAATCCTCGCGCGGGATATGCAGCCCCTCCGTAGGCACGGTGTATATCTTGGCTAGCATTCGGTATTCCTCTTTTTTCGTCGCCTCGTTTTGGACATTGTCGCCATCAATCCAGTCGAACACCCCGAGAACAGCTCCGTCATACGGTACCGACAGCCTGCCGTCCGCCGATTTTATAATTTTGCTGACGAAATCAATACCATTGGCCCCCATATGCTCCATAATTGGAAAACTGCGTTCATATATGCGTTTGTGGGCGCCGGAATAGTCGAGCTTTAGAAAGTAACTTTGACCCGCCGTATCCATTTTCCATGTTTCGCCGAAAAATCCGCGCTTGGCGGGGGCGATATCAACAGGTTCCAAGCCATACTCCTGCCGGATAAAATCGAGCAAGCCATTTACATACGCCTTGTCGCGCCGGACATTGCCGTAAACACTGCCAACGCTGTCGTCGCTATCGTCTCTGTCGTCGTTGTTATCGTTCTCGTCATGTTCTGCGGATACAAGCCTGGCAGACTCGTCGTGAAATATATATCGGCAAACCGGCTGCAAAGAACCGTGGTATTGGGCGATGCTTTCGGACTCCAGTGCGAACCCGCACTTTTCCAGCACCCTGCGCGACGCGACGTTTTCAGCATGACAGATGCCATACATCTTAGAGACGCCCAGATGGCGCATTATCGGCAGCAAAAATGCCCTGATAGCTTCCGTCGCATACCCGTTGCCCGTAAATGGCTCCGCGATGTGGTACCCGATTTCCCACCCACTTTCAATGGGCACAGCCTGTATGTGCCCAATGTGCCGCCCACCGCGCCCCCCGCCGCACCGCCTACCGCGCCGCCCGTCATTCTCCCTGCCGTGTCGCCCGCCATATTGCTCGCCGCTTTGTCCGCCGTGCCGCCCGCCATTCTCCCCGCTGTGCAGCATAATTGCATAAACAAGCGGCGCGTCCCTTTTTTGATAGCACGACACAAGCCAAGACAGGGTTTCCCTAGCCTTACCCACAGTCTCAAACACCTCGTCAGGCACAAAACGCCGATTATCGCCATCCAACGAACTGATATGGAGGCTCTCAGCCATGCTAAGATCAAACTCATCTATATAAAGGCGCCGAGCCCTGATTGGCAAAATCATATGATATCATCCTCAAAAATAATAAATTAATTCCAAAATAACATTGATAATCTAAGTCAAATAAATATATTTTATCCCGTATTTTACCATAGTGGCAATATTGCAATTGCGGCAAATTTTTGTCGTCACGCCTTGCCCGATAATAACAAAATTAACGTACCTCTTACCATTTTCTTACTATATGACATTATATATGATAACTAGTCAGTGAAGACTTTAAGCCTTTAAAAAAGCATTTTAATCCCCCTGTGACCCATGTTCCTATGACCCGGGACCCGCCCGCCCTTTAAGATCAAGGAAAGACTTCTACGTATATAATTTAAAAAATTTGCAAAACATTAAACAGAGTATGCCCGTTTCGCCCGGCAAACTTTGTCTGTATTAAACGCCAATATCACTTTTTCGATTAATTAATGCGATTACTAAGTCATCCAGCCTCGTATCTCTCAAAATCCAGCATAATATCATCCATTTTGTCATGAATTATTGTACTTATGGTTAAATCCGGCTCATTTGTCAAAAGCCTGAAAATGTTTTTCCGCAAAAAATCGCCTACAGTCGCCTCGGAAGCCAGCGTCCTTGATGGCGTACGCTGATATCGCGGGTTATGCATATCGTTATAGCGCGCATTCCTTAGGGACAGCATCTGCAAAAGGCCGGTGGCGACAACGCCGCAAAAGATATAACCTTCAGTGGCGTCGAGCGATTTGCGGACGCACCTCCTTGCGTGTTCTGTCTTTACAAGTGCGGCCCTGTCCGCTTCGCCGGATTTTGCGTACCTCTTGAGCTTCGGCATATGCTTGGACCAAAAACGGTTCGAAAAGGCGGCCGTGTCGTGCTTCATTGATTTGAATGTCGGCTCGATTGCGTACCGCTTCGCGTAAAGCCGTATAATGTCAAGCGGCCCTATGTCCGTGTCCGTTGACGCTATGATTGCCCGCTTGCCGTTTTCAAACTCTACCAGGACAAAACGCATCATGCGGTACAGACCCTTCCCCCACAAAAGGTCTATGGCCAGGTACCGCAGCGTTTCTTTTTTGCCATATAAAATAACGTCGGCATGCTTGAACCTTTCGGCCTCCGCGACGAACATCTCTGAAAGCTTTACGGGGTCCCCTTTGCTGCGCGGCCTCCCTTTTGTGCCGGGAATGTGCGCCCCCGGCTTTTTGTACGCCACGGCATTGGATTTTGCCATGATGATCGCTCTGAGGCCGCCGCCCCCGGCGTTGAGGTCGTCCAGGCGCTCCAGCGCCGGGACTGACAGATAGTACCTGTCGAGCAGCAGCACCGCCTTTGGGAACGCCTTGGTCATGCGGTGCGCAAGGCTTATCATTTCGACTGTTTGCGAGCCCTGGCGCAATATTTCGTCCCATGACATAATTTCCTTGATGCCGTCCTGAAGCTCGCATGCCAGTGGCAGGCAGTATGTCTTGCCGCTGTGCTCCGCCAGTACGCCTACGCATCCGAATAGCTGCCCGTAGATGTACTCCGGCTTTGACGTATTCTCGGACTCTTGGTGTATGCGCTTCACACCGGCTATGCGCTTTCCTTCCTTGGCAATTTTTATCGAGTCGCCCGCCAAAACGGCTGCGCCGCCTATGTCAATCAAGTCCGGGACGTTCCTCTTGACATAGGCCGCCCAACTGTTTTCCATGTTGCGGAGCTTCCATGCCTCTGACCGGAAATAGTTGATAAGCGGCTCGTAGCTCGGCTTCAGCCCCAGCGCCCTTATCACTGATGTTGCGCCCAGTTTGTCCGTCCTGATCATCATTCCCACAACCATTGCCACGAACCATTGGAACGCCGCGCCCCTGCTGAAACAGCCCCTGAAACTACATAATGCGGAATTGATTAATTTTATCATTTGTATGGTATTCCGCACGCTGTTGTGGTATTGTATTCGTGCAACTCGCCTGCGGGTTTTCCTTTGTATATTTTGCTTGGGCGTAAAACTATCCAAAGGATAACATATTTGCCGGTGAGTTGTATTTAATTATTTCTTCTACCTCCGTTTTTTTAAGGGCGGGTGGGACTTGGGTCACAGGAACATAGGTCGTAGGGGGATCAAAACGTCTTTTTTTGTCAATGTTCAATTAGGAAAACTCTTCACTCATTAGTACTTAACAGTTTGAATAAAGCCGCTCCGTCTACATCATGATAACTATGAGCTAAAACATTTTCGATCATTCTATTGATCGTAATAGCATCTTCGCTAAAACCTGCAAGCAATCCTATGAAAAAAGGTAACATGAGACCTTTCAGGCTGGTACTCCAACCAAGCTCTTTTCTGTCCGATTTAAATGCATCGAATACTAAATCAAAATCACCATTTAAAAAATGGACTAAATAATAATCATAATTTGAATATGATGAATATGATGAATATGATGAATGTCGGCTCTTTGTTGGCATCGATGTTTTATCCATTTTGCTTACTACAGCATTTATAGTTTCTGGATCGTTAAGTTTAAATATGGGGATAAAATTGTCAAATGTCATCTCTGAATAAAACCGTTCTGTTATAGCGTATCTGTATGCATCTGTATCTATATCTTTTGATATGGATGCGAGCAGGTTAGCTAACGCGGCTCTGTTTATTTGATGGACATCTGTATTCGTTAATCCTTTTATAGCAGTAGCAATCACTTTAGTATGTACGTCCAATCTATTTTCAATATATAGTTCACATAGATGCATATACGAATCTGGATCGTTTGATCCATTTGCATTAACATAATCTTCCAAAATCTTAATATTACCAGACATCAAGGCAGCTTCTTTTATATAAACAGAAGCATTTATTGCCGGTTGCATATATAAAAATGAAACCCAGCTATCCAAAGTCGCATTCATGTCTGGAATCGGTTCTGTTCCGGCATGTAAAATATCATTGAACACAATGTGTCCTTTAAATTCGAGAAGTGAAGCAAAGATTTTCTCCCAAACATCATTAATATTTTTTGGCCTGGCCATTAACAAGCTATACCCCTTAAACGCCTGAAGATTAGGCAGGTTGATCTCAATCCAGCCCTCTTCAATTAATGTTTCGAAGTAAAACGCACCACCGTCGTTGTTTTCGTTCCATGAGTCGAATTTTTCTATGGTCTGATCCAATAAATCAAAGGCATCTGATGCTTCTTGATAAAAGCCATGTTCCAAGATAGATACAGCCCCGTTATAACAACGATAATATTCATTAGAAAACCCACCGTCAGATTCTATGTGCCAACCATCGCCCCTGTCATCGTCATACCATTCATAACTCTCATAATAATAAGCCTCAATACTATAATCCTCAACATTTTTATTTAAATCCTCTATTCGCTGCATAATCTTTTTTACGTCGAAGTCGTTAGTGTTGTGTTTGGAAATTATGATTTTTTTGTTTTCAAGGAGTAC
>WRLR01000106.1 GCA_009777515.1 Oscillospiraceae bacterium | reverse complement strand
TCGCAGGCGCGCTCGAAGCTGGGCGCTGTGCAGAACAGGCTCGACCATACGGTCAATAACCTCACGGAGATGCAGCACAACCTGACTGCCGCGCTGTCGCGCATCCAGGACGCGGACATGGCGAAGGAGATGACGGAGTTCACGAAGAACAACATTATATTGCAGGCGGCGACCGCGATGCTGGCGCAGGCGAACCAACTGCCGCAGAACGTGTTACAGTTGCTCAGGTAGCGGCGGTGGCGTAGGGTAATATAGATTGGCGGGACGACGAGGGCACGGGTGGATCATCTATATAAATTCGGAGGATCGTTTGTATGAAACCACCGGGAGGAAATTATGCACCGAACAGGATCAATGTAAATAGGATTCCGAACAGGATGCAAAATGCCGTAGAGGTAGAAGCGGTAGATGCTGCGGCAATGGCCGGCAACGGCGCAGAGGCCGTCGGCGCGGGCGAGGACTATAGGGCTGCTAAAGTCATGACAGCGTCGCCTGCCGAGCTGATCCTCATAATGTACGAACAGTTCTTCGAGCTGATACCCGACATTAAAAAAAGCATCGGGCGAAAATCGGCAGCCGCAATGGAACCGGACTCCGAGCGGGCGCAAGCCATAGTTGAGGAACTGATCAACGCGCTGGATTTCGACGTGGAGATTTCGCGGGACATCGGGGCGATATATGTCTATGTGCGCAACCGGATACTGGAGGCGAACATAAAGTTCGACGCAGCCATTTGGGACGACATTGAGGCCGTCATGCGCTCGATGTACGAGGGGTTCAAAGAGGCCTCGAAGCAGATCGAGCCATTGATGAAGCAGCCGGACATATCGCGAGAGGCGCCTTCCATAGTCGCCGGCATGACATACGGGCAGCATAGCCTGAAAGAAGTCGTGCTTAACACGAAAAGCGGCATAAAAATCTAGTTGTAAGCGACAAGATAGACATAATAAACATAACAAAATAACAAAACATCAAAATAACGAAACCCACGTAAGGGCGGTTCCAAAGGGAGCCGCCCTATATTTTTGCGCGTCCCTCTTCGTGTATATGGTACAATAGCGTAAAAAAATAATAGAAAGGGCAGAACTGTGGCGCGAGGGCAAGCAATTGGGATTAAGGCTTGCCGTTGCCATTGCTTTATTCATGACAATTTGTGCACAGTCTGTGCATGGCCTTTTATATAAATATATGGAATACATCGTAATCACATCCAAAGAGGCGCTGCTCCCATATTTGCCCACCATTAAACGGGCGAAGGTGCTGGCCGTCGATACGGAAACAACGGGCCTTGATCCGCACACCGCCCGCGTAAGGCTCATCCAACTGGCGGGCGCCGGCTTTCCCATACTCATCGTCGACTGCTTTGCGTACCCGCCCGGGGACATCGCCGTTATAAAAGAGCTGCTGGAAGGCCCGAACGTCAAAATATTCCAAAACGCGAAGTTTGATCTGCAGTTTTTCATGAAATGGGGCATCCGGCCCGCGCCCGTCTTTGACACCATGCTCGCTAGCCGCTTGCTGCAGTCCTCCGGCGGCCCGCCCCGCTCCGGCTTGGCCGCCCTGGCTAGCCATTACCTCGGCGAGGACGTTGACAAAGGTGAGCAGACTGCGGACTGGGGCGGGGAATTGAGGGAGGCGCAACTGCTCTACGCGGCGCGCGACGTCGATGTTTTACCGCGCCTCCGCGAGGCCATGGTCCGGGAGCTGTACGCGAACCAATTAGCCAGGATTGCCCAGGTCGAATTTGCCTGCGCGCACGCGGTCGCTGAGATGGAGTACAACGGCGTGTGCCTCGATTCCGACCGATGGGCGCAGCTCGCGGCGCGCACCGAAAAGGAGCGCGACGCCGCGCTGGACGCCCTGCGCGAATACGCGGGGGCGCCCGTGACGCAAATGAGCTTGTGGGGCGACGGCGTCGTGATGAACCACAACTTCGACAGCAACCAATATGTGCTGGAACTGCTGCGCTCCCACGGCATCGAGGCCGACGCCACGTCAAAAAGAGTCTTGTCCGCGCATGCCGGCCACCCGCTCATACAGGCCATCGGCGCGTACCGCAAAGCCGCCAAATCGCTGTCGAGCTTCCTGTACCCTATACCGCAGATGATTAACAAAAAGACCGGTCGGCTGCACCCGCACTATATGCAAATCGGCGCGTGGAGCGGCAGGATGAGCTGCGGCGGGCCGAACATACAGCAGATACCGCGCGATGCGAGCTTCCGCGCGTGCTTCGTCGCGCCGCCCGGCAAGAACCTGATCATCGCGGATTATTCCCAGATCGAGCTGAGGGTGGCGGCGCAGATTTCGGGCGACGCGCGGATGATTGCCGCGTACAGCAGGGGCGAGGACCTGCACGCCCTGACAGCGTCGCTTGTGTCGGAAATTGACATTGGCGACGTCACTCCCGCCCAGCGCCAGGCGGCGAAAGCCGTGAACTTCGGCTTGATTTTCGGGATGGGCGCCGCCGGGCTGCAGCAGTACGCGCAGCAGTCGTATGGCGTGGACATGACGCTCGAGCAGGCGGAGGCTTTTCGGAACGGGTTTTTTCGCGCCTATCCCGGGGTGGCCGAGTGGCACCGCCGCGTCCGGGGCGACAGGCGCGACGACGGCAGGACGCTTTTTGGCAGGAAGTTCCTGTTCGGCGGGTCGGCGGGGCTCGCGGGGCGGTACAACACCCCCGTGCAGGGGACGGCGGCCGACATTGCCAAAGCGGCGCTGGGGGAGTTGTCGCGGCGCTTGGCGGGGACGGGCGCAATCGCGGGCGCGCGGATAATCGCCGCAGTGCACGACGAGATCATATTGGAAGCGGACGAGGGCGCGGCCTCGGAGGCGGCGGCCGATTCGTTGAAATCGACAATGGAGCGGGCCGGCGCCGAGGCGCTGCGCGACGTGCCGTGCGTCGCCGATGTGGAAATTTCGCAATCATGGTAGATATTGGCATATACATCATATACATACATATATAAACTAATACTAGCATATACAAACAAATACATATAAATATAAATAAATTATTTATTCATTTCATATTCCTCTATGCATTGATTTTATTACATGATATACTTTCGCCAGCAACATATTTGACATGCGATACGGATTATTTTTGCGAGGGGGGTTGGTATGCAACAGAGGGAAAAACTATCATCGCGGCTCGGCTTTATTTTGCTGAGCGCGGGCTGCGCCATAGGGCTTGGGAATGTCTGGAAATTCCCGTTCATCACGGGCCTGTACGGGGGCGCGGTCTTTGTAATCATCTACCTTGTGTTCCTGGTTATTTTCGGCGTACCCATCATGACGATGGAATTCTCCGTGGGCCGCGCGAGCCAGAAAAGCGTGGCGAAGGCCTTCCACGAGCTAGAGCCGAAAGGTTCCAAATGGCATGTGTTCAGTTGGCCAGCCATGGCCGGCAACTACCTGCTGATGATGTTCTACACGACGGTGTCGGGCTGGCTGCTGGCATATCTTATCTATTCGGCGCAAGGCAGGTTTGTCGGGCTCACCCCGGACGAGGTGGGGGCGTTTTTTGGCGCCCATGTGTCCAGCGCCGGGCAGAACGTGCTGTGGATGGTGATTATCTGCATCCTCGGCTTCGGTATATGCATAATCGGTTTGCAAAAAGGGGTCGAGCAGATAACCAAAGTCATGATGTCGGCGCTCCTGCTGGTAATGGTCATACTGGCGGTGCGTTCGATCACGCTGCCCGGCGGGATGGCTGGGCTGGAATTCTATTTGAAGCCGAGCCTCCAGCCGATACGGGAGTACGGGCTGTGGACGGTCATCTTCGCCGCGATGGGCCAGTCGTTCTTCACGCTGAGCCTCGGCATCGGCAGCATGGCGATATTCGGCAGCTATATCAACCGCGACCGCAGCCTCACGGGCGAGGCCATAAATATTACGATCCTGGACACGGCTGTGGCGCTGCTGGCTGGCCTGATCATCTTCCCGGCGTGCTTCGCGTTCGGCGGCAGCCCGGACGCCGGCCCGCCGCTGATATTTATAACGCTTCCTAATATATTCAACTCGATGGCCGGCGGCAGGGTCTGGGGCACGCTGTTCTTCGTGTTCATGGTGTTTGCGGCGCTCTCGACGGTGGTAGCTGTGTTCGAGAACATCATAGCGTTCGCGATCGACAAGTTTAACTGGTCGCGTACCAAAGCATGCGCCGTCAACGCCGTTGCGCTGATTGTGCTGTCGCTGCCGTGCGCGCTCGGCTTCAACGCGTGGAGCGGGATGCAGCCTTTCGGGGAAGGTTCTGTCATATTGGACCTTGAGGATTTTATTGTTTCGAACAACCTGCTGCCGCTGGGCGCGCTGGTGTTCCTCCTGTTCTGCGTGTCCCGCTACGGCTGGAATTGGAAAAATTTCATCGCCGAGGCCGACGCCGGCAAGGGCATAAAGTTCCCCGTTAAGCTGCGGCCGTATTTTATGTACGGTCTGCCGGTATTGATTATATTGTTTTATGTGTTTGGGATAATCGATTTCTTTTCGTAGGCGATTCCATAATAATTATTTAATTGTATAAGGGCGAAATGGGCGGGGCGGTTAATTATCGCTCCCGCCCATATTTGCGTTTTACCGTTACAAGGACGCGCGGACGGCCGAGGGCGGCCGTCCCTACGACGCCGGGGCAACCGGGCGTAGGCGGCTGCTCCTACCGCATGGTCAGGAACGCCGTCTGCGCGGCTAGCCTTATCATCGCGCCGCCGTTCCGCAGGCACACCTTGCCGTGGCCCGACAGGATCATGTCCGCGTCGGGCGCGACCTCCAGCAGGTGCATCATGCTGCTGACTACGGACTCCCTGCTGAACCGGACGTCCCCCTGCCAGCCGAGCGTAGCCGAGTCCAGCAGGCTGCCGCCCTGCGGGTTCAGCGCGTCGCCCGTGAACACGATTTTTTTGCCGTCTATCTCAACCATGACCGCGATGCTCCCCGGCGTATGACCCGGTATCTTTATAAAACGGACGGGCATCCCGCACAGATCCATCTCGCAGTCGGAGGATATGGTTGCGTCTGGCTCGAACGCAGGGAATATATGCCGGTCGTCGAAGGGCGTTGGCTTATCGAGCCCTTGGCTGCCCCCGTTGACGCATTGGTACGCGTCCTCGGCGCCCGCGATGACCTTGGCGCCCATTTCCTGGAACGCTCGCGCGTTGCCGCAGTGGTCGTAGTGCGCGTGGGTGAGCAGCAGGTACTGCGGCTGCGCGGGAAGACCGTAATACGCCAGGTTCTCGCCAATCAGCTCCAGCGCGTCCTTCGTGAACCCGCTGTCAACGAGGATGAGCCCGCCCGGCGCGGCAATCCCGTACACCTCCCCGAGATAGTTCCCCATGCCGCCCGCCGAATAGTAGCTGCCGTTCAAAACATATACATGATCCGTGACTCTCATACCAATCGATTCCTTTCATTTTATTTGTGAAATATATAATTATCATGGTATTTTAGGCATTTACGATATTTTTGTGATTGTATCAAAACAACGCTGCAAGCGCTACATAACGCCATATTTTTGTTTGACAGACGCGCGGCGGCCATGCTAGTATTATGCATGTCGCCCGCACGCGAAAAAACGCACGAAACATAGCGAATTAAGCGCGTTCGGGGCTTGGGCAATATCATCATTATGTATATCACTATATTAGGAAAGCTGGTTTTTTATTGAAATATTATAATGTATCGATCAACGGCGCGCCTCCAGCCGAAGTGGCGGAAAGGACGGCGCTTTTTGATTTAATAGGCCCTGATGAACGGCGCGCCAACACGGTCGTCGCCGCGTTCGTCAACAACCGCATCGCGGAGCTCACCGAAGAGGTAGCCGAGGACTGCTCCGTGCGCTTTGTTGGCATACTCTCGTCCGAGGGCCGGCGCATATACGAGCGCAGCCTAATCATCATGCTCGTCAAGGCGGTGAAGGAGCTGTACCCCAACCGCAGGATAATAATAGAGCATTCCGTCCGCTTTGACATTTACTTTGAGCTGCTCGGGGACAGGGAGACCCTCCCCGAAGAAATCGCGGCTATAGAGAAAAGGATGCGGGAACTGGCCGCGCGGGACATCCCGTTCAAGCGCGTCGAAATCCCTTTGGACGAAGCGGAGAAGCTGTTTAAGGAGAAGGAGAGGCAGGACCTCTACAACTCCATCCGCGAGAGCTACCGCCCGTATGTGATCTTTTGCGAGTTCGACGGGATGTTCGACTGTTCGTACGGCTACCTCGCGCCGCACTCCGGATATTTGAAGGAATTTTCGCTGCAGTACCGCTACCCCGGCGCCATCATGGCCATGCCGCAGGGACGCGCCGAAAAGAGCCGCGCCGCCAAACACTATATGTACCAGGACGTGCCAAAACTTTTGAATGTATTCGCCGAGTACAAGAATTGGGGCAGGATACTCGGCATTGAGAACATCGGGGAGCTGAACAGGGCCGTCCGGACGGGCGACGTGCCAGACATCGTGCGCGTAGCCGAGGCGCTGCAGGAGAAAAAAATATCGCAGATAGCCGATCAGATCACCAACACCACCGAGCATAAAAAAATCGTGCTCATCGCGGGGCCGTCCTCGTCGGGGAAGACGACGTTCGCGAACAGGTTGTCCATACAACTGCGCGTCAACGGCTTCATGACGAAAGTCATTTCCATGGACAACTACTTCCTGAACCGGGATGTGATACCGCTGGACGAAGACGGCGATCCCAACCTCGAATGCCCGGAGGCCCTCGACGTCGAGCTATTTTCGTCGCAGATGAAGGCGCTGATAACGGGCAATACAGTAAATGTGCCGATATATAATTTCAAGAAGGGCGTGCGCGACGACCGCACCCAGCCGCTCAGGGTCGGCGACAACGAGATTCTGATGGTCGAGGGGATCCACGGGCTCAACCCGAAAGTGACCGCGTCCATACCCAAAGAGTCCAAGCACAGGGTATATATCAGCGCGCTGACGTCGCTCAACATCGACGATCACAACAGGATATCTACGACGGACACGCGCCTAATCCGCCGCATAGTCCGCGACAACGCGTTCCGGGGCACGAAGGCCGCCGAGACGATCAAGATGTGGCCGTCCGTCCGCGCCGGCGAAGAAGAATATATATTCCCCTACCAAGAGAGCTGCGACAGCATGTTCAACTCCGGTTTGATTTATGAGCTGGGCGCGATGAAAGGGGTCGCACAGGATCTGCTTTGCGAAATAGCGGACGACGTCCCCGAATATACGGAAGCCATACGCCTGCACAGATTCTTAAGTTACTTCGCTCAAATTCTGACGGACGACATCCCGACGAACTCAATATTGCGCGAGTTCATCGGCGGAAGCTGCTTCCATGTATGAGAATAAATATAAGGGACGAACACTGTTCGACCGCGAAATTTGCACAACGCCTTGTAGGGACGAACAGTGTTCGTCCGAGGTTTTTATATTCGATAATGTGACTATGCTCAAGGAGGTTATGCCATGCCGGCTGAAGCGATAAATGAAGTCGCCGAGCGCCTGCGCGGGTTGCGCGAGTCTTGCGACGCATCTGCGGAGGAACTTGCGGCGGCGATCGGGGTTTCTGTCGAGACGTACAACGGGTACGAGGACGGGTCCGCGGACATCCCGATAAGCGCGCTGTACAAAGTCGTCAGCGTATTGAACGTGGACTTGACGGAGCTGCTTACGGGCAAGTCGCCGAAACTTGACACATACTGCGTCGTGCGGGCGGGGCAGGGGATCAGCGTCGACCGCTTCCCGGGCTACGAGTTCAAAAGCGTGGCATTCAACTTCTTGAACAGGATGATGGAGCCGCTCATCGTGCACTTGGAGTTCGGGGCGGACGACCCGGGTAAAAAGTTGGTCACGCACACCGGGCAGGAGTTCAACTATGTGATCGAGGGCTCGGTGAAGCTGACGCTGGGGGAGAGGGACGTCATATTAAATAGGGGCGACTGTTGCTATTTCAACCCGATGATCCCACACGGGCAAAGCGCCGTAGGCGGAAACGCGGACTTTTTAACGGTAATAATTGAACGCATATAGTACTGAGGTATCATACAATGGCTGACATGGCGAATATTTTGGAACGTTTTTTGCCGCGCACGGAGTTCTCCTCATATGAGGATTTTTTTAACAACTATGCCGTCAATATACCCGACGGGTTCAACTTCGGCTTTGACGTTGTTGACGCATGGGCGGAGCTCGCGCCCGACAGACTCGCGCTGTGGTGGATCGACGACTTCGGCGGCGAGGTAAAATACACTTTTTCAGACATCAAGCGCCAAAGCGACAGAACGGCGAATTTTTTCGCGGATTTGGGCATTGGCAAGGGCGACTTTGTTATGTTGATATTAAAGCAGCGCCACGAATACTGGATCTGCGCGACCGCTCTGCACAAGCTTGGTGCGATCCTCATACCAGCTTCTGCAATGATGACGTCTAAAGATATCGTGTACCGCAACAACGCGGCGGGCGTATCGGCTATTGTGGCGGCGCCGGACGCGCGTCTGCTGGAGGACATCCGGCTCTCGCTCGCCCAGTCGCCCACCGTCAAGCATGTGATATGCGTGGGCTTGACTGAAGCTGAGCCCTCACATGCAAAATTAACGCAGCCAAGCCCAACGCGGCCAGCCATAACGCAACCAAGCCCGGCGCGAACAACCTCAACGCAGCCAAGCCCAACACGTGACTATGTCCGCGTTCACGGGTTTTTGGACTTTGGCGCCGAAATCGAACGCCGCCCCGACGGGTTCGCCCGCCCCACCGGCGGCGGCGCGTCGCGGCTCGCCGATCCCTTCCTTATATATTTCACTTCCGGGACGACCGGGATGCCCAAGATGGTCATGCACGACTATACATACCCGCTCGGCCACATTACGACGTCGAAGTACTGGCAGCGCGCGTGCGATGGGGCGCTGCACCTGACGGCGCTGTCGGACTCCGGCTGGGCCAAGTTCGGCTGGGGCAAGATTTACGGCCAGTGGATATGCGGCGCGGCGGTGTTCGCATATGACATGGACAGGTTCGCGCCCCTGCGGATGCTGGAGATCATGCGGGACTACCCCATCACCACGTACTGCGCGGGGCCGACGATGTACAGGTTCATGATTCAAGAGGACGTCCGCTCCTACGACCTCTCGTCGATAACGCACTACACTACGGCGGGCGAGCCATTGAACCCGGAGGTGTTCAACCAGTGGAAGGCTCTGACTGGCCTCGGGATCATAGAGGGTTTCGGCCTGTCGGAATCGTCCGTGCTGCTGGCGAACTTCGAATGGTTCGAGCCCAAGCCCGGCTCCATGGGCAAGCCCTCGCCGCTCTACAAAATCGCCGTCGTCGACGAGGAGTATAACGTCTGCGACGAGGGCATCGAGGGGCAGATCGTCGTGCGGGGCGTCGACAGCTACGCGCCGCCGGGCCTGTTCCGGCGCTATTACAACGACGAGGCGCTCAACAGGGAGTCGTTCCGCAACGGGTGCTACAATACGGGCGACGTCGCCTGGATGGACCCCGACGGCTACTACTGGTTCGTAGGGCGCTCCGACGACATCATAAAAAGCTCGGGCTACCGTATCGGCCCGTTTGAGGTGGAGAGCGCCCTGATAGAGCACGAGGCCGTTGTCGAATGCGCGGTGACGGCTGTACCGGACCCGAGGCGCGGCAACATCGTCAAGGCGACCGTCGTGCTGGCGAAGGGCTACGCCCCTGGCGACGCCCTGGTAAAAGAGTTGCAAGACCACGTCAAGCGCGTGACCGCCCCGTACAAGTACCCGCGCGTCATAGAGTTCACCGACGAGCTGCCAAAGACAATAGGGGGCAAAATCAGGCGCGGCGAAATCCGGGGGCGGAACGGGACATAAAAAATTACATATAATATATTTTTGACAACGTCCATAGCGCAATATATACTGTCTTTGTTGTTATTGACACAATATTGACATATTATATCGCGCACAATGAAAGGGGAGGGGAACGCATATGGAGGCAATTGAACGCTTTTTTAAAGTAAAAGAGCACGGTTCGAATTTCCGCACCGAGATCATGGCCGGCTTGACGACATTTTTTACGATGGCGTACATTATCGTCGTAAACCCCGGCATATTGTCCGGCGCGCCCGGACTCGAGGACAAATTCGCGGCCCTCACCGTTGCGACATGCCTCGGCGCCACTGTCGGCTCGCTGCTGATGGCATTTTTGGCCAACTATCCTTTTGCGCTTGCTTCCGGGATGGGGCTGAACAGCTTTTTTGCCATCAATATATGCTTAATAATGGGTTATTCATGGCAGCAGGCGTTTGCCGCGACATTTATATCGGGCATCCTGTTCATTGTCATCAGTGTCACAGGTCTGCGGTCTAAAATCATCAACGCCATCCCGCCGATTCTCAAAAAAGCGCTGTCCGTCGGCATTGGCGGGTTTATCGCCTTTATCGGCCTGTCAAACGCGGGCATCGTCGCGTTCCAGTCATGGGGGCCGGAGCTGTCGCTGAACAGCATGGGCGCGCTGCTGGCGCTTTTGGGCATTGCGTTAATGGTATTCCTCCTCATCCGCAAGGTCAAGGGCGCCATCCTCATCGGCGTCCTGGGCATAGCCGTCCTCGCGTCCATCATCCAGGCGACCGGGCTGGCAGACACCGGCGTCGTCTTCCCCAGCGGGTACGACTTCGCCGCCATTGCCAGCATCGGGCAAATTGCGTTTAAGATGGATTTCGCGGGGCTGCTGAACATACAGGGCGGCGCCGCCGCAGTGTTCTCGTCCCTGTTCATCGTACTGATATCGCTCACGATGGTGGATTTGTTCGACACCGTCGGCACCTTGGTCGGCTGTGCCGTACAGGCTGACATGCTCGACAAGGACGGCAACCTGCCGCGCGCCAACAGGGCGCTGCTGGCGGACGCGATAGCCACGTCCGCCGGGGCGTGCTTCGGGACGTCCACCGTCACGACATATATCGAGTCGGCGTCCGGCGTCGCGGAGGGTGGGCGCACCGGTCTCACGTCGACCGTTACGGGGCTTTTGTTTTTGCTCTCCATATTTTTCGCCCCGGTGCTGGGCTTCATCCCCAGCGCCGCCACGGCGCCAGCGCTCATTATCGTGGGCCTTTTGATGATGCGCAACTTGAGCGAGATTGACTGGGGCGACTTTGAGTCGTCGGTACCGGCGTTCTTCACAATATTCCCGATGTTTTTCATGTATTCGATAGCGGAGGGCATCGGCTTCGGCGCTATCGCATACGTGCTGGTCAAGCTGATGAAGGGCAAGGTAAAAGAAGTGGCGCCGACCATGTGGGTGGTCGTGGCCCTGTTCCTGGTCCGGTACACAGTAAAAGCATTAGGGTATTAAGGGTCAATGGCGATAATGAAAATGAGGTTGTTTTTATATGCTTGATATTAATCTGATACGGGAGGATCCGGGGAGGGTCGCGGGGGCGCTGGCGAAGCGCGATTTCCATATTAATTTTACGGAGCTGCTGGCGTTCGACGCCGAGCGCCGCGCCCTGATACAGGACGGCGAGCGGCTGAAGGCCAGGCGGAACCAGGTGTCCGCCGATATCCCGCGCATAAAGAAACAGGGCGGGGACGTCGATGGGCTCATTGTGGAGATGAGGGAGACGGGCGAGCGCATTCGCGAGAGCGACGCCCGCCTGTCGGAGCTGGAAGCCAAGATAAAGGCCATAATGGACGCGCTGCCGAACATGCCCGCCGAGGACGTGTGCGCCGGGGGCAAGGAGAATAACGAGGTCGTGAGCGTATACGGCGAGCGGCCAGGGTTCTCGTTCAAAATGAAAGACCACATGGAGCTGGTGACGGACTTGGGGCTCGTCGACTACGAGCGGGGCGTCAAGCTTGGCGGCAGCGGCTATTGGATATACAGGGGCGACGGGGCGCTGCTGGAGTGGGCGCTGCTCAACTTTTTTGTCGAGGAGCATATAAAGGACGGCTATGAGTTCATACTGCCGCCGCACATCCTCACGTACCGGAGCGGGTACACGGCCGGGCAGTTTCCCAAGTTCGAGGAGGACGTGTTTGCGCTGGCGAGCGATAGCGCCGGCGCCGGCGCCGGTGTCGACGAAACAGCGGGCGACGCAAAAAGCGACGCGAAGGACGGCGCAAATGGCGATGCGGTATCCACCGAAGACGCGACAGCCGCCGGTGGCGCGACAGCAGCCTATGGCGCCGGGTTTTCGCAGTTCATGCTGCCTACTGCCGAGACCGCGCTGGCCAACCTTTACCGGGACGAAATTCTACAGGAGGCCGAGCTGCCAAAGAAATTTTTCGCGTTCACGCCGTGCTACCGCAGCGAGGCGGGCGGCGCCCGCACGGAGGAGCGCGGGATGATCCGGGGCCATCAGTTCAATAAAATTGAAATGTTCCAGTACACGACACCGGAGGGGTCCGGCGCTGCGCTGGCAGAACTCGTAGATAAAGCCGAACGGCTCATGAAGGCGCTCGGGCTTCATTACCGTGTCTCAAAGCTCGCCGCCGGGGACTGCGGAGCTTCGATGGCAAAGACTTATGATATTGAGGTTTGGTTGCCCAGTGTTGGTATATATAAAGAAGTGAGTTCCGCGTCCAACGCCATGGACTACCAGGCGAGGCGCGGGAACATGCGCTTTCGGCGCGGCGACGCCCGCCGGAACGAATTTATGCACACGCTGAACGCCTCAGGGCTTGCGACGAGCCGTGTGTTCCCCGCGATAATGGAGCAGTTCCAGCGCGGGGACGGCAGCGTGAGGGTGCCGGACGTTTTGCGCAAGTGGGTCGGGAAGGAGTATTTGAAATGAGCTTGCTGGAAAAGATTGTGGCCGAGGCCAAGCGCGACAAAAAGACGATAGTGCTGCCGGAGAGCCAGGATATCAGGATGCTGAAGGCGGCTGCGGAGATTACCGCCCAGCAAATAGCGGACGTCGTGCTGCTGGGCAAGGAGGACGACATAGCGAAACTTGCCGGCGGTATTGACCTTTCCGGCGCGCGGATAGTCGATTCGTTGGGCGCCGACAATTTTGAAGAGTACGCCGACGCGTTTTTTGAAATGCGCAAGTCCAAAGGCATATCAAAGGACGACGCCATTACGGCCATGAAGAACCCGCTGTATTACGGCGTGATGATGGTAAAAATGGGCGCCGCAGACGGCATGGTCGCCGGCGCGGCTAACTCTACTGCAAACACGCTGCGCCCCGGGCTGCAGATATTGCGCACGGCGCCCGGCGTAAAGCTCGTCTCATCATTCTTTTTGATGGACGTGCCGGACTGTGTGTTCGGGAGTGACGGCGCATTCGTGTTCGCGGACTGCGGCCTGATGGAGAACCCCGGCGCAGAGGAACTGGCGGAGATAGCCGTCGGAGCGGCCAGGTCGTTCAAGCGGCTGGTACGCGCGGAGCCGTTGGTGGCGATGCTCTCGTACTCCACGTACGGCAGCGCCAAGAGCGAGGCAACCCAAAAAGTGATCGACGCGACGGCTATCGCAAAAGAAAAGGCGCCGGATATAATAATCGACGGCGAGTTGCAACTCGACGCGGCGATCGTGCCGGACGTCGGGAACTCAAAAGCCCCGGGAAGTCCGGTAGCAGGCAAGGCCAACGTATTGATCTTCCCGGACCTCAACAGCGCCAACATCGGCTACAAGCTCGTGCAGCGCCTCGCGAAAGCGGAGGCGTACGGGCCGCTGCTCCAGGGGATCGCCAAACCATTGAACGACCTTTCGCGCGGGTGCAGCGCTGAGGACATAGTAGGCGTCGCCGCAATCACTGCGGTGCAGGCGCAGCAAGCATAAATATTCACAACAAGCAGGGGGCTAAATCCAAACATGAGTATGAAAGTATTGGTCATCAATTGCGGCAGTTCGTCACTTAAATACCAGTTTATAGACATGGCGAACGAGCTGGTGCTCGCCAAGGGGCTGTGCGAACGGGTGGGCATGGATAAATCGTTCGCTAGGCAGACCAGAGGCGACGAGGAACCGTTAATCATCAACATCGACATGAAGGATCACCACGATGCGATTACGCAAGTCATTGAGCTGCTCAGGGACAAAGAGAACGGCGTCATTACCGATATAAAGGAAATAACGGCGGTCGGGCACAGAGTCGTCCATGGCGCAGAGCAATTTTCGGATTCCACCATCATAGATGAAAAGGTACTGGACGGGATAAAGGCCTGCATAGAGATTGCGCCGCTTCACAACCCGCCCAATATCATCGGCATAGAGGCGTGTATGAAGATGCTGCCCGGCACGCCGAACGTCGCGGTGTTCGACACGGCGTTCCACCAGACGATGCCGCAGCGCGCGTACCTTTTCGCGCTGCCCTACGATTATTACGAGAAGTACGGTATACGCAAATACGGGTTCCACGGGACGTCGCACAGATATGTGGCGTCGCGCGCTGCCGAAATGCTGCGGCGACCTTTGGAGGAGCTAAAAATAGTGACATGCCACCTCGGCAACGGCTCGAGCATCTGCGCGGTGGACGGCGGCAAGTCGGTGGAGACGAGCATGGGCTACACGCCGCTCGATGGCCTGATGATGGGGACGCGCTGCGGCTCGATTGACCCGGCCGTTGTTACATGGATCATGGATCACGAAAAAATAGGCACAGACGATGTCAATGATTTAATGA
>WRLR01000105.1 GCA_009777515.1 Oscillospiraceae bacterium | reverse complement strand
TGCCCTATTTGACGGAAGGCGTCACCGGTTACCTACAATGTAAAGTCGCGAGTTTTGTGGAAAACCATACACACACCATATTTATCGCGGACGTGACGGACGCGGCGAACCTGTCCAAGGACCCGCCCATGACTTATGCCTATTATCACAATGTCGTCAGGGGGAAGACCGCGAAGAACGCGCCAACTTATGTCGCCGACGATGAGGGCGGGGCGGCAGGGGCGACAGTGGCAGTTGGAGCAGTCGGCGGGGCGGCAGGTGCGACAAGGGCTGCAGGGGCTGCCAATGCAGCTGGGGCGACTGGGGTAGTCGGCGGTACCACAGGGACGACTGGGACTGCTGTGGCGGCAGGAGCGGCAGGTGCGTCAGGGACTTTGGGAGCGGCCGGCGAGGTGGTGTTCAAATGCGGTTTTTGCGGTTACGAGTACCGGGACATAGATTTACCGTTCTCCGAGTTGCCGGACACTTTTTACTGCCCCATATGCAGGGCCGCAAAAGAAAATTTTGCGCTGACGGCAATTAATAAATCGGCACGAACGTAAGCGGCACGATTATTAGCGACACAAATTTAAGCAGTATGAATAGTAGCAGCATTAATACAAGCAGAACGAATAGTAACGGCACAAATATAAATAATTATTTTACGGCAAAGCCATTATTAGCGACCATGTAGCGCGCGCGGATGCAAGCGGAGGCAAGCGGAGGCCAGATGAAAAATTTTGTTTTGATACCCGATTCATTCAAAGGCACGATGAGTTCGGCGCAGATATGCGGGATCATGTCCGAGTCGATACTGGCGGTGATCCCCGACGCACAGATCCGCCAAATCCCTGTGGCCGACGGGGGCGAGGGCAGCGTGGACGCATTTTTACAGGCTCTGGGCGGCGAGCGGATCAACGCAAAGGTGCAGGGGCCCTTCGGCGAAGAAATGGACGCGTTTTACGCACTGATAGACGGCGGCGAAACGGCAGTCGTCGAAATGGCGGCTTGCGCAGGCCTCCCACTCGTTGAGGGCCGACCCGACCCGACTCGGACCACCACGTACGGCGTCGGGCAGCTCATCCTTGATGCCGCCCGGCGCGGCGCAAAGAAGATCATTGCCGGACTTGGCGGCAGCGCCACGAACGACGGCGGATGCGGCGCGGCAGCGGCTATCGGCACAAAGTTTTTCGACGGCGCGGGCGAGCCGTTCGTCCCGGTCGGTGGCACATTGTCAAAGATAGCGCGCATCGATACCAGCGGCAACGACGCCTCCCTGCGGGGCGTCGAGATCATAACCATGTGCGACATCGACAACCCCCTGCACGGCACAGAGGGGGCGGCTTATATATTCGGGCCGCAAAAGGGCGCCGACAGGGCGACGGTGGAGCTGCTGGACGCGGGGCTGGTCAACCTGGACGAACAGATGAAAAGTTCGCTCGGCCTAGACATATCGACCATGCGCGGCGCCGGGGCGGCGGGCGGCATGGGCGCGGGCATGGTAGCGTTTTTTGGCGCCTCGCTCAAAATGGGGATCGAGGTCGTGCTGGACACGGTGAAATTCGAGGATGTCATCGCGGGCGCCGATTTAATACTGACCGGCGAGGGGAAAATCGACGGACAGAGCCTGCGCGGGAAGGTCGTCATTGGCGTCGCGCGCAGGGCGAGGGCCTCAGGTGTCCCTGTCGCCGCCATCGTAGGCGATATCGACAAAACGGCAAAAGGGGCATACGCCGAGGGCGTCGCCGGCATTTTCAGCATAAATTTACTCGCCGAGGACTTTTCGCGGGCGAAGCTGCACGCGCGCGAGGACTTGGCGTTTACGGTTGAAAATCTATTGCGTTTTATAACGCGCATTCGGGTGCGTGAGTAGTGTATATAAGTTCGGGCGGGCGTGGATTTGGCAGTGTATTTGGCGATTTCAATTTGTTGTTTTTATACGCTTTCTTTGTTATAATGCGACTGTAAAACTGTATTTTTAGTGAATTAATGGACGTTTTTAGTTTTTTTAAGGCATGGCTTGCGAACGATTGCACGCCTATGCCGCACTATACAATATTACCTGGAGGAATTGTTAATGAAGCGTTTTATCATGGTATTAGTTGTTTTGCTGCTGTTGCCGACTTTGCTGTTTGGATGCAACAGCGATGGGGATCAGGTCCGGATTGGCGTGTTTGAGCCGCAGTCTGGCGACAACGGCGCAGGCGGCAAACAGGAAATTTTGGGCATGCAGTACGCCAACCACATCACGCCCAATGTGGAAATCGGGGGCAAGACATATAAGGTCGTGCTGGAGATATCGGACAACCAGTCGGCCAACGACAAGGCGCCGTCGGCGGCGCAGACGCTGGTATCGAAGAATGTGTCCGTCGTGCTCGGCTCGTACGGCTCCGGCGTCAGCATGGCAGCCTCTTCCACGTTTGGCGACGCGGGCATACCCGTCATCGGCGTAACGTGTACTAACCCCATGGTCACGCAGGGCAACAACCATTATTTCCGCATCTGCTTCCTCGACCCGTTCCAGGGCACTGTGCTTGCGAATTTTGCAAAGGACCAGATGGGCGCGACCAAGGCCTATGTCCTTGCAAAACAGGGCGACGACTACTCGGTCGGCCTCAGCAACTATTTTATGGAGGCGTTCGGCGCGGACGACTGCGTCTATGAAACGTTCCCCGATGGAACATCGGATTTTAGCTCATATGTAACCAACGCCAAGACAGCCGGCGCCGGGGTGTTTTTCTCGCCCGTCTCCACAGAGGCGGCTGCTCTGATCATCGACCAGGCGGCGACGCAGAGCCTGGGCGTACCGGTCCTGGCCGGCGACACGTGGGACTCAAACGTCATCTTGAACGCGGCCTCGGGCAAGGACGTGGACATCTATGTCACGACGTTCTACCAAGAGGGCGGCAACGCGCAGTTTGACAACGGCATAAAGGACTGGATCAACACCGACTCCCAGGCAAAGACCAACAATGGCGGCGACGACAAAATAGCGGCCGTGTCCGCGATGGGCTTCGACGCGTACTATGTGGCGCTGGAGGCCCTTAAGACAGCCGGATCCACGAAACCGGAAGACGTCCTCCGCGTGCTGGGCGGGGTCACATACAGCGGCGTTTCGGGCTCGATCGCTTTTGACAATATCAACGGCGACGCGATCCGCGACACAGCCTATGTCAAATGGTGCAACCCCAGCAGCGGCGAGTGGGAGTTCGTGGCGCAGCAGGGCGTATAGTGTGGCGAGGAACTTACATTAGGGCCCTTCCGAGGTTTTTGTGGAATTTATTGAAATTATAATGCCGTACATATTGGCGGGCATATCGGTGGGCGGGCAATACGCCCTGATCTCGATTGGCTACACGATGGTCTACGGCATCTTGCGGCTCATCAACTTCGCGCACGGCGACATATTCATGGCGGCGGGCCTGATCATGGTCTACCTTGCCCAGGCCCTGCCCCTCTACTTGGCCATACCGGCCGTGATACTCATCATCGCTATTATGGGGTTCTCCATCGAACGCGCTGCGTACAAGCCGCTGCGGAACTCGCCGCGCATGTCGGTCATGATTTCGGCCATCGGCGTGAGCTATCTGTTGCAGAACCTCGCGCTGTACATTACGGGAGGCCTTACAAAAAATTACCCGCAGATACCGTGGATTTCTGACTCGATCACCATCCTCGGCGTCGCCACTAAACGAGTGACGGTGGTCACGCCGTTTTTTACTGCCGCGCTCGTAGTCGCCCTTATCCTGCTTATCAACCATACGAAAATGGGCATGGCCATGCGCGCGGTTGCGAAGGACTTCGAGACGAGCCAGCTCATGGGCATAAAAATCAACAATGTCATATCGGCGACGTTCGCCATCGGCTCGCTGCTGGCGGCGGTCGGTTCCATGCTGTACTTTACGAACTACCCGGGCGTCTTCCCTACCGCCGGGGCTATGTCGGGCCTCAAAGCGTTTATCGCCGCTGTCTTTGGCGGGATTGGCTCGATACCGGGCGCGGTGCTGGGCGGCATCATTATAGGCGTCAGCGAGAGCGCCATCAAGGGCATGGACACGGTACTGGTACACATGGGCGTGCTGTCCGCCCCGCTGGAGCTGGCTACGTTTTCCGACGCATTCACATTCGTCCTGCTGATAGTCATACTCGTCTTCAAGCCGGCGGGCCTGTTCGGCGAAAAGACCGCCGACAAAGTCTGAGGGCAGGTGCAATGTACACGGCATGCTTAGCAGGTGCAATGTACACAGCATGCTTAGCAGGTGTAATGTACACAACATGCTTAGCGGGTTTAGCGGGTTAACGGGCACAATATTTACATGAGGGTTCAATGGGCTTTATTCGTCGCATAAAACAGCATATGTCGGCGTTCACGATGGGCAGGCGGCAGTTCGTGGCCGCGCTGCTGCTCGCCATGTTCGGCCTTTCCGTCGTCCTAGACCAGGTCATCGCTTCTACAGACGCGATGGCCATGCTCCTGATAGTCCTGCGCAAAAGCTCTGTCTACGCGGTCGTCGCGGTGTCTATGAACCTGTTGAACGGCTTTACCGGGCTGTTTTCACTCGGGCAGGCGGGCTTCATGCTCATCGGGGCGTACACTTATGCCCTGCTCACTATACCCCAGTCCGCCCGGGACACAGTCTACAGGTACTACGACAGCCTGATCCAGTTCTCGCTCCCCGAGGCGCTGGGAGCCGCGATGGGCGGCTTCGGCATGCTCACAGGCGTGATGGTCGCCATCGTGCTGGCGGGCGTGGCGGCGGCGGCAGTCGCATTCCTCATCGGCATACCTGTGCTAAAACTAAAAAGCGATTACTTGGCCATCGCGACGCTGGGCTTTGCCGAGATAATACGGGCGATGCTCCAATGGGGCAAGCTCGGCCCCCTGACCAACGCCTCGAACCCGCTCAGCGGCTATGTGCGCCTGAACGATTTCCAGGTCCGCGCGGCAGGCCTGAGCCTGAACCTCGGCACGTTTTTCATCATGCTGCTCGCGGCGCTGTGCGTCGGCTTCATCGTCCTGCTGGTCAACTCGTCCTATGGCAGGGCCTTCAAGGCGATCCGCGAGGACGAGGTGGCGGCGGAGTCCATGGGTATAAACCTGTACAGGCACAAGCAACTATCCTTTTGCATAAGCTCGTTCTTCGCCGGCGTCGGCGGCGCAATGTATGCGATCTACACCAATACGGTGCAGGCCAACAATTTCCGCGCGTCGATGACGTACGAGATACTGCTCATAGTGGTGTTGGGCGGCATCGGCTCGATTTCAGGGAGCTGCGTCGGCGCGCTGCTCTACATTTCCGCCTCGGAATGGTGGCTGCGTGGCCTGGATTCCGGCGCCTTTTTGGGCATACGCGCGCCTTTCCTGTTTCGTAACGGATTCCGGCTCGTCGTCTTTTCCGTCATCATCATGATGATCGTCCTCTTCTTCCGCAAGGGCATAATGGGCGACAGGGAGCTGACGCACACGATTGACAAATACGCCGCCAAGTACCGGCGGCTTTGGGCGAAAGCGGAGAGGGGCAAATGACGGATGCTCTTGCCCAGGCGGGCGACAAAAGTAAATCGCTGAAGCTTGTCGATGTAGGAAATGCGTTGCGCGCCCCGGAGTCGCACGCGCTGGCGGCGCACCTGATCCTGGAGGGCGTCACCATGCAGTTCGGCGGCGTACTGGCACTGGACAGCCTGTCGCTCACGGTGGGCGCAGGGGAGATCGTCGCGCTGATTGGCCCGAACGGCGCGGGCAAGACGACGGCGTTCAACTGCATCACGGGAGTATACGAGCCCACCAACGGGCGGGTCGTCCTGAACGGCGAGACCATCGCGGAGAACCATCCGCGCGGCAAAATGAAAGCGCTATATAAAGGCGGGAGCGCGGGCAGCTACAGGGCGACAGTGCGCCTCACGCCAGACATGATAACGAAGCGCGGCATAGCGCGCACGTACCAAAACATCCGCCTGTTCAAAGGGCTCACTGTCTTTGAAAACGTGCTGATAGCCAAGCATATGAGGGCCAGGCAGAACCCGTTCAGCGCCGCGTTCCGGCTGAACGCCCGCGAGGAGGCGCGCATGCGGGATGAAGCCATGGCGCTGCTCGAGGAGCAGAACCTGACGCACCTCAAAGACGACATCGCCTCCGGCCTCCCGTACGGCTTTCAGCGGCGGCTGGAAATCGCTAGGGCCCTCGCCACAGCGCCCACCCTCCTCCTTCTGGATGAGCCGGCGGCAGGCATGAACCCGCAGGAGACGTTCGAGCTGAACGAATATATATTGCAGATAAGGAAGCGTTACGGGCTGACAATTTTTTTGATCGAGCACCATATGGACCTGGTCATGCGCATTTCGGATCGCATCTATGTACTGGATTTCGGGAAACTGATATCGCACGGGACGCCCGAACAGGTACAGAACGACAGCCGCGTCGTCGACGCGTACTTGGGGGTGGCCGAAGATTCTTGAGATAGACAACCTCGCTGTCAACTACGGCGGCATAGAGGCCGTTAAGGGCGTCTCACTGTCCGTGCCGGAGCACGAAATCGTGACGCTGATAGGGGCGAACGGGGCCGGCAAATCCACCATTTTGAAGACCATCGCCGGGCTGGTCAAGCCTGCCTCTGGTACAATCACGTTCGGCGGGGCGGACATCACTGCGGCGCCCCCCCACCGCATTGTTTCGATGGGGATCACGATGGTGCCGGAGGGCCGCAGGGTCTTCCCCGATTTAACCGTCTTGGAAAACCTGAAAATCGGCGCATACCTGCGAAAAGACAGCATTAAGCAGGACATTGAATGGGTGTGCGAGCTGTTCCCGCGCCTAAAAGAGCGCTCATGGCAGACGGCGGGCACGTTGTCCGGGGGCGAGCAGCAGATGCTCGCGGTGGGGCGCGCCCTCATGAGCCGCCCGAAGCTCATGATGATGGACGAGCCGTCGCTCGGGCTGGCCCCGCTCATCGTAAAGGGGATTTTTGAAATTATCCGCGCCATCAACAGCCAGGGCGTGACCATCCTATTAATCGAGCAGAACGCCAATGTCGCGCTGCACGCGGCCGACACGGCATATGTCCTGGAGAGCGGGCGCCTCGTCATGCAGGGCGCGGGAAGCGAGCTGCTAAACAACGAGGCCGTAAAAAAAGCCTACTTGGGGTAACTAATATTCACAAGCGCCTATAGATAGGGTCAACCCTCGCTGTTACCTGCCTGTTCAACGGGTCGACCAACCATAAATCGGGCAACCGCAAAGGCTGCTCCTACAACATCATCATATATTCCTAACGCTAACCACAAAGTTATACATCCTTACCGGATTGCTGCAAAACGGCTTTCTTGAACGCGTCGGCGGCAAATGACAGGGAGATGTTCTTCACCTGGGCCAGCCCGAGGCTGCGCATCGGCAGCGCCTCGATGAAGCGCAGCTCATATAGCTCCCGCCTGTCCAGCATCCTCTGCACGTCCTCTTTGATCGTTGCTGCGATACCGAGCCCGATTTTCGCAAATTCGGCGATCAGCGCGAGACTCTCCAGCTCTATCGACGGTACGATATCCAGCTCGTACCCCTGTAGAAAGATGTCCATCTGATTTCGGGAGTTGCTGCTCTTCTCCAGCATTAGTATCGGGTATTTCTGCAGGTCTTTCAGCCGCATCACGGAGTCAGCTAGATACGCGTATTTTTCGCCCGCCACGAAGCAGTCGTGGAACTGCATGACAGGCTGTATGTCGAGCGTGTCGTCGGCGTCTACGGGCAGGTTGACGAACGACATGTCGACGTCGCCATTTTTCAAATGCTTGATCAGCTCCCTGGTCGTCCTGTTAATCACGGATATATGAATTTCCGGGTATGCCGCGTTGAAGCTGTTCAGGATGGGCAGCAAGAACAGGCTGCACGCTGTATCGGACGCGCCGATCTTTATCTCTCCGTCGCGCAAATCCCTCATCTCGGCTATTTTGTCCTGCGCGTTTTCAATCAGGGATATCGCGTTGCCCACGTATGAAAAGAGGACCTCCCCCTCGGGCGTCAACTGCACGCCACGCTTGTTGCGGTTGAACAGTTTGCATCCCAGCCTGTCTTCCAACTGCATTATCGACTGCGATACGGCGGACTGTGAAACGAAAAGCTTTTCGGCGGCTTTTGTGACATTGCGGGCCTTTGCCGTTTCGCAAAAGAATCTGTACAGCTCCAGGTTGACGAACAAGGCATCCATTCTCCTTATCGTTGTCATTAGAATGATTAATTTTACTAATCATAAAACGGTATTATATTATAGCATGAACATAAATAGCAATAGAATATTCGCATTGGAAAATAGTAAAGGAATATTAGCATTAGAAAATAACAATAGAAAGGATGGCTTGCGCACGGGCGGCGCGGATGTGGCGCGGGTATCGCGGTTGTCGCGGGCGTCGGGGTGTCGCGGGCGTAGTATTTATATGGATAAGATAAGAGCCGGAATCGTAGGGTACGGCAACATCGGGCGGGGCGTAGAAAAGGCTATCGGGCAGAATCCGGACTTTGAGCTGGTGGCCATTTTGACGAGGCGGCCGCCGGGCACGCTTTCCAGTGGTATGCAAGCCAGCGGCATGCATGACAGTGGCTCGCAAGCCACTAACAATTCGACAGCGGCAATACTCCATGTTAGCGACGCGCCGAGCCTCAAAGGCAAAGTGGACGTCATGATTTTGTGCGGCGGCTCGGCCACCGATCTGCCGGAGCAAGGGCCACAGTTCGCGGCAAGCTTCAATACCGTGGACAGCTACGACACGCATGCGAAGATCCCCGACTATTACAGGGCGATGGACGCGGCGTCGCGCAGCGCCGGCTTGATATCCGTCATCTCGGCAGGCTGGGACCCGGGCCTGTTTTCGCTGAACAGGGCGCTGGCCGCCGCAGTGCTGCCGCACGGCTCTGGATGCACGTTTTGGGGCAAGGGCGTCAGCCAAGGCCATTCAGACGCCATCAGGAGGGTCGACGGGGTCGAGGCTGCCATCCAATATACCATCCCCATCGCGACAGCGATCGAAAAGGCCCGGAAAGGCGAAGGCGGAGCGCTGGCAACGAGGGATAAACATTTGAGGGAATGCTTCGTCGTGGCGAAGGAGGGCGCGGACAAAGCAGCCATCGAAACCAGCATCAAAACGATGCCCTACTATTTTGCCGAATACGACACCATAGTCCACTTCATCGGTAAGGACGAGTTCAACGCCAACCATACGGGCATGGCGCATGGCGGATTCGTGGTTCACAGCGGCAAGACGGTCAGCGGCAGGCACACCATCGAGTATTCGCTGGATCTGAACAACAACGCGGAGTTCACGGCCAGCACGCTTGTCGCATACGCGCGGGCTGCATGCCGCTACCAGCGCGAGGGGCGGTCGGGGGCGCTGACGGTCCTAGACATCCCGGTGACATACCTGTCCGCGACGCCCGACGAAACGCTGAGGAAAGACTTGCTATAGTTGTTGTAGACTTAACAATCACGACATTGGGGGCATATCGCCATGTGCGGCATCATAGGCTATGTCGGGAAAGAAAATGCTGTCCCGATCATCATAGAAGGGTTAAAGAAACTGGAATATCGGGGCTATGACTCGGCGGGGCTGGCTGTCTACACAGGCGGCAACTTTAACGTGGTCAAGCGAAAAGGTAGGCTGTCCGTGCTGGAAAGCGAAATCGGCCTGCGCCCGACGAGCGGCCATATCGGCATCGGGCATACACGGTGGGCGACGCACGGGGAGCCGTCCAACGAAAACTCGCACCCACACCTGGGGCGCCGAGGGCTCATCGCCATCGTTCACAACGGGATCATTGAAAACTACAGGCAACTGCGCGACGAGCTCGCGGGCAAGGGTATCGAATTCACATCGCAAACTGACAGCGAAGTCATCGCGCAGCTAGCGGAGTACTACTACAAAGGCGACATAGTGGACACGACAATCAAGGTCGTGAGCAGGCTGGAAGGCTCATACGCACTCGGGATCATGTGCATCGACGAGCCCGATACGTTGATCGCCATCAAAAAAGACAGCCCGTTGATCGTCGGCGTATCCGGGCACGGGCACTTTATAGCGTCGGACGTGCCCGCTATCTTGAAACACACCAACCGGGTCTATTATATGAACGATAAGGAGCTCGCCATATTGCGCGAGGGCTCCGTGCGTTTTTGCAACATAGACAGGGAGCCTTTCCGCAAGCCTCTGGAGACGATAACCTGGAGCCTGGACAGCGCGGAGAAAGGCGGCTACCCGCATTTTATGTTAAAGGAGATCATGGAGCAGCCGGCTGTGCTGCGGAGCACCATTATGTCCGCAACCGGCGCCGGCGCCAACAGGCCCGTCATCGACAGCCTCGACATTACCGGCTTCAACAAAATTGTGATAACGGCCTGCGGCTCGGCGTACAACGCCGGCATGGTGGCGAGGAACGTTTTCGAGCGGCTGTGCAAGGTGCCGGTCGAAGTGGAGCTCGCCAGCGAGTTTCGGTATAAGGACGCTATATTGGACGCGCGTTCGCTTGTCATTTTAGTCAGCCAGTCCGGCGAGACCGCCGACACCATTGCCGCGCTCCGTGAAGCCAGGGCCAAGGGGGCGACGACGCTGTCCATTGTGAACGTGGTCGGCAGCACTATCGCCAAAGAAGCGGATTTGTGCATATATACTGCGGCCGGGCCCGAAATCGCTGTGGCGACGACGAAGGCGTTTTCGACGCAGCTTATATTGCTGTATGTTCTTGCGATTGAGTTCGCCAGCAGGCTGGGCAGGCTGCCCCCCGGCGTCGCGCAGGTGCTGATAGACGAAATCAAAGGGCTGCCCGACAAAGTGGCGCATATACTGGAGCAGGTCGACTCCATCCAAAGATACGCGTCTAAAAGCGTAGGCTACAAAAGCATCTTCTTTATCGGGAGGAACATCGACTACGCCATCGCGCTCGAAGGATCGCTCAAACTCAAAGAGATATCCTACATCCACTCCGAGGCCTACGCGGGAGGGGAACTCAAGCACGGGACTATTTCATTGATCGAAGAGGACACGCTGGTGGTTGCGATCTCCAACTGCGCGCGATTATATGATAAAATAATGAGTAATGTGGAACAGGTGATAAGCCGAGGCGCGAAAGTGCTGCTGATCGGCGACTGCCATTCGGGCGCCCCGGGCGTCGGGCAAGACGGTGAGCATGACAGTGAGCATGGCGGCGGGCATGGTAGTGGACATGGTGCAGATCTGAGCACAGATCTGAGCGCAGAGCTAGACGCAGAGCCGGACAGTCGCCTGTCGCACATCGCATTGCCGCAGACGGACGAGCTGTTTTCGCCGTCGCTGACTGTGGTGGCGCTGCAGTTATTCGCATATTTCGTCGCGGCCAACAAGGGGCTGGACATAGATAAACCGCGCAACCTGGCAAAGAGCGTCACCGTCGAATAATGAGCGGCGGAGCAGGCGCGCCGCGAAGCGTATTTTTAACTGGAGGTGTAGGCTATAGGCGGCATATTCGGCGTTTGCTCAAAAGACGAGTGCGTAATGGACCTATTTTTTGGGACGGACTACCACTCGCACCTCGGCGCCAGCCGGGGCGGAATGGCGGTATACAACGGCAAGCATTTCAACCGCGCCATACACAATATCGAAAATTCACCTTTTCGAACAAAATTTGAAACCGACGTAACCGATCTTAAAGGCCATGTCGGCGTCGGCTGCATCAGCGACAGCTTCCCGCAACCTATCATCATATATTCCAAAATAGGCGTGTTCGCCATCGTGACGGTCGGGCGCATAAACAACAGCGCGCAGCTTTGCAAGCAGTTGATTGACGACGACAACGCCTATTTTGCCGAGCTCAGCCGTGGGCGCATAAACGACGCAGAGCTCGTAGCGTCCCTCATGTGCCGCAAGGGCAGCATCACAGAGGGAATTGCATATGCACAAAGCGTCATCGAAGGCTCCATGACCATGCTCGTGTGCGCGGACGGCGGCATCTACGCGGCGCGTGACAAACTGGGGCGCACCCCGCTATCCATTGGCACAAAAGAGGACAGCCGCTGCGTCAGCTTTGAGTCATTCGCCTATATCAACCTCGGCTATTCGTCATGCTACGAGCTGGGCCCCGGCGAGGTGGTCTTCATCACGGCGGACGACATGAAGCAAATAATAAAGCCGGGCGACCGGATGCGGATGTGCTCATTTTTGTGGACATACTACGGCTACCCCACCTCCAGCTATGAGGGCGTCAACGTCGAGGAAATGCGGTACAGGTGCGGCAGCAGCCTCGCTGACCGCGACAGTGCGGCCGGCGGCGCCGCTGGCGGCGGCATGGACTATGTGGCAGGCATCCCCGACTCCGGCACGGCCCACGCCATTGGCTATGCCAACCGGTCCGGCATCCCGTTCGCGCGCCCGTTGATCAAGTACACGCCAACATGGCCACGCAGCTTCACCCCCCTGGAGCAGGGCACCCGCGAGCTAATAGCGCGCATGAAGTTGGTGCCGATTACCACGCTCATCGATAAAAAAAAGCTGATTTTTGTCGAGGACTCCATCGTGCGCGGCACACAGATGCGCGAAGCCGTCAGTTTTTTATTCGCCTGCGGGGCGGCGGAAATGCATATACGCTCCGCATGCCCCCCTGTGCTGAAAAGCTGCATTTACTTGAATTTTTCCCGCACCACATCCGAAAACGAACTCATCTCCCGCCAGGCCATCCACTCGCTGGAAGGCGACGGCGGTGAGGCGCATATGTCGCAATACGCGGACTGCTCGACCGAGCGGTACAAAAACATGGTAGAAGCCATTAGGAAGAAGTTGAATTTGACCACCCTGGCATATAACTCGCTGGATGGGCTGTTGGGCTCCATCGGTATAGACAAATGCAAGCTTTGCACATACTGCTGGAGCGGCGAGGAATGAGCAATACTATAAAATGACCTGGAGGGCGCAAATGGTTAACATCAATATGTCTATGGAAGCCTTTATCGAACAAGCATGTGAAAGCATCCGCAGCGAAGCCGCCGGCCGCCCTGTGCTGTGCGCCCTGTCCGGTGGGGTCGATTCCGCCGTGTGCGCCGTGATCGCCAAGCGCGCCGTCGGGGACAGGCTCACATGCATCTTCGTGGACACGGGCTTCATGCGCAAGGGCGAGGGCGATCAAGTTGCGGCGCTGTTCCAGGGAGCATATGAAATCAACCTGATCCGCGTCGAGGCGGAGGGGCGCTTTTTGGCAAAACTCAAAGGCGTGACGGATCCGGAACTCAAGCGCAAAACTATCGGCGAAGAGTTCGTCCGCGTATTCGAAGAGGAAGCTAAAAAGCTCGGCGCCGTGGGCTGCCTGTTACAAGGGACGATCTACCCTGACATAATGGAGAGCGGCGGCGACGGGTACAAGCAAGTAAAAGCACACCACAATGTCGGCGGCATGCCCTTGAATATAGAGTTTGAAACCATCTTAGAGCCCATCCGGCTGCTGTATAAAGAAGAAGTGCGCGAGTGCGGCAGAGCCCTGGGACTGCCGGAAGCCTACGTGACCCGCCAGCCCTTCCCAGGCCCCGGCCTTGCCGTGCGATGCCTCGGCGAGTTGACCAAGCCGAAGCTGGACATGCTGCGCGAGGCCGACGCCATTTTCCGCGAAGAAATCGAGCGTGCCGGCTTGCACAAGGAGATACAACAATATTTCGCAATACTGCCCAACATCCAAAGCGTCGGCATACGCAACGGCGCCCGCTGCTACGAGGAAACCGCTGTGCTTCGTGCAATGACAACCACTGATTTTGTGACTGCCGATTATGTCCGCTTGTCATACGACTTAATCGACACAGTAACACGCCGGATCACGACTGAAGTCCCCGGTATAAACCGCATCGTCTACGACACCACCCCCAAACCCCCCGCAACAATGGAGTGGGAGTAGGAGTGTGAAACCCTGAACACCTTGATATGACTGGGTTTCCGTGATTTCGAAAGACTCTTTGATACTAATTTGATACTATAAGGTGTCGGCTCGGTATCGGAGATCAAAACTAAGCAGACAGAAATGTCCGCTGAACGCTAAGTAAAGTGTTCAGCGGGCATTTTTTGTAATTTTATAAGTTTATAACATTTTGAAATTATGAAAGGCATTTTTGATGGAATCCATTTTGTCTAGCGGGCAAGGCATTTCTCGTTTATCTACTGAGTATCGGTTTGGAGCAGTTTTTACAGGTAGCCCGCAAATTTCTTTCATGTGCGCTATCCAACAAGTCTTTGGGACATAGCCGAATTGGTCTTTGACATAGCTTTGGATTTCTTTATATGTCGCCATTGTTCGTTTCTCCCTTCGGGTAGTTGTATCTCCATGCATCGTATTCCTCTTTAGAGATTTCGCCGCTTGCAAGTTTTTCAGCTTCCTGATGCCACGCAGTAAAAATATCAAACATAGAAAGGTAGGTCATGCCTTTGAACTTATCAAGACGTAAGCACACCTCGCCGTCGATCTCTCCGATGCGTAGACCGTACAAGTCCTCCAAGGCGAAAAGGGTGTGAGCCAAACTGGTAAAGCTCTCAATGTCAGGAATAGCAAGCGCACGGGGGCTTACATCCAAAGCGGCGGCGATGTCGGTAACATAGTTTTCTTTAGGGGTACGTGTGCCAGACTCATACTGCGCCATGCGAACATCGGCGGTCTTTTCATCAAAGCCGATTGCCATGCCGAGGAATTTTTGTGTCATGTTCCGCAGGTTGCGGATATATCGGATTCTTTCGCCAATAGCCATGCGTGTAACCTCCGCTTTTGGATTGATAAAGCGAGTATAGCATATATGTTTAAGAATTGTCAAGATGACTTAATCATTTTTGTTAAATATTTCATTGCAAACCACTTGACACAAACATATTTGTTTAGTATCATATAGTTAAGCATATATGCTTAGTGTTCCCGTCGCACGTCACGGTAATGGCGTGTATCGCCCGGGCAAATCGGGTGGCGATTCAGAAAGTACTCCCGACACGAAATCTGTGGAGTGGGCAATCACAGGACGCAGGGGGAAGAACCTGCGGTATGTCTGAAAAACAAAATCACAATAGAGGAAGGCGGTCAACATGAATAACGCATTTATCAAGGTT
>WRLR01000104.1 GCA_009777515.1 Oscillospiraceae bacterium | reverse complement strand
AGGAGCAACTAAACACCTCTACCCGTTGCACCGGTCTGCCGGACGCCTTATTTTTATTGAAAAATTGCTCGTCGGAAGGGCGCAGGCTCAACGGGTTCTCATAGAAAAAGCTACGCCCGTCCAACGATATGCCCGCCAGCGCGCCGTTGTACAGTTGCAACTCGCAGATGTCCGCGTACTCGGCTAATGGATTTGCAGCGAACAGCCTGCGCCCGAAAAACGCGAGCGCAATAGACGCGCAGGTTTCGGTATAGGCTTCATAGTTCGGCAAAAAATACGCGGGGCCGAACGCCTCGCCATGCTTCATGTTGCCCACGCCGCCCGTCACATACATCTTTCGCTCCACCACGTCCCGCCAGACCCGGCGGCACGCCGCGAGAAGCCTCGCGTCGCCTCTGAACGCCGCAAGGTCCGCCACTGCGGCATAAAGGTAGCCGAAGCGTACGACATGGCCCTCCGCCGTTTCCTGATCCATAACAGGCGCCTGATCCTGGGCGTAGCCCGGCGAAAACCAATTGTTGAAACAATGCTCCGCCGGGTCAGTCCCGCGCAGATCGACAAAGTGAGCCGCGAGTTCCAGCCACTTCCGATCGCCCGTGCACTGCCACAGGCGCACCAGCGCGAGCTCGATTTCCTCATGCCCCGGAGTCCGGAACGCGGCCGACTTGTCCTCGACGAATATCCTGCGGATGTATTCGGCGTACCTGAGCATCAAGTCGAGGAACCGCCGCTTCCCCGTCGACTCGTAATACGCCACAGCCGCCTCTATCAAATGGCCCGCGCAGTACAGCTCGTGGTTTTCGCGGCGCGTCCAGCGCTCATGCGGCTCGACCGTTTGATAGTAACTGTTGAAATAGCCTTCGGGGCTCATCCCCGTTTCGATGAGGTCGATGAGCAATTCGATCCGCTTTTCCGTCTCCGGATCGGGGCGAAAATAAAGGGAGTAAGCCGCGCCCTCTATCCATTTCGCGGCATCCGAGTCGTAGAAGATATGCGGTTTGTGCGGCTCGTTCGCCCGCCATTTGTGGGCCAGGGCGTCGAAGCGGCCCGTCAGCGTGAACTGGTCATAGATAGCCGGGATGGTCCCCGCCGCCGCCGCGTCCTGCCACCGTTTCCAAAAGCCTCCGGTGATTCGGACGTCCCTGTATGATATCGCTGCGGACGGTGCAGCGGGCATAGCCGCCCCCGCCGTTGACGCCGTTTCGGTCGCGTTGCCTTTATTAATAGTTCGATCCGCCATGTGTAATAGCCTCCTTGTTCATGTAAATTTTATATGTTAATCATTGTTCAGTCTACAATTACGGCGCGAGCCTGCCATTTATCGCCTAGCCATCTGTGTACGAAGAAGCTCGCCCGCACGACCCATTCGCAGCACATGGATATCCACACGCACAGCACCCCGACGCGCTCGCCGAATATCGCAGCCAACAGGTACGCGACGCCGACCCGCGCCGCCCACATGGCTATGCCTGCGACGACCATCGTATACTTGGCGTCCCCGGCGGCCCGCAGCGCGAACGGCAGGCAGTACGCGGGCGTCCATATGAATATCGACCCGACGCAAAAACACATGCCGCAGACGAATGCGATATCCAGGCTCTCCGGCGACAGGTTGAACAGCCGGAAGAACTGCCGCATGAATATAATGAATGTGATGTTGAGCGAGCCCATTATCACGTAGTTGAGCTTAATGAGCTTGTTAGTCAGTTTTTTCGCCGCCGCGTAGTCCTTCGCGCCGACGCACTGCCCGACAATTGTCAAAAGCGCCATCGCGAACGAGATGCCGGGCAGGTTGCCGATGTTGATGATGATATTTGCCACGGCGTTGCCTGCTATTGCTACCGTCCCGAAAGACGCCACGAGCCTCGCAAGGAACAGCTTGCCGATTTGGAACATCATGCCCTCCGCGCCGTTCGGCGCGGCGACGCGCATGATGGACCTGATGTGTTTTGCGTCGGGGCGGGTGCGGGTGATTCCGGATATTTGCACGGGGCTGTCGGTGCGGCGCAAGAGCAGCCAGACGACCACGACGGCGGCAATCGCCCGGCATATCAGCAGAGAGAACGCGACGCCCGCGACCCCCCAGCCGAAATTAAAGATAAAAATCCAGTTCAGCGCGAAATGCACAACATTGGTGGCGAATGATACCGACATGCCGACCAGGCTGTTGCCCGTGCTGCGAAACAGCGCTGCCCCTGCGGAATAGACCGCGAGGAACGGGTAGGACGCGGCCGAAAAAATGAAATATACGACCGCCGCCTCCATCACGCCCGCGTCTAGCCCGCCGTATATCAGCACGAGTATTTGCCTGTGGAACAACAGCACCGGCGCCATGATTGCCAGCGAAAAGGCGGCGATTGTCATTATCAACTGCTTTGACGCTTCCGCAGCGCCGCTGTTTTCGCGCCGCCCGATAAACTGGCTGCACACCACCGCCCCGCCGGTCGCGAGCGCGCCGAACAGGTCGACGAGTATGAAGTTGATGGAGTCGACGAGGCTGACTCCGCTGACGGCTTCCTCGCCGACGATGGAGACCATCGACGTGTCGATGATCCCGACCAGCGTCATGAGGAAGCGTTCCGCAATCAGCGGCGCGATGAGATACAGCAGCGCGCGGTTGTCCCATCTGTCCAAAATTGAGTGCGGTTTGTACGCTTCCGCCGTACCTATCGGCTCCGCCAAAGTCAGGCTCCGTTCCATTGTATATTTCTATATTTATTATTTATATATTTATTATTGTATGCATTAGTGAACACCCGGCGCGCGGCGCGATGAAGCAAAACGTTGTTGCGCAAGGCCCGCTGGGGCTGGGGCGGCTTGGGGTGGTTTGGAGCGGCTTCGAAGGCCGCTCCTGCATAAAGTATTTACAAAAACCAATTCTTGGGGTACATTTTATCATATTATGAAAACTGACATTATATTGTGCCCTTCGATATTGTCCGCCGATTTTTCCCGGCTGGGCGAGGAAATCGCCAGGTTGGAGCGCGCCGGAGCGGACATGATCCATATAGACGTTATGGACGGCGATTTTGTGCCAAACATCACCATCGGCCCGCCCGTAATCAAGCGTTTGCGCGAGCTGACGAAACTGCCGTTCGACGTGCATCTGATGATAACACAGCCCGACAGGCATCTGGGCGCCTTCGCCGAGGCCGGAGCGGATATCATCACTGTGCACGCGGAGGCCTGTACGCACCTCTCGCGTACGCTGGGGCATATCCGAGCGCTGGGGGCGAAACCTTCCGTGGCGCTGAACCCGCACACGCCTCTCGATTTTGTGCGCTGGGTAATCGGCGACGCAACGATGGTGCTGGTGATGACGGTGAATCCGGGTTTTGGCGGGCAGTCGTTTATCGATGCCATGTACGGGAAGGTCGCTGCAGTCAGGGCGATGGCGGACGATGCAGGAATTCCCATCGATATCGAAGTGGACGGCGGGGTGAATTCGCAAAATATTGAAAAGGTCTTCCGCGCGGGCGCCAATGTCATAGTGGCGGGCAGCGCCGTGTTCCATGCGGCCGATATGCGCGCTGAGCTCGAATCATACAGGACCGCGGCGAAGGCCGCCGCGAGAAGCGCGATTTTATAATGATGCGGGCAGGATGCCCGCGCACCCAGGAAGAGCGCGAAATGCCTGCGCACCCAGGAAGGGCGCGAAATGCCCGTGTTCCCGGGAAGAGTGCGAAATGCCTACGTTCCCAGGAAGGGCGCGAAATGCCTGCGCACCCAGGAAGAGCGCGAAATGCCTGCGTTCCCAAGGGATGATAGAAGTGAATATTATGTCAAAAAATATAGTTAACGATGGGTTTGGCTTGATAATCGCGGCGGGCGCTTTCGACGACTATGACGCCCATCGGGCGATACTGGCGCAAGCGCCCGCGCCGCGCCGCATTTACTGCGCGGACGGCGGGCTTAGGCATATGGCGCCGCTGGGGCTTTCGCCGGATGTGATATTGGGAGATTTTGATTCGGCAGAGCCCGCGCTGCTTGACAAATATCGCATGGGTGATGCGTTATTGGAGCGCCATCCAGCCGACAAGGACTACACTGATACCGAGCTGGCCGCCGACCGCGCCGTCCGCGACGGCTGCGGCGCCATCCTCATTTTGGGTGCGCTTGGCAGGCGCATCGATCACACATATACGAACATACAGTTAGCATATAAATATGCGCTGCGCGGCGTGCGGGTCGCGCTCGCCGACCCATATGGGATCGCTGCGGTGCTCGTGCCTGGATATGCAATGGAAATCGTCAGCGACAGGCCGCTGGCTTCGCTGCTGGGTTTGCTTGAAAATGAAAAAAACGTACCCTCATGTCTGGGGCGCGGGACGCCAAATGCCAACCACGCCGCAGGGGGGGCGCCGCGCTTTAAACTGTCGCTGCTGCCCATTGGCGGCGCGGCGTGCGGCGTCACTACCTCGGGCTTAAAATACGCGCTTAAAGGGGCCGACCTTGAAAGCTGTTACACCTCCGGCGTCAGCAACGAATTTACGAGCGCTCATGCAACCGTCGAAATTATAGAAGGCGCCCTGTTAATAATGGCCTGCGCCGACTGATTTGCGGCGCAGGCCATTAATGCCATGAAATTACAAAGACGCGGGCGAACACTGTTCGCCCCTACAATTTTCTATACTTTGCTACGCCATTTGCGGATAGAGTACCATCAGTACGATGATATATATGGGCAGCACTATAGCGGCCATTATAAGATATGTAAGCGCTTGTTTTTGTATGATCGGCAGATATTCCTCAATGGTCATATCGGGGGTCTGCTTGCCTTTGCGCGACTTCATGTACCGGGTGTAGTTCTTATCGACAGTTTTAAGTTGCTTTGGCGTAAGCGTATCAAATGATTTTTTTCTGAGCGGCATATACATGCACGCGTAAACGATTGACATGATCAATAAGGCTTCTAGCATATGTCTTCTCCTTTATAGTGTTTTCTTGTGATATTGTGACTTTATAAATGTTTTAAACCATATTTATTATATTACACATGGGTGGATAATTCAATACTAAAATTTATTTTGCGCAATCAGAATGAAATTTAATAACCGTAAATAACTATTTTAGTCATGTAAGCTGTAGTGCCTCAGCGACTCCGCGTAATGCTCCGGGTCCAGCTCCGGATGCCTCGCCGCGCGCCTGCTTGCGTCCGCGCACAGCCATTGGCGTATGTGGAAGCAGAGGGCGCAGCCGGACGGGTACCCCTGCGGGCGGGCGGCGAAGCTCAGTGCCTGCGCGTGCCGCAGCAGCCCCGCGACGCCGCCCTCAAAGAGCGCGTCAAACGCGGGGTATTTGCCGATCGGGACGCCGCGCACCGCTTCCTCCAACGGGAATGCAATACCCGTACAGCCCGACGGTATATACATTACGTTAACGTCCGTGTGGCAGCCGCCGGACAGCAGGCCCCGGCATGGCTGCGCGTCGAGCAAAGACTCCAGCGGCTTGTTTTTGGTAAATTCCTCCTCAATGTTGACGGCCCGCCCGCCCAGGCGGATCCCGTAGCTCTTTGCCGTCGCGAAAATGTAGTCCCGCGATAACGCCCTCTCCAGTTCGCCCCGGCTGTACGCGGCGTCCCTTTTGGAGAGCGCCCGCACATAGCGCTCCTGCCACAAAAAATACCCAAAACCGGCGCTCCGGCATATCTCGGCAAGTTTTAACGGCAGCTTCACAGGGACGTACTCCGCGTGGAACGGGTCTACGGATATGCAGAGCGCGTCCGCCCCAGCGCGGCGCAATGCCCCGAGGCGCTGGGCCGCGCCGGGGTCCTCCGCCCAATATGCGTTGGTTTCAATATAGTCAATAGATATGCCCGCGCGGCCCAGGGTCTCGACCAGCGCCAGCAGCCCGTCGAAATCCAGGAACGGCTCGCCGCCGCCTATGTGGACGGAATAGCAGCCGCCCTCTATAAGCAGCTCGCATGTTTTTTCGGCGGCCGCCTGCGTTATGTACCCGCCGCCCCTGTCCGGCGAGCAGGCGTACAGGCAGTGCCGGCAAGCGGCGTTGCACGCGTAGTTAGCCATTATCCCGACATGGCGCAGGCTCCCTACTCTTCGCTCGCCGCTCCGCTCGCCGCTCCGCACTCGCAAATAATCTCGCATAATTACATTGCCTCCTTGCCGCACCCACGCCGATGTGATGTCATGAAAGGATGATCTCATACCTGTTCGAAAGATATGTCACATACCCGCATAAAATGATAATAATATAAATATATTGTTACTGACAATAATAAAAGGTATATATAAATTATATCCGCCAAGAGGATTAAATGATATTGAACATAGTGTGAAAGATAGAAAAACAGGTAATACTGAGCCACGACCGCCATGCAATATTTCATGTACTATTTGTGCGCAGTGGCGCATGGCGGTTGGCATGAAAGTCGGGAATAGGAATATATGAAGGAAGTTATACAAACGGATCGTGAACTATGCGTGGGTTGCAACAGGTGCGTCAGGGAATGCCCGATGGAACTCGCCAATGTCACGTATCAAGACGACGCCGGCAACATAAAAGTTAAAATCGACCACGAAAAATGCATTAACTGCGGCAGGTGCATCACCGCCTGCACGCACAAAGCGCGCCAATACAACGACGACACGGAGCGTTTTTTTGACGATCTTGCATCCGGCATGCGCATATCCCTCATCGCCGCGCCATCGATTCGGACAAATATCCCCGAATACAGGCAATTATTTTCGTATTTGAAAAGCGCGGGCGTGAACAAGATTTACGACGTCTCGCTCGGCGCCGACATATGCATATGGGCGCATGTCCGCCATTTCGCCCGCAACGGGGCGACGAAACTGATAACCCAACCGTGCCCGGCCGTCGTTTCGTATTGCGAAATATATAAACCGGAACTGCTAGAACATCTTTCACCCGTCCACAGCCCCATGGCCTGCGCGGCCATCCACATGAAAAAATACGAAGGGATAGGCGACAGCATTGCGGCGCTGTCGCCCTGCATTGCGAAAACGGACGAGTTCGAATTCACGAAGCTCACGCAATACAACGTCACGTTCACAAAGCTTCAAGAATACTTGATAAACCATAACATAGCGCTGCCTGACGCAGAAACGGGGTTCGACTATTTTGACAACGGGCTGGGGTCTTTGTTTCCCATGCCGGGCGGACTGACCGAAAACATCGAGTTCTTCTTAGGGAAAAAACTGCAGATCGCAAAAGCGGAGGGTTCCGGCGTATTCGCAAAGCTGGACGCCTACTTCGACACGGATAAAACGATGCTGCCAGCCATATTCGACGTGCTGAACTGCGCCGAGGGTTGCAACATTGGCTCGGCCTGCACGCACAACCGGAACATATTCGAAATAAATCACAATATGGGCGAAGAAAGGCGCAAGGCGACCGAAAACCGGAAAAGGGATTATTATGATTCGCTATACGCAAAATATGACGCTAAATTCGCTTTATCCGACTTCATCCGCCGCTACCAGAAAATACAAACATACAAGCCCAGCATCAACGAAGAGGACGTTTTAAAAGCATACTCGCAACTCGGCAAATTAACATATGAAAAGCAGCACATCGACTGCGGCGCCTGCGGCTCCGACGCGTGCTACAACATGGCGCGAAAAATCGCGCTCGGCGTAAGCATCGCAGATAACTGCATCGTCAAAGCCATGGAGACGGCCAGGGACGAGCACGAAAAGAACCTGGTCGCGTACGAACAGTTGGGGTCGCTGGAAAAGATGCGCGAAGCGGACGAGCGCATCCGCATCATGCTCGACGCGACGCCACTCGGCGCCTTTTTCATCAACCGGGAACTCAGGATGATCGACTGCAACCGCGAGGCGATGAATTTTTTCAAGCTATCGGACAAGCAGGCGCTTTTGGAGAACTACATCGGCCTCTCGCCCGAACGGCAGCCGGACGGGCAGCTATCGATAGACAAAGTTGCTGAAGTGATAATCTCAGCGTTTGAGTCCGGCAGGCATGTGTTCGAGTGGACATTCCAACTGCAGGACGGCGAGTATGTGCCGGCGGAGGTCACCATGGTTTCCGTAGATCACCGGGGCGAGAACCTGGTCGTCGGCTTTACGAGGGATTTGCGCGAGCAAAAGCAGATGATGCGCGATATTGAGCGGCGGGATTCATTGCTCAACACAGTCAACAACGCAGCCACGGTGTTGATCTCCACAAAGGCCGACGACGACATCGAATCGTCCATTCTCAAAAGCATGGAGCTGGTGGGCCGGGTCGTGGACGTCGATCGGGTGCACATATGGAAAAACGAGATGGCGGACGACAAGCTCCGCACTGCGCTGTTGTACCAATGGCAGAGCGAGGCAGGCAAGCTGTTGAATTCCGCGCCCTCCGGCATGAAAATCTACTTCAGCGACAGGTCCGGGTGGGAAGACATGTTTTTGCGGGGCGAGTACATAAATAGCCGCGTCGCCGCGTTGGGGCAGGCGGATCAATTGTTTTTCGCGCAGTTCGCGATTAAGTCGATAGTTATAATCCCATTATATGTCGAGGGGCATTTTTGGGGCATATTCAGTATGGACGATTGCAAGCGCGAGCGCCATTTTTCCGACGATGAAATCAACATTTTGCATAGCGCGGGGCTGCTGATCATCAGCGCGCTGATACGAAACGATATGACGCAAAGCTTGAAAGACGCGGTTTTGGCCAAAAGCAACTTCCTTGCGAACATGAGCCACGAGATACGCACGCCGATGAACGCCATCATAGGCATGACGAACATCGGGAGGGCGTCGGCGGAAACGGACAGGAAGGATTACGCTTTTGACAGGATTGGCAACGCGTCCAGCCATCTGCTGGGGGTCATCAACGATATATTGGACGTGTCGAAAATCGAAGCCGGCAAATTTGACTTGATATACGAAGACTTCGATTTCGAAAATATGCTACAGAAAGTCATAGACATCAACCTGTTCCGCATCGAGGAAAAGCGGCAGAAAATAACCGTAAATATCGACAAAAACATTCCCTACAGCCTGGTCGGCGACGATCAGAGGCTCACGCAGGTCATCACCAACCTGCTCTCAAACGCCGTAAAATTCACGGACGAGGGAAAATCCATACTGCTCGACGCGCGCCTTGTCGAGGAGCACAACAATCTGTGCGTCATCAAGATCTCCGTCACCGATACCGGCATCGGCATCAGCGCCGAGCAGCAGACCAGGATTTTTTCGTCGTTCGAGCAGGCGGACGACAGCACGTCGCGAAAATACGGCGGGACCGGGCTGGGCCTAGTGATATCCAAGCACATCATCGAGCTGATGGGCGGCATGATATGGGTCGATTCCAAGATAGGCGAGGGCGCCACGTTTTCGTTCATAATCAATATGCGCCGGGGCGCGTCGAAGCGGGAGAACCCCCTGCACCCGTGCTTGGACACAGCGCATATCCGCATGCTGGCCGTTGACGACGATCAGGATTTTTTGGATTGCTTTATACAAATTGCCGACAAGCTGGGCATCGCATGCGATACGGCAGGAAGCGTCGGGGACGCGCTACGGCTGATTGAAGGCCGCCCGACAGGCGAACCGTACGATATATGTTTCATAGATTGGTATCTGCCTGAAGAGAGCAGCATCAATTTCATACGGGAGGTCGCCACATCACGTACGGCGGGCAGCCCCTCCATTGTGCTGATATCGTCATACGACTGGAGCGACATAGAGCCGGAAGCCGCCGGTTCGGGTGTAAAATATTTTTTGCCGAAGCCGCTGTTTGCGTCGAACGTGGCTGATTGTATTAACAAGTGCCTGGCGGGCGCGGTGGGCGCGGGTTCGGGGGTAGGTGCGGCGGACGCAGGGGGTGCGGCGGGCGCGGCAGGCGCGGCAGGCGTGGGCATTGGTGCGGTGGACACGGCGGACGTGGGCGCGGGCGCGGCAGGCGTAGGCATTGGCGCGGCGGGCACGGGTGTAGCAGGCGCGGGCGCAGGGAGCATAGTGAACGTTGGAAGCGCAGCGGGTGTAGGCGCGGGTGCAGGCGAGAGCGGCATCGGCGGACAGCCAGGTGGGCAGCCTGGCGGGAGAGCATCCCTCTCCGGATACACGATACTACTGGCGGAAGATATCGAGATAAACCGCGAAATTGTGCAAATAACACTGGAGCCGATGAACATCCACATCGACTGCGCCGAAAACGGGGTGGAGGCTGTCCGTGCGTTCACCGCCGCGCAGGATAAATACGATTTGATTTTAATGGATGTCCAAATGCCTGAAATGGACGGCTATGAAACGACGAGGAAAATCCGTTCGCTGGGCACTGAAAAGGCAAAAACAATACCGATCATCGCTATGACAGCAAATGTGTTTCGCGACGACATAGAAAAATGCATCGAGTCCGGCATGAACGGGCATCTAGGCAAACCGCTGGACTTCGATGAAGTACATAAAACACTGCAGAAGTATCTAAAGCCCATACCGCGCAACTAGCGTTACGCTTTCGACATTTCCGCTACCATCGCGCTTATAGCGGCGGGAGCATCGGCAAGCGCGATCCTGTGCGTGAACGATTTGTCCCTAGCTGTGATTTCGCAAACGCCTTCTTTTATATTGCGCGGGCTCATGATTACGCGGATCGGCACGCCAAGCAAATCCGCATCGGAGAACATAACCCCAGCGCTTACGTCGCGGTCGTCGTATATGACTTCGACGCCATCGGCGAGCAGGGACGCGTAAAGGCTGTCGGACGCCGCTTTGACTTCGGCGTCGCCCGCCCGGAGGCAGCATATGTGCGCCTGCCACGGGGCAATCGACATCGGCCATATCGGGCCGTACTCGTCGTGCCGCGCCTCGCACACGGACGCCGCAAGGCGCCCGACCCCAATGCCATAGCATCCCATATACGGATAGCGCGAACCGCCATCCTCGTCCGTAAAGCGCATATTCATCGAACGGGTATATTTTTGGCCCAGTTGGAAAATATTGCCGACTTCTATGCCGCGCAAAACCGTCAGCGACGGAGGCATCTTGCCGCAGCGCGGGCACACGCACACGCCGCTTGCAGAAACCTTTGCAAAATCGCGATATTCCACGTCGCCGCCTATGTCGCGGCTGATACAGAGCCCCGTGTAATGGTAATCCAATTCATTGGCGCCACAGCATAGGTTGGCGGTCCCTTTCAGCGAGTTGTCAAATAACAGCATGGGCACAGATGTGGGCGCGAGCGCGTTTGCATGTGCGGGCGCCTGGCTAAATCCAACGCCAAATTTATATGGGCCTATAAAACCGCCAGCCAGCGCGCCCCCTTCGGATAAATCGGCGGGCCCGATCTCGTCCCCCAGATAGTTGCGCAGCTTTGTCTCATTTATCTCAAGATCGCCGCGCAGGAACACGACGGCCAGCCCCCCGGTCGAAGCCAGCCGGTACGCGACCGCCTTACACGAGTCCTTGACGTCCATGCCGAGATAGGCGCACACATCCTCAATGGTCTTCATGCCCGGCGTGTGTATCTTTTCCAGCGGTTGCGCAACCGCCTGCGCCCCAGCTCCCGCCCCATCCTGTGACCCAGCTTCCGCTACCGCATCCGACTCCAATCCTGCCCCTACGCCCGCTTCCGCCTTCTCCTCCGCTCCCTGTCCGACGCTTGCGACATTGACGACGATGCACTCCGCCGCTTCCAGGTTCGCTTTATAGCCGCAATGGCTGCACAGGACTATCGAATCCTCGCCGACCGGCGTGAGCAGCATGAACTCATGCGATATGCTGCCGCCCATCATCCCCGAATCGGACGCGACCGCGACGGCCTCTGGTATGCCGGCCCTCGCGAATATGCGCTCGTAGGCGCGGTGGCAGCGCGCGTAGTAATCCTCCAAATCATCTTGGGAGACGTGGAAGGAATAGGCGTCCTTCATGGTAAACTCGCGCACGCGGATAAGCCCGCCGCGCGGCCTCTGCTCGTCCCGGAACTTCGTTTGTATCTGGTAGATCATGAACGGGTATTTGGCATATGTTTGCCCATATTCGCGCGTGAGCTGGACAGCGGCCTCCTCGTGCGTCATGCCGAGCACCATCGGGCTGCCGTTCCTGTCGGCGAACCGCAGCAGCTCGTCCCCGATGCTGCTGTACCGCCCCGACTCCTCGAGCAGCGACGCGGGCATCGCGACGGGGAACAGAACCTCCTGGCCGCCAATCGCGTCCATCTCCTCACGGATGATCTGCTCGATCTTGCGCGTAATGCGCCTCAGCGCGGCGTAAGACGAATAAATGCCGCTGGCGACATATTTAATATATCCGCCGCGCGTCATCAGCGCGTGGCTGTCGATCACGCAATCCGCCGGCCTCTCCTTGAAGCGTTCTCCCACAAGTTTTTCAAGTTTCATATGCCCCCCATATGCGCATGTATCATATTATCCGCTTACACACTAATTTACATCATCGTTTTATTTATGTATAGTGTGTATTATAAAATAGCATATTATGGAGGCGACAGATTATGAAAGCAAAAAAGTATCTCGCTTTTATATTAGTTTTCGCGCTAATCGTGGGCGCACACGCTGTTTGGGCGTCGGGCGGGCCTGATGCCGCAGGCGGCGCCGCGCCGGAAATTACAATATATATAAATGGGAAAATATTGGCGACGGACTCGCCCGCTATCATTGTGGGCGAGCGCACTATGGTCCCGTTGCGCGCCGTATCGGAGGCGATTGGTTGTAAAGTCGATTGGTTTGAGGACGACATGCGCGTAGTTATTAACACGCCCGTGCGCGAGGACCCGTTTATGGAGCTGCGCATAGATGACTATAATGTAAAGGTAACGATGCACGACTACAGCGGTGGCGGCGGCGGCGGTACCAGCGGCGGTGGTAGCATAGGCATTGGCAGTGGCATTAGTGTCAACAGCAGCAGCGGAAGCAGTGGCAGCGGCGGTGGCATCCCGGAGCGTTGGATCGAGGAAACGGCGACCGACACGCCCCCAACTATAATCAACGGCAGGACGTATTTGCCGCTCAGGTTCGTCTCCGAATGGATGGGGTTCACCGTTAGATGGGACGAGTCGGAATGGGCCGTGTATCTGGACAACCGGACCAGCGACGCGGAAATCGCGAACCGGATCGCCGGTACATGGCACATTATGAATTTCATTTCGGCAGGCTATGGCAAGCGCTATGCGTTCAACCCCGACGGGACATACATATTTGGCGCCGACACCGCGACCGGTTCGTTTGGCAACGGTAAAGGCGGTTATATACGCGAGCTGTTTAGAACCGGAAAATGGAAGATCGTAGGCGGGCGGCTGGTGCTGCTGCCGGAAAAACATCTGATGGCGGAATCCGCTTTCAACATGAATAGCGAAGACTATGGCGGTGAAGGCATGGACGGCATGTTCGATGCCGAATATTCGCTGCGCCTGTTGGAGTCATCGGCGCCAACGTCATATACCGTAACATTTTTAGGCTCCGACCCGGAGAGCGGAAGGGAATCGGTAATCATTGACTATGAAACATTCTACGCATACGGCAACCAGCAAGGCCTAATGGACCAGTATCATAGCCTGATAAAAATCGTCGGAGACGGCATACTGGAAAGAGACGCCGACGGCTACCGCGTCATGGAAGACATATTTTATGACCGGACGCTTGGCAAGATCATGCCATACGCGGGCGGCGTTTTGCAAAAGGCGTCGTTCTACCATGACGGCATGGACGAATACCTGTCCTTTTACTTCGTCGAAATCGGCCCGGGGCAATACAAACACTTAACGGGCAGTGCCGATACACCTGTTACCACTTTTGAAATCCAGGTGTATTCCAGCACATACAACCTCGAGCCTTATGTCGGGAAATTTTTTGAATTCTGGGGCGAGCACTTCGAAGCGCATACAATCCACCATCGCCGCGACATCGTGATGGAAATCACGCAGATACGCCAGGAAATACAATAATTGTCATTATTTAACAATAATAAAAATTATAGTTTATCAGAAAGGAGACTAAGCGTGAAAGAAAACCACATGCTAGGTACCGTTAGTATAGACAACCTGGAATTTGCGTTCAGCAGCGCGAACATCGAACTGATGCAAAACGCGAAAATTAAGTACGTCCGCATGCCCCTGTCTTTCCCTTTCGCCGACGCGGGCATGAAAACGCTGACAGAGCGCTACAAAAACAATCTGTCGGTCATACGGCGGCTGAAAGACGCCGGGTTCGAAACCCTGGCGGCCACCAACTGCGCATGCAGCTACCGCTACAGCCCCGAAACCGGGACGGTCGACTGCGTCCGTTCCATACCCGATTGGGTGGGGCCGTTCGACGCGGACGCCTTTTATGAGCGGATGGAGGTCGCCATGGAATACATGGCGAGGGAAACAAAAGGGCTTATAGAGTGGTGGCAGGTGGCGAACGAACCGGATATCAAAATTTTTTACGGGACGCTGACCCACGAACAAAACGAGCGTTTTTTGCGCGCGTGCGCGAGGGGGCTGAAAAACGGCAATGCGGACGCGAAAGTCGGCATAAATCTGGCGGGCGACGGGCTCATTTTTTCCATAACAGGGGACGAAGGCGGGAGCGGTAACGGTAGCGGAAACGAAGCTGAAGCCGAGGGCGAAGGCACAAGAGAGGCCTATGGTCCTGTGCTGACGGAGCGGCTGTACAACGGCGACGGTCTGTTTGACTATTTGGGCATCGACGGCTATTTCGGCTCGTGGGCAAACGGCGAGCCCTCCGACTGGCTGCCTTATATCGACAGGGTCTACGAGATCAGCCGGGCGCCCATCATCATTAACGAGTGGGGCTATTCCACGCTACAGCGCGGCGAGCCCCGCACCGATGAGGACAAGAACCGGTATTTCAATTCCGGCGTGTGCCGCGAAAAAGACTGGGACGCCGGCTCCGCCAAAAAATGGCTCGGGGTCGACCACAACGAGGAGCTGCAGGCCGACTACATCAAGCAATGCGTGAAAATCTTCGCAGAGCATCCCGCAGTTATCGGCAATTTGTTCTTCCGTTGGCAGGACCCCAACACATGCTGGCAATGCGGGGCGCCGGACTGCCCGGCGGAATGCGCCTGGGGCTGCATCCGCACGGACGGAACCCCCAAACCCGGCTACTACGCCTTAGCAGAGTCATACAATAAATATTTCGACTGACGCGCACTGAAAGTACGTTTTGTGACGGCTAATCAATAAAATAATATATGGTTAGAAAGGATGGGATTTATGGGTCATCAATACGCGTTGGAACTATTTTCGGTTCGCAAGGATTTGAAAGAGGATTTGTGGGGCACTCTGCGCAAAGTCAAAAGCA
>WRLR01000103.1 GCA_009777515.1 Oscillospiraceae bacterium | reverse complement strand
GAGAACATCACCCGCGTCGATCCGCCTTTGAGGGAGGTGTTCAGGGAGTTTTTGGCTGAAACGGGATTTGTGGACGCTAGCGTCAAAAACGCCCTGTACAGGATGAAGATGAAGACCGACAACGTATATTTTTCGGACTGGTGCGACATACTTATACAGTGCCAGGACGACCGTGAGCTAAAATATGTGCTGCCATCGATTGTGGCGAAGCTGAACAGCGTAAAAAAACTCCAAATGGAGCTTGATACGGTCATGTACGATGTATACAAAGAGTTTTTGTATGTGGCCGGCATTGTCGTTTTGAATTTTCCGCTCATGTTCCTCATAAACGCGGAGTGGGCGGCGATACTGTTCGGGACGCCTATCGGGAAGCTGACGGTCGCCGCCACGTTCACAGTGGTGTTCCTGGCGTCTGCCTATGTAGTGTCCGTCAACCGCTCGCTCGTCCGCATGACTATATAAGCGCGCACTGCCACAGGAGCCGAGCTATGATTTTTTATGTACTGCTGTTATTGATATTGTGTGCGACGTGCCTTGCGCTGTTCAACCTGGTGGTCTCCATATTGCCCGTTGCCGACGGCAAGTTGGCGAAAATACTAAAGCGTGTCCGTAATGGGGATAATCTGCGCGGCAGGGTAAATCTGCACGGCAGGGAGAATCCACGAGGCGGGGTAAATCTACGCGGCAGGGAGAATCCGCGCGGCAGGGAGAATCTACGCGGCAGGGAGGCCGATTTTGGCATGCACGTTTCAGACGCTGCGGCTCGCGCGAAGCTTGCCATGCGTTACCGCGCAGGGGAGGACGCGTTCGGGCTGGCCAAGCGGGCGGTGTCAAAAATGATTGTCCTTTCGGGCGAGCGCAGGGTAGCCGTCGAAAAGAAGCTTCTGCGAGCCGGGTACAGTGTGAAAGCGGAAATGTTTTATGCCGACGTGATCGTTCGCGTGCTCGCCGTCTATCTGCTCGTCCCGCTCTTCCTCCTGTTGGGGGTGACGGCCGCCGCCGCAGGGACAGTTTTCCTCGGTATTGGCCTGTACTATAAATGGATTGGCGAGCCGGATGAGCGGATCCGGCGCATCTCCGCCCAAATAACCGACGAGCTGCCGCGCTTTGTGAGCGTGCTGGGCTACAGCATGACGACAGACAGGGATTTGATCCGCACAATCGAGCGCTATTTGCGCATCGCAAAGCCTGCGCTTCGAAACGATCTGGAGCTGCTGCTGCTTGAAATGAAAGCGGGCAACAACGCCGACGCGCTAAAGCGCTTTGACGAGAGGGTTGGCAACGCGCAACTCTCGGCATTTATATCGGGGCTGATTGACGCCGGGCGCGGCGTTGACCAGAAGACGTTTTTCTTTTTAATGGAGGAGAACATGAAACAGTTGTTCATTGAAAACAAGAAAAAAGAGCTGGCCAGCCGGCCCGCCAAAGTCAAAAAAGCGATCATTTCGGCAGGGTTGTGCATGTTCTTAATATACTTGGTCCCGATATGCGTCCAGTTGGTAGAAGGCATGACCATGTTTAAATGACAAGCGCCAATTAAATTTTGAGATGTAATGCAAGCATTATCATTCCGAACAGCCCTAATGCCATTTTAAACGATGTTAAATATATTAACGTATGCAACAGGAAAGGACAGCTTACATATGCGCGCACAAACCATATTGTCCGCGATGCCCGCAGCAGCGCGGGTTGTACTGTCGTCTGCGGCGGCGCGGGTTGTACAATCGGCCGCCTTGGCGCGTGTTTGGCGCTTTGCGGGCGACGAGGCGGGGGAGGGCTTTATCGACGTACTTGTGAAGATGCTGATCGCCGTCGTCGTCGGGGCCGTGCTGCTGGCCATCATGCGCCAAGCCATCCCGCAGCTCTTCACCGACATGCTCACCAAAATAAGGGATATTTTCGAAGTATGAAACGCATATTTAAATGCTGCGTCCATATGGCGCCCGCCGATCGCGCGGATCGCGAGACAGGCGCCTTTTATGTGGACGCGTTGATAGTGTTTTCTGTGTTTATAGCCGTGATATTTTCGTTCTTAGCGGCGCCGGAGGTCATGGTAAAGAAACAGGAGCTCGACTATATCGCAAAGACAGTGGCGCGCAGGATTGAGCGGGACGGGATGGCCGGCGGCGCTCTGTGGCAGACGATACATGAACTTTCTGGGGAAACGGGCATCTCGCCGGACGTCACATGGGCCGGGGCGTTCCAGGGTGCGGAGTCGAAGATACAGATCCGCGACCGCTTTACAGTGACGGTCCGCTTCACTGTCCGCGTGCGGCTGTTCGAGCCCTCGTTTGGCGCACCGGTCTACATGGACATACCGATCCAAAAAACGCTGTCGGGCGTGTCGGAGGTATATTGGAAAGAGTTGGCATAAACGCCGGCGCCGCGCATAAAGGCGTATGCGCCCGGCGCAGGTGTGCGGCATGGTCACGCCTGCATTCGCGTTTGCTGTCATACAAGCGGTCGCATTTTCCGTCGCGCTTGCAACTATGCATATGGCTGAATCGTCAGTCGGGCATGCTGTCATACCAGCGGTCACATCGTAGGTCGGGCATGCTGTCATACCAGCGGTTGCGCCTGTTGTCGCACTTGCGGTCGCGCTGCGGGGCCGCTTCTGTCGGCGTGTTGCTTCTGTTCGCCGTCTCCATCACGGCTATGATGCTTGTGTGCGAATTCATATATGCATTCAGCGCGAAACAGACAATAGACATAGAGCTTTCAAGGGCCGCCAACACCGCCGTCGACCTTGCCATGTCCGACGCCCACAGGCAGGACCGCCTGCTGGTGCTGGACGCCGATGTCGCATATGAGCAATTCTATTCGTACCTGTATAATGACATGGGGCTCTCCCCGCGCCTCGAATCGCGGCCCACCAGGGGCGGCGGTATCGCCTATTCGCTGGCCATTGACAGCCTTGTCATCAGCGACTCGCCGCCGGGCCTGCGCGTGACCGCCACCGTCGCGCTCCACCCCGTTTTTCTGGGCCGCGCCATGCCCGTCCCAATACGCTTTACCGTGCGCGGCAGTTCCATAAACCGCCGCATCGATTGAACGGGGCTCCGGGTCAACGCTTCCCGTATGATCGCCTAGCGGGCCTGCGCCCGCCCCGCTACCTGTCGTACCACTTCGCCTGTTCTTTATATAACCGCGAGTATTCGCCCTCGCGGTCTATCAAATCGCCATGCGATCCGTCCTGTACGATTTTTCCGTCCGCGAACACTATTATTCTGTCAGCCAGCGACGCGACGCTGATTCGGTGCGTGACAAAGATAACTGTTTTGTCCCCAGCCAGCGCGATGTACTTTTTGAAGACCTCCGTTTCGGCCAGGGGGTCGAGGTTGCTTGTCGGCTCGTCCAGGATTATAAAGTCCCTGCCCCGGTACGCCGCGCGCGCGATGGCCAGCTTTTGCCATTCCCCGCCGGAGAGCTCCGCCCCGCCGATGTCTTTTCCGAGCAATGTATCTTTTCCGGCGCCATCCAACCCGGAAAATGCGATTGCCGCATCAATGTCGCTTTCCCTCCGCGCTTTTGCCGTGTCCCCGAGGAACACATTGTCGGCGATGTTGAATGTGACGTATTTCGCCGGGTCCTGCACGACGACGCTCATTGCATCGTACCTGCCGATGGGGTTGATCCGCTCCGCAGCCGCGCTGTTTACCAGCAGCTCGCCGCCCGATGGGGCGAGCGTCCCGGTGATCAGCTTGACAAGCGTGGTCTTGCCCATCCCGTTTTCGCCCACAAAGGCCACCTTTTCGCCTTTGCGGATAGTCAGGTCGATGTCGCTGAGGACATATCTTTCGGTCATCGGGTAGCGGTATTTTAGCCGCTTTGCCTCTATCACGTCGAACGCGCCCGGGCCGTCGCCCTCGTTTTTTTGCTCGGGCAGTTCCATGAGGTCGAAAAACTGCGCGGCCTCGTTCTTTTTCATATATACTGTTACGAAACCCGCAAGCAATTCTTTGGTGTCGTTTACCAAAGTCGACACCAGCGATAGCGCCGCGCCCAGCGCGCCCAGTGTCAGCCTGCCCGTCGCCATCATGACGATGGCAAAAACGCTGCCGCCGACGTTCGCGAGGCTCAATAAAAAATAGTTGATGATCTGCAAAATCGCCTGCGTCCGGATTAGCTGCTTTTCCTTTAGTGTGTACTCGTCGGCTATATCTTTCCATTTGCTGTAGAAAAAATCGTAAAGGCCGAGGGTTTTGAGCTCCTTCCCGGCAGGGGAGAGCATTAAGTCCTGAAAATACCCGGCCCTGCGCAGCAGTTGCGTATTGTCTCTCGTAAATCTGAAGCGCAATTTTTGCCCCAGCGTGAGCGACCACAATGTGGGCAGAGGGGCGGCAAGCACGATCAGGCAGAGCCATGGATTATAAATATAGAGCGACGCCGCTATCGCCGCGACGGAAACGGCCCTCGCAATCACGGTGTAGCCATTCATCATTACGGTCGTATTCATTCCGCCCCACTGGCCGCCCACAAAGCTGAAGACTTGCTCGATCCTATCATTGATCTTCGGGACCTCCAGATACTCGGGCGGTATCTTGGCCAGTTTCTCAAACATTTTGGATTGCATCAGTTCCTGCTGGTGGTTGGCCTGGACAATGTCGAGGCGCTGGATTCTTTCATACGGTATTACGTATTTTTGTATCAGGTCGGCGAAGAAATTTATTGCCATATAGCCCGTGAGCAGTAGCGCCGCAGGCAGGATGTCGCTGCCCGGCGCATGGGCTTCGGCCGTTTGGATGTACCTGCCCCATATAAGCGCGAGCAGCGGGCGCAAAAACGAAAGCAGGACAAATAGCCCCAGGTAGATACAGCTAATCGCCTTAGCGGACGAAAACGCGTAGACGAACAAACGGACGAGGTATGACGTTTTTGCCTCTCTTTCGCGCCCGACGTCGCGCTCAATTGAGTTTGTGCGGTCGTCATGCATAAGCCTGCACCTCCTCCCCGCCCTTGGCGTACCATTGTTTTTGGGAGTTGAACATATCGGCGTACAGCCCGCCCCGCCCCATCAATTCGGCATGCGAGCCGCTCTGTACAATGCGCCCGCCTGATATGACGAATATCGTGTCTGTAATCATTGTTGAGCCCAGCCGGTGCGTAATAAAAATAGCCGTCTTATTTTCCGACATTTTTGAGAACTCGGAATAAATGCGGCTCTCCGCCATCGGGTCCAGTTGGCTCGTCGGCTCGTCAAGGATGAGGATGGGCTTGTCGCCCATGAACGCCCTGGCTATGGCTATGCGCTGCCATTGGCCGCCGGACAGGTCAACGCCGCTTTCGAAGTCGCGCCCGAGCAGCGTGCCCGTTCCGTCGGGCAATGACGCCGCGACATCGTCGGCCCTGGCCTTGGCCATTGCGGCAAATATGGCGCGTTCGTCATTTATTTTGTCAATGTCTCCCACGCCGACATTTTCCCCCAGCGAGACGCTGTATTTCACAAAATCCTGGAACACCGGCCCGAACAGTCGGCTGCGAACGGCCTGCGAATAGCTATCGAGCAGCCTGCCGCCAACCCGTATTTCCCCGCTGTCGGGCCGAAACAGCCCAAGCAGCAGCTTGATCATCGTAGTTTTGCCCTCGCCGTTTTCGCCGACGATGGAAACCTTTTCGCCGTGCCCCACTGTGAAGGTCAGGCCGTCGAAAACTTTTTTGCCAGTGCCCGGGTAAGTGAAATGCACGTCGGAAAACTCGATGGTGAAATCGCCAGGAAGAGTGTCGTCGCTGCCGTATTCGTCTTCTGACAGAGAAAAATATGTGTCGTAGTATTCATAGGTTTTCAGGTGCCATGCGCTGGCGCCGGCAAAATTCGAAAAGCCCCTCAGGCCGCCCCCACCGTAAAGGCTGGTGAATATTACCAATGTAAGCGATATCAACATGCCTATGCTCAAACCGCCGTTAAAATACAGCATCAGCAACAGGAGCGCATTGCCCAACTGCGTTACGCCCGTGATGGCCTGTGCGGCAATGTGCTGGCGCGTGTATCTGAGCACATATTTTTCGTACTCGCGGTTTCGTTTGGAGAATCTTTTGCGATAAATGCCGATTAAGTAATCCGAGGCCCCATATAAGCGGTTTTCCTTGATGTATTCGCGGGACTTCAGCATGTTGCCGAGGAGCCCATACTGCCGGTCCTGGTTCCAGAACTTTTCCATTTCCCTAAAGACGTTATAGTAAAAGCCCCGGGTGATTACCAATTCCAAAGCGAACGGGGCAAGCACCGTCAGTAGCAGCCACCATCTGACGGCGCCTATCATATACAGTGTCCCGGCTGTTGTCAGCGTGGCCTGAATCAGCCTCCTAATATATATGCGGATCATGTTGCTAGCGGACTCCTCGGCCCCGTCGTCCCGCCTGTACACCATGTCGATTACTTTCATCGACTCTTCGTTTTCCAGATGCTCATAGCGGAGCCTTTTCAGCTTTTGAAGCATCTTGCCTTTATAGGCTGTCCGTATGATGAGCTCGCAGCGGGGCCGTATATATGAGGACACGAACAATTCGCCAGTCACTGCAGGCAATAGCGCCAGAATTACAAAAAGGGCAAGATAAGGTATATAGCGTGCAAACGGCATTTCGCCGGACGCCACCAACAGCCCTAGATTGAAAATTTGGCTGTTTACCCAGACCGATACCGGCACGATGGCGCCGGTCAATATCGCGGACACGAAAACAGAGATCACTAAAAACGGGCTTACCGCGAACAATATGCCCAATAATTCGCGGTAAGCCTTGAATATTCTAACCATGTCAGCCCCAATTGAATAACAAAGGTTATAACGGTTATATGGTAATTTTGCTAAAGACTACCAGACGTGCTTTACGTCGCCGTGTATCGGCGGCAGCTTCTCCGGGATCACCAGCGCGCCGCCCTCCTCGTATGAACGCATCGCGGCGAACGTGTATGTCAGCGTCGCCAGCGCGTCCCTGCCCGAGGCCCGCACATGCTCGTAGGGGACCTTGTTGCCAACGTCGCTCAGCCAGGCGTCGATGCGTGACGGGAACGTCGCGCCGAAGTCCTTGATGCCCGTGTCGAACACGACGGGCTCCGGGCTCGCCATACCCGGGTTCTCGACGGTGTCGATGTCCCAGAATGAGAGCTTCTCGACGCAGTTCTCGATGCAGAACGTGCCCCTCGTCCCGGCGTGCTCGTAGCTCCACCAGCCCCCGAGGCCGAACATCGCGTCGCCGCGCTGGCTGAGCAGGTACCCGACGCCGCCGTTTGCGAAGCGCACATGGATAGAGTTGATCGAGAGCATCGGGTCGCGGAGCGTGCGGCGGACGCCCGGCCTGTCCATGAACGCCTGCACCTGCATGATGTCGCCGCAGAAGTGGCGCATCACGCTGAACGGGTGCGCGCAAAAGGCCTTGACGTGCGAATATGGCGTCTGCCAGCGTGGGGTGCCGGGGCCGGCGTATTTCTTTTCACTGCCGTTGAAGCCCACTTTGTGGATGCAGTAGACGAGCTCGCCGATCTTGTCCTCGCGGATAAGATCGCCCGCCCGATCCGCTGTCTGCGTGAAATAATGGTTGAGGTTGCAGCCCAGGTACAGCTTTTTGCTCTTCGCGAAGCGGACCAGCTCCTGCGCGTCGCACAGCTCCGCGCAGATGGGCTTCTCCACCAGCACATGTCTGCCGGCGTCCAACGCCTCCATCGCGGGCTCAAAGTGCATCGAGCCGTTGTCATAGCCCGACGAGCACACAGACACAGACTCGATCTCCGGGTGCGCGGCGTACATGTCTTTTTGCGACGTATAGTACGGCACGCCCATTTCGTCGCCCAGCTTCTTCGCCTTTTCTTCCACGATGTCGCATATAGCGACGAGCTTTGCCTTTTCGTTGTTTTTGTAGCAGTTGGCATGCGTCCTTCCGATGCCTCCCGCCCCGATCACAGCCACATTGAGAGCCATATACGTCCTCCTATATTAAATGGTTGGTTAGGCGATAGTAAAAGTCGGTATTATACGGGCATCCCGCTCCGGTTCGCCCCTACTCCGTTATGTCAGCGACGCGCATGCTTGCGCCACCTTGTTTCAATGATGCGATGGCGGCGTGTATCACCCGCTGCGCCATAAGCCCCGACTCCGCCGTGCCGTCGATATCCGCAGGCTTGACGCCCCGCTTGATCTCCTCGACGAAGCAGCCGATCCGGTCGCGGAACGTGTCGTCGAAGTTCGAGAACCCGCCGAACACCGGGTTCGTATAAACCCGCTTTTCCAAATTACCCGCCGGGTACAGGACGGCCTCACGCCACATGTCCTCAAATATCAGCCGCCCCTCGCGGCCTGCCACCTCGCAGCGCTCCATCGGGTGCCCCCTCACGATGTCGTAGCTGGACGTGAGGTGCCCGACCGCGCCGCATTCGAACTTCATATTGATCGACGCCGTTGAGTAAATGTTGCGCCCGCTGGCTGTCATTGCATACGCCTGAACTTCCGACACCTCGCCCATGAAATAGCGTATGATGTCCACGCTGTGCGGGTTTAGCGCCTTTAGGTGATAATATAGCGTCTCCAGCGGCTCCGGCCGCCCGATCCACAGCGCCATGTTGCAAAACAGCAGTTCGCCGATTCGGCCTTCGTCCTGCCACCGCTTTGCCGCCCTCGCGGCGGGAGTGAACCGGTGGTTGAGATCGAGCGCGTAGCAGACCCCAGCGTCCTTCGCGGCCTGGACCATATCCGCGCCCAGCTTGATGTCGTTCGATATAGGCTTTTCCCCAAGCACATGGCACCCGGCGCGGATCGCCTGCATGGTGGGTTCGTAGTGGTCGGAGCTGTACTCGAAGCCCCCGGTCGCTACCGACACGAGGTCGGGCTTTTCCTTCTCCAGCATCTCGGCGGCGTCCAGGTACCACTTCGTCCGGTGCCGCTCCCCGGCGGCGCGCGCCCTTTCCTCGTCCCTGTCGCAGACAGCGACCAGCCGGCAGTCGTCCCGCTCTTTGTATATGCTGGAGTGCAGGTTGCCGATGGCGCCCAGGCCTATCACGCATACGTTAACCATTAGATTTCTCCTCTTTTTCGGCCCTTTCCTTCTCCGCGAGCAGCGCCTGCAGCCTGCGCGCCGCCTCCACGTCGCCGATATGCAGCGTGTTGTACGCCTCCTCTGACGAGGCGAACGGGCCCTTGCCCTCGATGCCGTGCCAGTTCAGGTTCGTGTACATGGGGTTCTGCCGCCCCGTTTCGGCTTCGCGCTTTTTAATATGCGCCTCCATGCGGGCGGTCAGCACATCCACGATCGCCGGGTTGTCCGGCGCTATGTCGCACAGCTCGTCCGGATCCGCGACGAGGTCGTACAGCTCTACCGGCGGCTTGCTGTGGAAGTCCGGCTCCAGCGCCCGTATCAGCTTGTAATGCGGGGTGCGCCAGCCGTGCTTGCGCATCCATGTGCATTCCGTGATATACATCTCCGGTTCCTGTTGGAAGCGGTCGCCGTTCATGCGTCCGAGCAGGCTGCGCCCCTCGAATTCAAGGCCGCCGCCACCTATGCTCAGGATGTCCAGCACGGTGGGCGTGACGTCCTTTATCTGTACGATGTCGTCAATGCGCTTCCCCTGCGGGACGGCGCCCGGTAGCCTGAACGCCAGCGGCACGCCGAGCGTGCATTCATACAAGCCGTGGTGGTCAAAGTGGCAATCGTGCAGATCGAGCGTCTCGCCGTGGTCCGACGTGAACACGACCAGCGTATCCTTTTCCAGGCCGAGCGTCGCGAGCTCCGTCAGCAGGGTCTGTATGCACGCGTCCATGTATGCGATCTCGCCGTCGTACTGCGCCTTTATATATTCGGCGTCGGTGCAGCCCGGCGGGAACCACGAGTAGAAGAAGTCGCAGAACGGTTTGAATGCGTAAGTCGCGTCGAGGGAGCGGTTATTTTTGTCGTACTCGTCGCCGGCATAGAACATACGTTCGTAAGGTGCGGGCGGCAGGTACGGGGCGTGCGGGTCCATGTGACGCAAAAACAGGAAGAACGGCTTGTCCTCCGATGCGAGCCTGTGTAGCTCCGGCACCGCGACGGCGTTCAGGTTTTCCGCCTTGTGCGAGCGCCCGCTGGCGTACGAGCCCCAGCCCTCAAACTCAAGATAATTATTGAACCCCCGGCTGGCTGCGTTGCCCTTGAAGCCCACGCATGTCGTGTTGTAGCCCTCCTTCCCCAGGATTTCCGCCAGCGTCGGGACGCCCGGCGCGTATTCGCCTTTGTGGCGCAGGGCGACGATGTTCGTGCCGAAGCAGTCGCGCCCCGTGAACATGCTCCCGTAGCCCGACGTGGTGGGGATGCTCGGGCTAATGCATTGCGTAAACACAGTGCCGCCTTCCACGTACTTGTCGATGTGCGGCGTGGTCAGCCGGTCGTAGCCATACAGGCTCATGCGGTCGCGCCGCAGCGAATCGATTCCGAAAAACAGGATGTTCGGTTTTTTGGCCATGTGTGCCCTCCCAATGATAATAGACTATAATGCAATTACTGCGCGGTATAACGAAGGTAGAATATAGTTCCCTACCTGGCGCCTATCTTTTTTAGGCATGCGTTCATATAGCCAAAGCTTTCCGCCGCAATGATCGCCGCGTCGGCGTAGGCCAGCGACGGGCCTATGACTTCAAGGCAGACCGGGCCGTCATATTTGGCGGCGGCCATTGCCTCCATATACCCATACAGGTCTATCTGCCCGCGCCCACACGCCTGCTGCGACGGCGTCCCCGGCGACGGCCCCCCGTCGGGGCAGTCGCGGATGTGCACATGCTTTACCCTGGCAGCGACCTGCCCGAACGCCACCTCCGGCTTCTCGCCCGCGCGGAACACATGGCTCGGGTCCATGTCGATCCCGAAGCTGCCCGAATCGATGGCGCCCATAGCCCGCAGCGTCGTCTCCGTGTTATATATGGCGTTCCCCACATGCGCTTTCACGCACAGCGTCACGTCGTATTTTGCTGCCAGATCAGCCCTCGCCTTCAGCGTCTCGATGGTCGCGAGCAGCGACTGCTCGTCGCCCGCCTTGCCCCCCGGGCCGACGTTTACGACGGGCATGCCCAGCGCCTGCGCTGCGGCGAACGCCTTTTCCAGCCGCCCCTCGTCCAGCGACGCCGCTTCCATCGAAAGCAGCTCCAGCTTGTACTGCTTCGACAGCGCCAGTATCCCATGCACCTGGGACTTGTGGCAGTCGTCGAGCACCAGGTGCTCGCACATCCCGGAGATGGCCGACAGCTCCACCCCGTCATACCCCGCGTTGGCGATGGCCCGGAACGCCTCGCGCAGCGAAAAATCCTTGAACAGCACGGTGTTAACGCCTAGTTTCATATATCCCGCCTCTCTTTGCACATTTACGCATTACGCATTGCAACATGGATTTATTTTGAACTACCCGGCATAATTAAATCATACTACACGCCTTACATCAATCGCATAAATTTATAGCATTAATCGCATTAGGTCCATAATACATAATAAAATAATGATTGACTAAATTTTTCAGTCCTGTATAATATAATTTTGTCAGGGCCCTTAGCTCAGTTGGTCAGAGCGTTCGGCTCATAACCGAATGGTCCCGGGTTCGAGTCCCTGAGGGCCCATAGAGAAACCCCGCCATCGGCGGGGTTTTTTGAATGAATATTAAGGGGGAAGTGGTGCGGATATGGATAAGATAAACATCGCGGTTGTCGGGCTTGGGTTTGGCGGCGGATTTGCCGGGCTGTACAAATACCACCCCAACGTGGCATCGGTGGGCATTTGCGACCTGGATGCAGCCAAAGCGCGGCAAACCGCCGACACCTTTGGCATAAATAAAATATACGGCGACTACGACGAGGTGCTGAGCGACCGCGCGCTGGACGCCGTCCACCTGGTGACGCCCATCCCGCTCCATGAGGAGCAGACCGTCATGGCGCTCAAAGCCGGCAAGCACTGCGCCTGCACAGTGCCGATGGCGCTGTCCCTGGCGGGGCTGCAACGGATAACCGGCGCCGTGCGCAAGACGGGCAAGCGTTTTATGATGATGGAGACGACGCTTTATACCTACCAGTTCTTTTATATCCAAAACATGATCAAAAGCGGCGAGATGGGCAGGATCCAGTTTATGCGCGGCTCCCATTATCAAGACATGCGCAACTGGCCGGACTACTGGATCGGGCTGCCGCCCATGCATTACGCGACGCACGCTATAGCGCCGATGGTCGCGCTGTCAGGTTCCAGGATATCGCGCGTGCATTGCTTTGGAAGCGGCGTCATCGAAAATCCCCAGCAGCCGAAAGACAACAAGGCGCGCGCGGCTTCTTTCCCCGTTGAGTGCGCGATATTCGACTTTGAGAACGGCATGAAAGCGGAGGCGACCCGCTCGCTGTTCGAAACCGCCCGGACGTATCAGGAGGGACTGTTTGTCTATGGCAGCAAAGCCAGTTTCGAATGGGGCTTTGCCGACGGCGACGATCCGTATGTGACGACCGCGTTCCCACCCGAAGAGGGCCGGCGCGGCGGCACGGACTCCGTAAAGCGCGTCAAAATGCCCGAATACCTTGAATATATCCCAAAGGAGCTTTGGCCGCACGCCAGATCGGGGGCGCATTTCGATCCGCAGAACCCCCAGGAATCCATGAAAAAAGGCTTCGGCAGCGGCCACCACGGGTCGCACCCTCACCTTGTGCACGAGTTTGTGACCAGCGTTATAGAAGACCGCAGACCGCATATCGATGAGGTCCTTGCCGCTAACATCACCGCTGCGGGGATTTGCGCGCACGAGTCCGCGCTGCGCAGCGGGGAAGCGGTAACCGTCCCCGTGTTTTGATTGTGCTTGGTTGAAAGTTTATATAATAGAGGCTAGCCATTTAAGTCAAGGCGAGCCCCGGGCCTATCGGTGTTATCTCGATGGGCGCTGTTAGTATCCCCGTTCGCGCACCCGGGAAGTCGGTACAGACTCGTCGCCGTTCCCTGCGCTGCTTGAACTTGTGGTGTCGGTTCTGCGTGAATTGCGGGCGCTGCGCGGGTCGCCGCCCTCGTTGGCAGAAGCGGTTGTTGTGGCAGCAGTGGTTGTTGTAGCGACGCTGCTTTCGGTACTGGAAGACTCGCCGCTTCCGCTTCCGCCTCCGCTACTACCGCTGCCAGAATCGCCACCGCCGCTGTTAACACTGCCAGACTCACCGCCGCTTGCCGGTTCGTCGCCCGCTCCGCCGCCGCTTCCGCCTGTGGGTTCTGTGGAATTAGCGCCTTCATTGGCTGCCGGGGCTTCGCCATCATCATTCGCGCCTGCCGTCTGGCTTTCGCCGTCTCCGCCCCCGCCCGTACTTGGCTGCCTGACCACGCGCCTGGGCTCGTCGCCTATTTCTCCCGCAGCTTCACCGCTACCCTCGGCTGCGGCCGCGCTCCCGCCGCCGTCGCCACCATCGCCATCGCCGCCGTCCTCTATCTCCCTGTCGCCATCCGGCGCCGCGCCTCCGCCGTCGCCCCCGCCGTCGTCGCCTCCGCCCTCCGCATCCGCCGCGCCCGCAGCCACCGCCTCTTCCGTAGCCGCCGTCGTCGTAGGCGTCGTCGTCGTAGCCGCCGCCCTCGTTGTCGACGCCGTCCCCATATTTGAAGGCCTGCGGAACTGTGCGATCTTCACGCCTTCGGAGCTACCAAACAGAGTCTCGTGCATGGCCCGGATATTTTTCGGGAAATCGATGAGCAAAACGCTTGCCCCGTAGTATGTGGCATGTTGATAGCTGCCGTCAATCGGCATGCGGAACTCCACGATTTCGGGCATGCCCCTGGTGAACACCTCGTAGCTTATTGTGAGCAGCTCGTCCAGCGGCACGTTCGTTTCGACTTGATCGAACGCGAAGTTAGCCAGTGTGACGATGTCGCCGATATTTTTTGATTCAAACAATTTCGCTATTGTTGTACGCAGCACGTTGCGCTGGCGCGCGGTGCGGTTAAAATCGTTGTCTATCTGCCTCATGCGAGCGTATGCGAGTGTCTGCCGCCCGTTTAAATGATTATAACCCTCGGTCACCACGCCAAACTCGGGGAATATCCTGCTGACAACGCCAGCCTCGTTCTTCTTCAAGTCGATGTCCAAACCGCCCAGTTGATCCACTAGAGCGAACACGCTCGAAAACCGCACGACGGCGTAGCGCTGTATGTCCAGCGAAAACAACTGGTTCAGTGTGTTGATAGCCTTGCCCGGGCCGCCGTCGGCATACAGCCTGTTTATGCGGTTCCAGTTACCGCCGGTAGCCGCGTTGTTGGGTATCAACATGTCGCGCATAAACGACGCGATGTAGACGACATGCGTGTCGCGGTTGTATGACACGAGGATCATTGTGTCGGAGCGCCCCCGGGGCTCGTGTATGCGCGCGTCGTCGCCCATCAGCAGTACCGTATAGACCCTGTCGCTTATTTCGACGCGCTCAAATATCAACTCGTCCTCGCCGGCTTCGTCTTCATCGCCGACACTGCCATCGCCGCCGTCACCCTCATCGCCCTCGTCGCCCCCGTCGCCCGTCCCATCAGTCGCCAAATTTGCGCCCTTTGCGGACTCTGCCAACAAAAGCGTAGCGTATTTCGACGTCACATCCGACGATTCACCTGATGCCTGGCTAGATTCCTGGCTGGATGCTTGGCTGGATGTCTCGCCTGATGCCTGCAGGTATTCGTCTTCAATGGCCTCGCGAAATTCTTCGTCCGTTATTTCGGCGTCCTCTTCCTCGACGACCCGGTAGTATTCCTCTTCCGAAATAATTTCAAGCCCCTCGTCGGGAGCGAAGTCGAACTCCTCGTCAAAGGCGCCATCGCCGGCTTCCACGATTGCCACGCTGTTCGCGGTGAGCCGCGCATCTATATAGCTGTAGGCGACGGTAAAACCGACAATCAGAACCAATATTACGGAGAACAATATGATCAGTCGTTTTTTCATTGTATGTTCCTCTTCATATTATATATACACACAAAGCCATTATATCATTATCGGAAGCCCCGCTCCAACGCTTTAAGCATTAAAAAGATGTAATAAATTTGTTGGGCATATATTCGCAATAAATACGACTTAAAATGGCTAATAAATGCCAGTAATAAGTGGTATAGATTTACTGAAATGCACTATCTGCGCCGATTTGGAGGATATATCACATTTATAAAGCTAACTAACAAAAGTTTGTCCACTGATAAATCAATTAATTAGCCTATTGATTAGCCTATTACTTAGCCTATTACTTAGCCTATTACTTAGCCTATTACTTAGTCTATTGATTTATCTATTGATTAGTCTAATAGTTAGTCTAATAGTGGTCACGACAGTGCCGTCACCAACATGGCACGAAAGTATGGAGTCGTGGACACTATCGCGACGCAATGCGGCGCGCGGGCGCTTCGCGCCCGTAAGGCGAGGAGAAT
>WRLR01000102.1 GCA_009777515.1 Oscillospiraceae bacterium | reverse complement strand
CGACGTTAATATTCTACTAAGCAAACCGTTCAGTAAAGACTCTCCCGTCATATCGTGGCGCTGCGACCCAGCGTTTCGATCCGCTCCGGTTACGCCATCGGCAGAACCGTCCGCGCCGTTGCGCGCCCTGCCCGCGCCGCCTGATGAAGCTGTTTGCGAAAAAGGCCTGACGTCCGCAACATTATCCTTGTCGTTTGACAGCTCGTTCAACGCTGCACTGGTCGCGGCGGTATGCGCTGCGCCGTTCACGGCGCCACGCGCGCCCCCGGGGATGTTGGCGCCAGATCCGCCACGCGCCGCGCCAGACGTATCTGCGTCGGCGGCGCCCGAGGCCCCGCCACGCAGCTCGCGCATGGCGTCCGATCTACGGCCCCGCTGTATTTCGCCTATATGGGTATTTAAACGATTGATGCCCTCATTCTGCCGGTCGCCGGCGCCAGCATGTCGGGGCGCTCCATTGGCGGGCTTTTCATTAACGGCAGCGCCTCGCCCGGTTTTATTGGCTGCGCCTGGGGGCGATTTACGTTCAGAATCGATATATATATTTTGCACCCTTTGCCCGCTATCCCGCCGGAATTGCATCGCGTTGCGGTACGATGCGCCTATGCGCGATTTTCCGACTGCGTCGATGGCCGTATCGAGCAGCGAAGACAGCGTGAGCATGGATGTGTTTTCTATCGGCACGCCCCTATCGTATAAATAGGCGCTGGCTGTTATCAGGTTTTCGTTGCCTGCCGTCAGGGCGACTTTTTTTACCGCCGCGTTGGCCAGATACATATTAATAACGGTGAGCCTTGTCACCGGGACGCCCTGTTCAATGAGCGCGTTGACAGCCTGCTCCTGCGGAGGGGTGTCTTGTGTCTGTGTTTGCGTTTGCGCCTGCGTGTGTGTGGGCGGAACGTCCTGCTGCACCTGTTGTTGCTGTTGGGGCGGCGGCGACGTTTCTAGCTCCTGCTGCACCTGTTGCGTCTGCTGCTGCTGGGGTGGTGGTGGCGTATCATGCGCCTGCTGCACCTGTTGCTGCTGCAGTAACACTTCCTGCGCCTCCTGCGCTAGTTGTTGTTGAGGCACTTCCTGCGCTTGCACTTGTACCTGTACTTGCGGCGCTTCCTGTGTTTGTTGCACCTGCGCCTGCACTTGTACCTGCACCTGCGGTGCTACCTCTGCCTGCTGCACCTGCACTTGCGGTGTTTCCTGCGCCTGTTGCACCTGCACTTGCGACGCTATCTGTGCCTGCTGCACCTGCACCTGCGGTGCTTCCTGTTGTGACACTTCTTGTGCCTGCGCGGGTGGCGCTTCCTGCACTTGTTGCGCTTCATGTGCCTTCATTACTTCCTGTACCTGTTGCACCTGTTGTTGCGCTAGTGGCGCCGCGTTTTTCGCAAGCACCGTCGCGTCTTCCGCCAGCATTACCATCGCCACATCCACCGTCGCGTCCAACGCGACATCTACCGTCGCATCCAGTGCGACATCAATGCGCTTATCTTGTGAAGCGTAAGCAGAGGCTAGATTTTTTAACGTAACCGGCATATCATACTTCATCAACGCCGCTATAGCGCTAAAATCGCGGACGCGCAATTGACCGATCATTTCGATGAGCTTTTCTATCCTGTCCAGCCTCGGGTCTGATCCCGAATTGCTTTCCAGGATCAGCTTACCCGACTCTCTCAAATTTTCAATCAACGCGTCTACTTCATGGAGTTCCAAGCGCGCCCCCCGCTCATTGACGCGGCTTATCGATTCAAATACGGCGCCCATCGATACTAGCCTCTCCGTCTTCGCAAAGAAGCGCTCCATGTTGTCCGCGTTGACCTCCATACCCTCCCGGACTAGCGCCTTTGCCGCGTCAACCCTCTCTTCGGTAGGTTCCATCCCATTGTCCAAGAGCAGCTCCACAATGCGGCTTTCCAGCCTTCGTAATTGGGTATCGCTGATTTTTTCTGCAGGCGCGGCTTCGACGCTTTGTTTTAAGTACCCTTCAGAATAACTGTCTGGACGAAATCCCCGGACAACGGCGCGAGCCTCCGCCTCTTGCATTTTTTCCATGCGGGCGAGCAGCTTTTGTAAATCGCCGAGCAGCTCCACTGTCGCGCCACCGGGGTCGATCCCTTTTTTGAGCAGCAGGGCCGCGAATTCCTCCGAATTGCCATTTAATACCGATTCGATATCCGACAGCAGCTTATCGATTATTTCAATATTTTCGGCGCTAACGCCGCCGCCTACCCTGAGTAGCGCTTTAGCTATATTGATATTGCCGTCGCCTTGGGCTATTCCGTTCTTTTCCAGCAAACTCCGAATCTGGCCTTCCAGGCCGGTCAATGTTTTTTCATCTATATTTTTGTACTTGTTGTTTGATGTATACGCGGCCGCAGCGAGCAATACGTCGACAGGCTTCGGCGCTCTGTCGTTCTTGATGGCAGCGGCTGCGGCGTCGGGCGTCACTTCGCGCAGCCTGTCCACTTTGTCATGGTACGCAAGCACAGTATTGAGGTTGCGTTTGGAAATCGGAATATCAAGGGCCAACATCATCCTGAGCGCCGCGCGTTCGCGGTGATCCGCGCCACTGGTTATATATTCGGCAGCGGCTCGCACAGCATCGTCCGAAATGCTTTCGGGCCGCACATATCCTTCAGGTATATCCAATATAGCGCTCCCCGCGTTGGATTTTGTTTTGGATATGACGCTGTATAATATATCAAGATCAATGTCCCATTCAGACACATCTATATATGTCGCCGAATCTAGTTCAGCTTCTTTCATTACCGCTTCCGTCGAATCTGATGCAACCGCTTTCTCAACCGCTGCCGCTGCGGGCTTTGCAGCTTCCTCTGGTGACACAACATACTTTACCGCTTCCGTCGAATTCGGTGCATTCGCAACATCTTCTTCTATCGTTGAATCTGTTGCTTTCTCTGCCGTTGCAGCGCCGCCACTCAGTTGCTGAAACGTTTTCGCCAATGTGTTCGCTATATTTTTCCTGGTGGACTCTGTCGCTCCGTAGCGGCCGGCAGCCGCCAGTTTCACCTTTACCAGCTCGTTCGCCGCTTCGCGCGCAGCTTCTTGCGACAGGTTATTCGCGATAAAATCGATTTTTTTCGCCGCAGTTGCCACATTTTCGATTATGTCCCTTTGCAGCGCGATATTCATTTCCGCCAGGGCCCGGATTATCTCCATATGCAGATCGTCGACCGGCAGCCCGGCTTGCCTCAGCAATTCGTCAAACCCAGTATCGGCGTCACTGTATATACATTCCTCCAACATCGCCAATTCGGGATCAATTATATGAATATGGGTCATGGCATCCGCAACCGCCGAATCACCACCAGCGCCACCGGCGCCGTTTGCGCCACCAGCGCCGCCAGCGCCGCCAACACCGTCTGCCGTGCTCGCCACCGTACCAGACGCCGTACCCGTCGCCGTACCAGCCGCCGCACCCACCGCCGCGCCGCCCGACGCATCAGAAGCATCGCCCGACGTTCCCGACGTTCCCGACATGCTCGCAGCAGAACCTGCAGAACCTGCAGAACCTACAGCACCTGTAGCACCTGCAGCGTGTGCAGCACCTCCCGCCAAACCAGCCTTCACATCCAACGGAATATCCTCCACAGCGTCCGCAAGCATGCTAACCGATACGTCGACACTGGCATTATGCGTTATATATTTTGATAAACTATTGCCCAACGGCAAATGATGGTTGATCATAATTACTCCGTTGTTGCCTCGTTGTTACCCCGTTACCCGTCATGTATCTCCGTTACGCATACGCATACCAAAGCCGCGCGTAAAACGCACGACAAAATGCTTCCGCATGCATATTATCTATCGGTAAAAAAAGCCCGATATATTAATAACGAGGTTTCGCGGAGGGCTGATTATGAGGGTGATCGACAGGCGCGCGGAAATGGGCGGCGTCGCGGGCTCCGGCACTGTTGTCGAGGCGGACAACAACGAATTCGGGCAGAAAATGGGACGCAAGCGCGCTGACGGGGATTTTCGCGTCAAGTTAAAAAATCTTCTTGAACGTATCGATCTGCAGGCGCAGAAATTGTCCGAGCGGCTTGACATCGCCGAGCTAAAACGGTATCGTTCCCTTGTGACGGAATTTATCGACGTATCTGTCAGGCATTCTTCCGAGTACAAGAGGGAGCACACGCTGGACGGCAAGGGGCGGCACCGCATATTCGGCATAATCAAGAAAGTCGACGCCGAGCTTGAAGCGCTGACGCGCGAAGTCCTCAGGGGCCAAAAAGACTTCATAGGCGTACTGGCAAAACTTGAAGACATCAGGGGCTTGCTGGTTGATATTATCGCCTGACAGGGGGAGGCCGCCGGCTGCGGCGCGGCGGCGCTATTACGGGAGGTTCCGGCATATGGAATTAATGACAAGAGATTATGGCGTCGTGGACATTGACGCCACATCGATTATCCGCTTCGACGAGGGGATCATTGGGTTTGAGGACTATCGCGACTACGTACTGCTGGACGGCAGCGACGAACCGTCGCCGTTTCGGTGCTTGCAATCGGTGCAGGACAGCAGCCTCGCGTTCATGCTGATGGACCCATTCATCGTGAGGCCCGATTATGAGGTCGAGATCGACGACGAAGCGGCGACCCGGCTGCACATAGGCAGCAACGAGGACATCGCGATATTCGTTATCGTGGTGGTTCCGGAAAACATTAAAATGATGAGCATTAACCTAAAGGCCCCTATCATTGTCAACGCGCGCGTCCACATGGGCGCGCAGTACATCGTCGACAAAGGGGACTACAGCGTGCGGCATTATCTGGCCGACGAGGTCGAGCGCACGAAGAGCCTGCAACAGTGCGAGGGGCAATCGGCGGCAATGTAATGTAGCGAAAGAGCAGGCGGGGCAGCGGCATATAATGAGGGGGATGGCGCCATGCTGGTTTTGACGAGGAAAAAGGATCAGGCGCTTATAATAAGTGACAATATAGAAATCACCGTGCTGGACATTCAGGGTGATCAAATACGGCTGGGCGTCGAAGCCCCGAAAAGCGTCAAAATATTTAGGAAAGAACTGTATCTTGAAATCCAGGAGGAAAACAAAAACGCCGCAAGGCGCGCATCGCAAGTCCCGGCAGGTAACCTGGACAGCCTTCTAAACCTCAAAGGCAGCGCGAAAAGCAGCGCAATCCAAGAACCCGTCCCAACAGCCAACACCCCCTCGGGCGAGGCCGACAGAAACAAAAAATAAGTCAATTTTCATAAAAATCCCGCTCCTACGATAATGTATACTTTTTAAATACCGTAAAAGGGCGACCGTTACCGGCCGCCCTCATCGATATCGCTATCCTATTACTATCTTATCACTTTCTTATGCTTTTGTTTAACACTTGCTATGCTTATCCCCGTCAGGACTTTACCTGGAAGAACTCCAGCGTCTCCTTGTCGGGGCCTACGACAAACGCGATCCTGGCGTTCATGGCGCCGAGCGTCACGTCGCGCGGCTCTGTCTGCGGCTTTGCCCCAGCTTTGACGGCCAAATCGAACGCCGCCGACGCATCGTCCGTCGCTATCGCTATATGGGCGAACCGTGCGCTAGCTTCCTCTCCGGCGTTGCCACGCGGGATAATCTCCACGACCGCGTTCCCCCCGAGATCGGCAAGATATATCTTCTTCCCCGTGTCGCCCATGGGGAAGCTCAGCGTCTCCACGGCGCCCAGCTTTTTGTAGAACTCCACGCTCTTTTCAGCGTCTTCCACGATAAGCCCGATGTGATGGTACCCGTTAAATTTCATGGATGGCATCCTCCTCAAAAGGTTTTAACTGATTATCCATTATCATACGCGCCGCGTCAATACCCAATTACATATATTACTTTCGAGATTTCGAGATGGGTGCATGACATATTTGTAGGCAATAGTGATGAGAGGTGATGATATGCCGCTCATGTCGCAGGCTGCGAAAAAGTATGCCCGCTGTTCGTCTTTTCGGTCGGGCATGGCATAAATCTGTTTACTCTACCAGCGACACTGGTTCGCCATCCCTGGCTCAACAGCATATGGCGCGGAGTCCGCACAGTGTTCACAGACTCTGTTGCAAGTACTGACGCCCGTCCGGTTCTTGAGGCGGCACAAATCTTTCTCGGCTGTAACATTGCGCTGCCAATTACATAACTACCATAGAAAACGCAGCATGAAAGGATGTTTTGGCATACTGCGCTACAATTATGCGTGGCGCAAAGCGTATGCCAAAACTTCGATTTCATTGCAGTGCAAACAGATTTACGGATATTATGCGATTTTCAGGTTTGGATATTTTATTACCGGAATGAAGTGATTCGCAAGATTTTCGTTACACGATAGTTCTGCACAGCGAAGTGATATAATCGCATTTGCGCCACGAACAGACCAAAACATGCCTGATTGCTTTAGGCGTTTGCCAACAACGGTTTTACAACCGGCTTCAATGACGCCACTGCCGATGAAAAGCCCCATGTCTTTAAACTCTTTATATTTCATTCTATCAGCGTTATCAAGAAAATAGTTCGCTTCAATACGGGCTTTGTCCGCTTGTTCTTCGGAGAGGTTGGGCGCCGAAAGGATTTTATTGGCCAGTTCCTTTATTTTGCCGTCGCCGAGTTTTTTAACCAAACGTCAAGGACGGACTGCTGTCTTTGCCGACCGGCATATAATACAGGCGCCAGCACACATAAATGCTCCGATGCATGATAGAAGTCAACAATTTGGGTTGCGTCCGGAAAATACCGATCTGCAATCCCCCATACCCATTTTGCGCCGTCACCAATAACGACCGTTCTTTTATAAGCGGCAACCCCGCGCCTGACAGCTTCGGCGTATACGCGCCACCCGAAATTTTCTGCAACCTCGATCGAGCCGAAGTAACTGGTGCTATTGTTGTCCCTTATCGGCTTTTTTTCTTCATCAAATTCTGTCTGTGTGAATATACAGCCTATTTTTGCCTCACGGGTCTTCGAACTGCCGTCCACCTGCTTGCCGCTCCTACCTGCAGTTTCATGCTTTGTCATGGGTACTCCTGTTCCGTCAAACTCGACGTAAAACACCGTACCATCAATATCAGCACATGAGGCGCGTTCGTCCAGCGTGCTCTTTGACGGCTCGGGGCGCTTTGCGGCACTAATGCGCTCCTTGTTTTTGCTCTCGACTTCTTCGCCTGCCGTCTCAGACAGCCTTTGAATCTCTTTTGCCGATATATATATTCCAGCGATCTCCGCCAAAGCATCGCTTGACCACTCAAACGCCCCCTCGCTGGCAAGCTTTGACACCGCAAGCCGAACCCCCGGCGTGTACGCGTTCCCGCCTATACCAATTAAATCATCGCAGGGAATGAAGTGACCATGACCGCCAGGGCATTTGTAATATGTACGCCGGTACGTGCCTGTACCTAACAGGCTGACGACATTCTTGTCGCGTTCCGCCACACTTTTCAACGGGGCCCCGCATTCCGGGCAGTCTGCCGCTATTACTTTTATTGAGGATAAGAACTTTCGGAACGCGGCGTCGCCATCCATAAGGGCGGCGGCCCTGAAGCCTTTTTCGAGTTCCTGTATATCCAGTTCATCCCCGGCAGACAAAAGCCCCTGTGCATATAGAGAGTACTTCGCCAGTTCAAGCCGCTGTTCTACTTCAACGTCCTGTTTTTTTTTAGCTTGTCATCGCCGTGGCTGCCATCGGACAGTATCCTAGATGCTTCAATCGAAAGCTCCTCGTATCTTTTCGTCAGCGCAACATACGTTTTATACTTTTCAATTTCTTTATAGTAAAAATCAAGTTTCTCTTTTGGGACAGACTCGGTCAGTGTTTTTTTGTTTGAGTCTTTTTCGGTAAGAACATAATATGGACCATTATCTTTTGTGACGCCATTTTTAAGGGTTGTTTTAATTAGCTGTTTATTGGATTCGCACATCTAAGAGGGATCCAAAAAGGGAACCAATGATCATATAAATAGGAGCCAACGTGGAGGCTCTTTTTTTATGTCGATCAAATCATATGATCCAACATCATATTTTTCGATTAAAATATTAACAATAAAAATTTCAAATGATAGCAATCACAAGCGATTGCCGTTTCATTTCATCCCGCTACCCTCCGCACAAAAATCTTCTATCAAAAGTACCTGCAAAATAATCGTAATAGTCCTGTGAATTAAATAGAATAGACAGGAAACCGACGAAAACAACGAAAAAGAGAAGACGCCGTAGCACCCTATCCCATCCCCATGTGATACTCGTGCGGCCAGCGTCCATCTCAAACAAACAAGATGATTGTATCAGACAAACGGGCTGTTTTCAATAAAAGGACCAAGCGCAAAAAAGCGCCATACACGAAAAGCCAACAATGCCCCGAGTGCGGCTCTGTTATGAAGGTCAAGGACAGCAAAAAAAGAGGCAAGCGATATCAAGTAAGACGTTACTATTGCGCGCGTTGCAAAAAACTTCATACCGAATTGCCAAGCGACTTAGCGCCGCACATGAAAAAAGAGGTAGATTACATACAAGATGCCATTGATGGGGTGCCGGGCATGGATGAAGCCGAGAATTCAACAATAGCCAGATGGAGAAATGCATACATACCCAAACTGGAAGCGGCGCTGTCCGCCGCAGGTTTTACCATGCCCAAAAAAGAGCCGGGCAGGCGCTGGCTTTCGGAGGTTTTATCGAAAATATATAAAAACAAGCAAAAACACACCCATAATGCGTTCTCTCCCGAGGCAGGCGCCGGATAAAATATCCCTAATCAATCTCGAAAGGGGATTTTTCATGGCAAGAAACAGAATAGCTGTCGAAGAAGTGGACGTGGCCGCGATACGCTGCAACAAAATCTTGGCGATAGCGGCGGACAAGGCGGCTGTCGGGCAGTGCAGGAGGGCGCTTGATGAGTTTGGCGCGCTCAACCCGCCAGTAGTCGGCTCGCTGGCGGACGGGAGCCGTATCGTGCTATCGGGCGAGAGCGAATTTGCGGCCATCAAAGAAAGTGGCTCTCAAAAGCTAATGGCTGCGCTTGTCAGCGTGCCGGCGGACGATGCGGGCGGCGCGAAGATGTCTTTGCTGCTGTCGTCCCTGAGGAAAGGGCCGGGCGCGTTATGCGAGGGGATGCTGCTGCGCGACGCGCTGGACAGCGGCGCCAGCCGCGCGGAAATCGGGCGGATGCTTGGCCGTTCGGCGAGTTGGCTGTCGAACAGGCTTGCGCTGGCGGAGCGGCTGGACGGCGGTGTGCGGGAGCTATTGTCCCGCGGGCTTTTGGATGCGCGGAGCGCGCAGGAGATAGCGCGGCTGCCGGGAGAGTTGCAGTATGAGTTTGCCGACAAGGCCGTACGCGAAGGGCTGCCAAAGTCGTCAATTGAATCCCTGGTGGCGGGCTACAACGCTGAACACTGCCCGGAAGAAATCAAAGCGCAAATAATAGGCGACCCGGGCGCTGCACTCGCGCGGATGAAAGACGGCAGGCGGGCAGTTGAATACACTGGGTATAAACCCGAGAGGCACGAGGTTTCCGCGCCGAAAGGCATCGCCGCATGCCTTGCCGCAGCGAAAAAGCCATTCGCGTGGCTTGCGGCGGCGTTGTACAGCGCGTCGCCGGCTGACGCGTCGCCGTACAAGAAAGCCCTGCGGGAGTTAGAGAGCGACGCCCTTGTATTGCTGAGTATGATCCGCAGCCTGGTTTCCCCGGGGAAAATCAATTTGCCCGGGGGAAAGGGGGGCATGCCTTATGCCAATTTGGAATGTTCATTCCCATTTATTAATTGAACCTTTTCGCATACTATCTATACATGCAATTTCCTCCAGTATTTTTCTTTTTTCAGCGACTATCATATCCATATCAAGCATAGAGCCACACCTCCTGTTTAAGTATATAATACTTAAATTATACAGATAGTACAATATTGTGTCTATAGTAAAAATCATAGCATATGCGTAACCAATCATGTTAAGGGTGGTGGGTTTTGGGGTGGTGGGCGGGATCGAAAAAGGGAACCTTTCCGGTTCCCTACAGATTTTTCAAATAGATTTTTGCTCATTTACAATCCTGACATGCACCCTTTCGAGATTGCGAGATTGCAGTTGCCTCGCATTTCATATATTATTGAACGCGTTAGCGCAAAATGCAACAATCTGGCGAGGGGAACGATAACATGCGCTTTTTGCTCAAACACCCGCTTATCAATACGCTTGCGAGCCTGCGCGGCAACGCGCGCGCCTGCGTCTACACGGAGCCCATGTGGGGGCTGTCCATGAACCTGTGCCTCCCCTACATGTCCGTATTCATGCTCGGCATCGGCCTCAACGACGTGCAGGTCGGCATCGTCGCGTCGATCTATATGGCGTCGCAGATTGCCTTCGCGTTCCTCAGCGGCGCGCTGACCGACAAATTTGGCCGACGCAAGTCCGTCGCCGTCTTCGATGCCATCGGCTGGAGCCTGCCCTGCATTATATGGGCGTTTGCCGTCGATTTTCGCTTCTTCCTCGTCGCGGCGGTGTTCAACGGGGCGATGCGGGTGCCTATGAGCGCGTGGAGCTGCCTGCTGGTGGAGGACGCAGAAAAAAGCAAAATCACGCAAATCTACACTTTAATAATGATAAGCGGCAATCTGGCTGCGATGTTCTCGCCCATCTCTTCGCTATTGATATCGCGGCTGACGCTGGTCCCGGCGGTACGGATCCTCCTCATTAACGCTTTTGTTGTTATGACGTTGAAAATCATCATCCTCTATGCCCTATCGCGGGAGACGTCCATGGGGGCGGCACGCATGGAGGAGACAAAGGGGCAGAGCTATTTTTCGCTGTTCAGGGGCTATCTTGATGTCCTCCGGCTGATGCGCCGGTCGCCCGGCCTGTTATTCTCCGTGGCAGTCGCATCGCTCTACGCGATAATCGCGATGATCAACACCACGTTCTGGCAGATCATCGTCAGCAAAAAACTGGACGTGCCGGACAGCGCCCTGCCCCTCTACACGATGCTCCGGTCAGCGATCGCGCTCCTCTTCTTTTTCACGGTGATTGCAAAAATTAACCAGCAGCGCCTGAAAAACCCGCTGCTCTTAGGTTTTTCATCGTATTTCGCCGGCCAGTTGATGTTGATTTTGATACCGTCGGGGGGAGCCATCCGCTATGTGCTGCTGTGCCTCTCGCTGCTGTTCGACGGCCTAGGCGCAGGGGTGCTGGTAATGCTGTCCGAGGCCATGATAGCCATATACGCCGACGAGACGGAACGCGCCCGCGTGCTGGCCATCCACCAGATGATCGTCATGGCGGTGTGCGCTCCGTTCGGGTGGATCGGCGGGCTGCTGTCGGACATATCGCGGGACCTGCCATTCGCGCTCAACCTGACGCTAATCGCCGCCGGCGCGGCATTTGTCCTGCTGTACTTCCGACACGCAAGCCGCACCAACCGCGCCGACGGTAACAACCGCGCCACTTGAATCAACCGCGCCATCTGAATCAACCGCGCCAACCACCGCGCCAGTTATTTCCATTAATTGTCATTCGTTTCTTGACACCGCCATTGTCGGCTTGTTATACTTAACTATACAGATATTAATTTTTTGTGGGGGCGATGCGCGCGTCGCCCCTGCATTTGGCTTTATTTTACATTATTTTAAGCCTTTTCTGCCAGTAGCTCAGCTGGATAGAGCAATAGCCTTCTAAGCTATGGGTCGGGGGTTCGAATCCCTTCTGGCAGGTAGCAAAAACAAGAGTTCCAGGGTATATGGGGTCAATGAGGCAATGGCTTTATGGGGTATATGGGGTATATGGGGTATATGAATATGTTGAATTTGCATCTTTTATACCGCATATAGAATGATTTTCATGATTTTTTACGTTAAATGAAAGCGATCCATATATGGACAGCATTTGGATAGACTATTACAGCATATTGCAGGTTCATTACAACGCGGAACCCGAGGTCATTACCGGCGCATATCGCCTACTATCAAAAAAATACCACCCTGACGTCAACAAAACATTGAAAGCCGAAGAGATGATGAAGCGGCTTAACATCGCCTATGGCGTCTTGAGTGACGCGCGCAAGCGGGCGTCGTACAACGTCGAGTGGATGCGGCGTTTCGGCGGCATAAACGCTTACAGGCAGGCAGGCGCGGCAACATACGCCGCAACCACCACGGGCGCCTCCAGCTACGCCCGTACTGATGCCCATACCAATTCACACAACGGCGCCCAAGCAAATGCCCGCACTACTACACATGCCGACGCCCGCACCACTTCAAACGCCAGCGCCCGTGCAAATACCCGCGCTGACGCACGTTCAACCGCACGTTCAACCGCTCATTCAAACACCCGCGCAACCGCTCGCGCCGACGACGTCGCCAGCCTTAATATTGCCAAGGCTAAAGAGCAGGTCGCGAATTATTACAACCACATAAAAAACAACGAGTACGACTCCGCGTACGACTGCATATCTGCATACGACAAGACGCGCATAAAAAGATCGGATTTTTGCAAATGGCGCGAAACGGTCGGCAAGATATACGAATTACGCGCCTGCACTATCGAATATTTCAAAACGCATAAATTTATGCGAGCAGACAAGAAGATATTTGCAGAAGCCATCGAATTCACCGTCAGTATATGTGAGCGGGACATATCGCAGAACCGATTTTCTGATTATAAAACGTCCAAAATAGCCGTATTCGAGGACGCTGCAAAGCGTAGCGGGGGCATAGGCGGCAGCAAAAACGTCGGCGTGTACTTGGGGTACGCCGACATCAAGCCGTTTATAACGGCATTCGGGCGGGGCGACAAAACATCCATCGACGCCAAAGCCATGCTCGACCACTGGCTCCGCGACCAAGCCATCCATGACCAACTAACAGGTATGTATAACTACAATGGGTTCCTCGACGCCGCCAAATATGAAGTTTTTCGCAATTCGCGCCACAACAGCGTTTTTTCGTTGGTGCTGTTCGACGTGCGTCAAAAAACAATCGCTGGCGTTGCTATGCAAAAGCAATCGGCAGATGCCAGCACTCAGACGCAGTCATCAGACGCCTCCGCTCAAACACAATCGGCAGACGCTTCCAATCAAACGAAATCGGCCGCTTCCGCCACGCAATCGGCGACCGCCACACATTCGGCAGATGCCGCCACACATTCGGCAACCGCCACTCAAACGCAACCGCCAGACGCCTCCGTTCAAACTCATTCACCGGGCGACGACATTGCTGCGCTGACTGGACAATTTCTGACTAGCACCTTGCGTGCCATCGACATCCCATGCCGCTGGAAAGGCGGCAAATTTATCGCCCTGCTCGCCGAGACGGACACCGAAGCCGCAATCCGCGCCGCTAACCGCATTTGCAGGGATTTCAACGTACTGCAGCAGTCGCAGGCGAACGCGCCCGACCAGTATTACGCTATGTACGCCGGAGTCAGCGAGTATGATTCCCATTCCATCGCATCGACATTGAAAAAATGTTCCGTCAACCTCGCCCTCGCCAAATTAGGCGGTAGGCGCGCCGTCAAAGGCGTCTTCACCCGTCTGCGTACGTTAAAAATCGCCAATCATCACGCCCGCTAAAATCGCCAGCCAGCACGTACGTAAAAATCGCATTACACAAAGCACGCAGGACTCCCAACCTACCTAGTCACAGTTAACTACATCGCGTTTACACGATATATCTCCGCATAAACGCCTCCACGATGTCGTACGCGTCCTCCGACCAGAACTCGCCCGTGCCATGGTCTGCGCCCAGTAACTTATAATATTCCGAATGCTTGCCCGCCGCGACGAGCGCCTCGTGTATGATGACGCTCTGCTCGAACGGGACGAGCCTATCCATGTCGCCGTGCATCGTCAGCACCGGCGGGCACTCCCTATCTGCGCTGACGTATGTTGCCGGGTTGGCAGCCTTGACCCTGTCCGGGTGCTCCCGCACGGGCAGCCTGCCAATCAGGTACGCTTCGGGGCTGTCCGCAGCGCTGTGGTTCATCGTCGACGGCTGGTCGCACATTTTTGCGACATCAACCGGCCCGTAGTAGTTGACAATCGCGTTCACCCTGCAGCTATGCAGGCCATAGCCCCCTACCCCACTAGCCCCTTCGCCGCCGTTGCCGCTACCGCCGCCACTGTCGCCGCTTTTGCTACCGCCATTGCTGCTACCGCCGCTTCCGAAACCGCCGCCATCGCCACCGCCACTTCCGTCACTCCCGCCCCCACTGCCGCTGCCCTCCGCCGCCACCCAGCCGCCCACATACGGCTCATCGTCGCCCGTGATCCCGGCCATCAATACCGTGTGGCCGCCCGAACTGTCACCCCACAGGAAAATATTATCGGCGTCAACGCCATATTCCCCTGCATGTGCCCTCATATAACGCACCGCCGCCTTGCAATCCCGCGCCTGCGCCGGGAACGGCGCGATGTCGCTCTCCCGGTACTCCACAAATGCGATGACGAACCCGCGCATAGCGAACCGCGCGAGCTGCGGGATGTTCCCATATACATTCTGCTTGTGCCAAGCCGAGCCCTGCACGAACATTATTAAAGGAAGCTTCTCGCCCGCGCCCTGCTGCCCACCGCTTGCCGAGGGACGCAATATCTGCAGGTGCAGCTTCTTCCCGGAACGCTCCGCATACACCACATTTGCCGCGACCGAACACGTCTGCCCCCGCCCGAGCATCAGCTCTACCATCCCATCCGCCGCCGCCGGCGAAGGCGCAAAATCCTCCGCCCTCACATAATTTTGCCCACCCACATAATGCCGATTATCCATGTCAGCCATCCCCCTATCTCCCTATACCCTATACGTTTGTCCTTTAATCCCTCAGGCACCCTAATGGCACCATCCATGTCATGCCACTTGAACAAATATTATAAGAAACTACTAACTTTGTCCAACCGGCACTTTTGACTTTGGCGGGTTTTCACTTTTGACTTTGGCGAGTTATTACTTTTGACTTTGGCAGGTTTTTACTTTTAACTTTGGCGGCTTCCCGCTATTGACTTTGGCAAACAATCATTTTGACTTTAACAGATTTACAACCACTTCAATCATTCAAACATTCTAGATTGCTCTACTGGTTATCCAGCCATATCAAGTATCATATAACACATTTTCACCCTATGTTGAACAAGCTTCTTCATTAGATTATAATTAAATATATGGTAATAAATAAAATAACTGACGACGTACTGAAATTCGATCCCAACGACGAGCTTGAAAAATGGATCATCCCAATCCCATTGTCAAACCCGGTTATGACCGCAATCTTCCAATGCATTGCTGGCTCACGGTAATATGCATGTCGCAAGACGAGAAGAAGCCATTGATGGTGATTGTGACTATGAATCCTAAGTTGTATGTTTTTATGAAAGCGACCCTGGGTTTATCCAATTCGTAGAACGCCACGAAGC
>WRLR01000101.1 GCA_009777515.1 Oscillospiraceae bacterium | reverse complement strand
ACAAAAATGCGTATCCGAGGTTGAGGAGGGCATTGACATAATCCGGCGATGGCCGGTACTCGCGCTTAGTGAACACCGGGTTTTTCAGCAGCAGCCTAAAGCATTCCCAGTAGTATTTTGCGGATACGCCTTCATAGCCCATAACTACATCAAGGCTGTCGGCAGCGCCAACCTGCTTGGCATATGAATCAATGGCTGAAAGCTGCGAATCGAAGCTGTTATTTATGTCATGGTATTTATATTTTTTTACAACGCTGGCCTGATTGCGAATTTTAGCCGCAACAATCGCCTTTGCGATCGCCAGGCGTCTGCTGGCATCCATAAACGCCGAATACTGTGCGAGGCGTATAATAACGCCTCCATTCTTTGGCGATAATATCCTGCCCTTGATTCTCCCGCCCTTGGACTGATATATAACATCAGTTCCATTGTTCAGGAGCAAATCGAGTGCCGGCGCTGTTAAATTGACACTGTCATACAATACCATTGTCTTTACGCCGTCAATGGGTATCGTCGCTATCGTCTCGCCCAGGCGCACCAGTTTAATATGCTCGCCTTCCCTTTTTACGGAGCATTTTTCGTGCAATATGTAAGCAGTTTCCATTATCCCACCTCGTTTTATTGCGTCAGCCTATTTTTAGGAAAATCCCGTCCCTCCCCTTTACCAACATCCCTTGGGGCGTAAGGAATTCTTGCGCGCCGATACGCTCGAACAAGTCGTCAATCTGCCCTTTCAATATTTTCTGTTGCTCCGATATTTCATATTGCTTGATATTAAGATCGATCATCGCGGACAGGGCGTCCACGGCTTTGTCTTTTGGGTTCTTGGCTTTGAAATGCCCGATGCTCTCGCTGGGATTCGTCGGCCTAAAGCAGTTCCGGTCGACGCGGAGCGCATGGATTATGGGCGTTGGGTATATTTTCTCGTCCCGGAAGTCGCATGCGCATCTCGGCGCGCCGCCGGCGCGTTCGCAGAGCTTCTTGCACCCAATAGGGTTATTGATGCGGTACTTGTTGATCCTGCTCTGGGTTTCCGCGTAGTCATAGTCGTTGCAGTTCGACAACACATGGTGTATGTACCTGGCGCCGTCCTCGCCGAGGCAGTGGAATATCTGCAGCAGGTGCTGCTTGTCCGGGAGAGCAAGGTAACGCTTGTTTTGCGCTTTATCGACAATCTCATTTACGATATGGCATTTTCTTATAACGTTACGTATTGCGTTAGGCATTTCATAGCTGGTATGCTCTTCTGCCTTTGATTTTAAGATGTCGGCGCTGGGCTGTTGCTCGCCCGCAACGGTAGCGTGTCCGGGCGGCGCATCCATTGTGCTTATTTTGGGTTCATTATTATCATTTGAAGTATTGTCGCCAATGGGCTCGGGCTGCTCCGTGCCGGCTACGTCGCTTTCTTGGGCTTCGTATATGCTCGCCGCCAGCGAAAAATTACCATTGTGGATCGCTTTGTCTATGTCGCTCTTTATGTCGAAGCCTAAGTAGCGGAAGCCTTCTGCGGCATCGACGGCGCCGCTTTTGGCATTGTTAATTTCGAGGCTCACTTCTGAAAGCTTCTCGCCAACGACCTCGTTGATTGACACAGGCGCCACCAGCATGTCGTCCACATAGCGCGAATAAAAAACAGAGTTGTTGTGGATGTAATAGTCAAAATCCATAAGATAATAGTTAGACAGCGCGGGCGACAAACAGCTCCCTGTCGATAAGCCCGGGCTGTGGGCGTCGAGCAGCAGTTCAATCAGTTCCATAAGCTTCGCGTCGGAAAACGCATGCGACAGCTTCCCCAGCAGAATGCTTTTATTGATGCTGTCGTAAAAGCGCTTGATGTCAATTTTTGAAAACACAGTTATGCCGTCGCGCATTGCTTTGTCAAGCGTTTTTTTGGCGGTGAATATCGAGCGGTTATTGATGAACCCATGCACTCCGCTCGCCGGGGCCCGCGCCGCTTTAACGGCGTTGGCAAGCACCGTTTGGACAATTTTGTCGTCAACGCTCGAAACCCCGATCGAACGGTCTTTATGGATAAATGTCTTTTCCTTGAACGGGGTGTATTTCCCGCACGATATGGCAGTATGCAGCATGCGCAAATGCTTTTGCAAGTCGGAGCGGTAGAGCGAAAGGTCCACGCAATCTATGCCCGGACAGGCATTATTTTGCGATATTTTTTGCCATGCGCGGTACAAAGTGTCCATATTTACTACGCGATCAAATTCGTCCATATTATTCCACCTCCGCGATTCAATTTTGCATCTCTATTACGTATATCAACAAAAATCGGGCAGAAGTAAAAATCTTGTTGAATTTATATACGCATGTTTATTCCATCATGTTAATAAATCGTTTTTTTATCCTGGGTCATATTTGCATCAGTATATTTAGTGAGCGAATAAATAAAAAAAGCGAGGGCAGCCGTATGTCAAAAGATAATCCCAAAATAAAAGTATACGCAAAGAACGTCGCACATGGTTTGGAAATTTGCCTGGACGTCAGCGGTACATGCCATCATCTTTCCATGCATGCCCGCAGCGGCTTGATGTACACATGGCTGAAAGACGGGATGACGCTTGGCGAGTTGGCAAGGTACAAGCCGGGCAGGTCGCGCAGCGGGCAAAAAAAGCTGCACTATGCCCAATACATAGCGAAGCTCGCGAAAAACCATATATTGCAATGCGCCGCGAGCTAACAGCATTTTGCTTTGTGGCTGCATGCTAATAGCGGAAAGTTTAATGGCAGCATGCTTGATGGCGGTATGCTTGATGACAGCTAGCTTGATGGCAGTTAGCTTGATAGCGGCAATTCTGATGGTAGCATGTTTGTTGGCAGCTAGCCTGCTAAGTTGCGACTGCAGGCCACTTCAATATGTTGAATATCGATGTTCAGGCGACGCCCAATGCTGATATCGTGGATTTGCTGGATTCATACGGCGTCATTCCAGATTTGTCCGGGGTATATGTATCTTTTTGGGGGCTGGGCAATATAGCGCCGCCGCAGGAAATGCGGGACCCTAAGATGCGCGACAAGGATGCTGCGATGCGCATCCTACGCGATAGCGCGGCGATGCTCGAACTGTACATCATGGAGAACCCGGATAAGTTCGTTTATGTAGTAGGGTCGGAAACCAAAGGAAACTATGGCAGAGAAAATACGGGGAGCCTGTCACTGGAGCGCGTGGACAAAGTGAGACGCACTCTCACAGGGCTACTGCCGGGCAGTGTGTACAGTGCGGCAGATAGGCTGGTCAGCATCGGCGCAGGCGACAAGCTGCCATGGCGCTCGGAGCCGGACTTTTTTTAGGCAAGCGGCGCCCGCAACGAAGCCGTGAGTGAAAAGAACAGGACCGTCTGGCTGATCCCCGAAACAGCCGAAGATAAAATACAACAGCTAAGGGGCGCTGGATTTATATAAACTGGTAATATTCGCAAAAAACAACCGCCTTCCCCAACCCAGGAAAGCGGTTTTTACATGCCATCTGATATCAATAAAAAATCCATTAACAATCAAACCCATATCAGCTAATTTCAAAACCCCTCTCGGGGATTAGCGGTTATATAACACTGGCCAAGCAAGCCAACTGATTTCGCCGACATTGTGTTTCAAACCCCTCTCGGGGATTAGCGGTTATATAACCCAAAAAATCGTACATTTCGGAGGTGAAATATATGAAGTTTCAAACCCCTCTCGGGGATTAGCGGTTATATAACCCTTTGCTATTGTAACATGCGGTATTACTGGGTTTCAAGGGGGTAAATTCAGTAAAATTAAAATATTTCATTTCGATTACACCAAATTTATGAAATATTCCATATATTTCCATGTGCATTCTCAGTAAAATACCTCACATTTCGAAGCTATCCAATATAGATCACCTGATAAAAGAAATAGACATCAAATAGGACATAGTCAGGCATTTGGTATTCATTGTTGTTCGATTTAGTGTTTTACTTAAACATATTTTTTATTTTGGCAATGACATCGTCCATCTTGTCTTTTTTTAGCTGCCCAATTTTATACAGAACAATATTTTCATCAGCAGTAAACAATCTGTTTGGACGGATGTTGCTCACGACATTTAGAGCGCCTTTTTCGACATCAGTTAAGCCAACAGTTACGGCCATGTCATCACTAAGTGACTGGCTCGTTATTTGGCAAAGTATCAAATCGTCACCTTTTAAATCCACAAGGACTAAAGCCGGACGACGCTTCGACGAACTTAGATCGGAAAAGGGAAATGGAATGACTACAATATCACCTTTTACAAATTTTCCCATGCAGAATCTTCCTCTGGCAAAAGCCATTCCTTTGAGAGGACATATTCGCTCACTTGTGTTATTTCATTTATTTTACATCGTGTCATTTTATACTTTAAGTAGATAATAAAATCATAGACTTCTTCAATGATACTTGGTGGCAGAGTTTCAATTTCTTTAATTATTGTATCAATACTTGCCATGATAATCCCTCACGTTTTTGCTTCAATCCCCTCTCGGGGATTAGCGGTTATATAACCCTTGGCTATTGTAACATGCGGTATTACTGGGTTTCAAGGGGGTAAATTCCCCGAGATCGAAAAATTTCATTTGAATTTCATGATATAAGATGTAAAATGATATTTCGTATATATCGTCATGAAAACAAAGATCGTCCCAACATTTTGTAATTATTTTATATAATTAATATCATAAATTGTGTGGCATGTCAAATATTTACAGTGTACAGGGGGTGCTTTGGGTGGATGCGTGCGTGGATTTGATGGTCAGCGCCAATGGGAGGTTTTTGGTGAAGCGCGACGGCTCGCCATTTTTTTGTTGGCGGACACAGCCTGGGAGCTGTTCCACCGGCTTAATAGGGAGGAAGCCGTGGAGTACCTGGCTACAAGGGCGTCGCAGCGGTTCACGGTTATACAGGCGGTGGCGCTGTCCGAGTTCGACGGGCTTAGCGCGCCGAACGCGTACGGCAGGACGCCGCTTTTAAAAGATGGGAGTGGGCGGTATGACCCGGCGCAGCCGGACTTGCGCGGGGCGGGCGCGGGAGCGGGTGCTAGTGTTAGATTATATGGCCCTGTAAAAAAATAGATTTATATGGTGTTTTTGTCCCATCTCATGAGTGGCGGTTATATGAAAGTGGCGCGATGAGGACATCGCGCCCTACTACCTGGTATGTACCCTTCTTGGGGATGGGTGGTTATCGCTAGGGTATTGATGCGGGCTGGAAGCCCGCGTACCCAGGGTTATGTGCTTTTCGTGGGATGGGTGGTTATGTTGCTTGGGTATTGATGCGGGCTGGAAGCCCGCGTACCCAGAGGGTTATTCACCTTTCGGGGGTGGGCGGTTATGTTGCTTGGGTTTTATTGTAGCGTTTCCACGCGCATTTCTATGGCATCCCTGCCGAGGAAGGCGAAGGCGGCTTGGTATATCGTTTTGCCGCTGCCTTTGTATTTATCAGCGTAACCTCTGGCTTTTATTTGTGCCATGGCCTCGCCCAGCGTAGCTTCATAGAGCGCCTGTCTGTCGGCTGGGGCGGCGTCCGGGGCGCATTTGCAATATTTGAATTCGAACACGTAGGCCGCGTCGGCTAGCTCCAGCACGGCGTCGATCCTACCTTTGGATACGGAGACTTCGACGTCCATGTCGAATCCGAGGATGGTCATGACTGCATAAAATATGGAATGGTAATACGCTTCCAAGTCGACATGGAGGTTGTAGGGGATCGAGGCGAACAACCCACGCAGTATGTCTAGCACTTTTTGAAGGTCGCCTGCGGCAAGCGCTTCGCTCATTGCCATTTGCGCCTGCCCCGCGCGCACCCCGCCGCTCTCGGTCAGAGCGATGACAATCTGCATATTGAACGCATCCCGTACCTCATAGTTCGGTATTTCCAATACATAGATTGGCGGGCCCATTGTTTCCACCACTTCCTTTACCGTAAGGTACCCGGTTTGAAACAAAAGGGGCTCCAGTTCCATGTTTCGAATATCAAATGAATCAAGCTGGTTCTCGGTTATTTTAAGATTTTTGATAGAAAAGTAGGATTCCGGTTTTTTCTTAATAATATCTATGAGGAGTTTGGGCGAACCGCTCGCGTACCAGTAGAAATTGAGTCTTTTTTGTTCTAAAAAGGTGATGAGCGCGAATGGGTTAATGACCCTTGATTCGCCGTCCCATGTATAGCCGTCATACCAAGCCAATATTAGATCGCGTATGCTGTTGTATTTGCTAAACTTTTTATTGCAAGACAACTCTTTAATATGGTCGTCAAATTCATTGTTAAGGCTTCCAATCGGGATACCGCATATATCCGCGTAACGCTCTACCATGGTTATATCATTTAAATTGTTGAGTTCAGAAAAAATGGAGGTTTTCGTAAACTTTGAAACCCCTGTAATGAACGTGAACCGCAGATATGGTTCCATTGACTTTAATATCCCGTAAAATCCGCGAACTACCTGCCTGTTGGCGTCGGCGACGTCGGCATTGTCTATATGATCGAGAATGGGCTTGTCATATTCGTCAATTAACACGACGACTTTATTCGAATATTTATCATGCAGGCTTTTGATTAGGCGCTTAAATAAATAAGACGTATTATCTTCGACAATATTCAGGCCTTCCTTTTCAATACACATTTTAAGGGAAAATGCTAAGGATTTTTTAAGAATCTCAGGATTTGCATTGGAAATATTGCTCATGTCGAGCCTGATGACCGGGTGCTTGTCGAAAGGATAATCAGAGCCATATATCCAGAGCCCTTTGAAGAGTTCCCTATTGCCGTTAAAAACCTCTCCTATCGTGTCGAGCAGCAGCGATTTGCCGAACCTCCTCGGGCGAGATAGAAAATTATACTTGGTGCCATTAATTAGATTATATATATGCCTGGTCTTATCGACATATACATAGTCGCCGGATATTATTTCAGCGATGTTCTGGATACCTAACGGCAATTTTTTCATATAGATTTACCTTAATATTACTCTTTATTATTTACTATATTTTATTGCTGATATTATTAAGCTTCTCAATCACGGGCGTGGGAGGTATTGATGGAGCGGGTGCGGATTGGGTGTTGGAGCGGGCGCGGATTTCTTCGGCTATGGCGTCCAGCTTGCGCAGCCTGTGGTTCACGCCGGACTTGCCGAGCGGCGGGTCGAGCATCTGGCCCAGCTCCACAAGGCTGATGTCCCTGTGTGCCGCCCTGATCTCCGCGATTTCGCGCAGCCCCTTGGGGAGGGCGTTGAGCCCGTCGGTGCTCTGTATGTACAGTATATTCGTTATATGCTTCAGCGAGGCGTTGACCGTCTTTTCCAGGTTGGCGGTCTCGCAGTTCACGGCCCTGTTTACGCCGTTGCGCATCTCCTTGATGATGCGGATATTCTCTAGCGACATGAGGGCGCGGTGCGCGCCCGTCAGGTTCAAAAAGTCCACAATCCGCCCGCTGTCCTTGACGTAGACGACGCAGTAGTCCGTGCGTTCCGTGATTTTGGGGTTGAGGCCGTACTCCGCCATCAGCCCGGAAAAATATTTCGCCAGCTCGTGCTTTTTGCAATATATTTCGAGGTGGTAGAGCTTTTCCGGGTCCGTCACGGAGCCGCCTGCCAGAAATGCGCCACGCAGGGCAGCCCTTTTACAGCATTTTTTGCGGATGATCCGCTTCAGCCGGTCGACGCTTTTCGCACCCGTACCTGTACCAGCACCTACCGCCGCCGCCGCAGCGCCATGCCCGCCGACTATCGCGGCCAGGCCCGGCTCCGCGCCGACGCGCACGGTATAGGTGGCGTTCTTCTTCAGCTTCCTGTTCCTCTGCACGATTATTTCCGGCGGCGCGCTGTGCAGGCTCCTCAGCAAGTTGAACGCCCTCCTGGCGAAGGCCGCGTTCTCCGTGACCAGGCAGTCCGGCGGGGCGCCCGCCGCGCTGTTTATCATATATACCGACGCGAGTTCCGCGCGCGCGCAGCACTCCCCCGGCGCTTCCACGCGGCACAGCTCGTCTTTTATTGCGGATGAAAAAGACAACTGCCCACACCCTTCTATGAATTTATATTAGGCGATTGTAAAAGTCCCGGACGCACAATGTGCGTCCCTACATATAGACAGCCGGTATTGAATATATACATACATCATACATTTTCATGAAAATTTGTGCGTTGTTGGCGCATGGCGTATAGTGTTAGTGTTAGTATTAAACGAAGTTTTTGACGGCGGCCCTCTCTATGTCCCGGTGCTCGACTATCACGCGGCTGCCGTTAGCCTCGAGGCGGCTCTTCAGCTCCGCAGCAATCGCGACGGAGCGGTGCTGCCCGCCCGTGCAGCCAATCCCGACTTCAAGCTGCGTCTTCCCCTCGCGTATGTAGTAAGGAACGAGGAACACGAGCATGTCGACGAGCTTGTCCAAAAACTGCCTGGTCTCCTCGAAGCTGAACACGTATTCGGACACCTTGGCCGAAAGCCCCGTCATCTCGCGGAGCTCCTGCTCGTAGAATGGGTTTGGCGTGAACCGGACGTCAAAGACCAAGTCGGTATCCATGGGCAGGCCGTATTTGAAGCCAAACGAAATGATGCTGATGACGATGCCCGGGAACACCTCGGAGTCCCTGACTATGCGGAAGATTTCCTCGCGGAGCTGCGCCACGCGCAGGCTGGATGTGTCAATGACCCATGTCGCGATGCTCTTGATGCTCTCGAGGCTGACCCTCTCCAGCGCGAGCCCTGCCGGTATCCTGCCCCCGACCGCGAGCGGGTGCGTCCTGCGGGACTCCTTGTAGCGCTTGATCAGCGTCTTGTCGTTGGCTTCCAGGAAAAGGACTTTATAGTCGATGCCCATGTGATCGAGCTCGTTGAGCCCGGGGATCAGCTCGTTCAAGAGCTCGCCGCCCCGGATGTCAATGCCAAGGGCCAGACTGTCCATCTTGCCGCCCGACTGCCCGCTAATCTCGATCATTTTCGGGATCAGGGAGGGGGGCAAATTGTCCACGCAATAGAAGCCCATATCCTCGAACTGTTTGACCACCAGGCTTTTCCCGGCGCCCGACATGCCAGTGATAACATATAGCTGCATTGTACTACCCCCTGTTGGTCCCCCACTGACCACTTGCTAGCATCCAAATGTTGTCATTCGTCGCCGATAATGCGTATCTCCGTTTTTAGATCGATGCCATATTTTTCCTTCACGGCCGCCTTGGCGCGGTCGATGAGATTTATTACGTCCGCCGCCGTCGCCCCGCCGCCGTTGACGATGAACCCCGCGTGCTTCTCCGATATGCGCGCGCCCCCCTCGGCGGCGCCCTTCAGCCCGCACGCCTCTATCATCGGGCCCACATAGACGCCCTCCTGCGCGGGCCGCCGGAAGACGCTCCCTGCGCTCGGCTTGTCCAGCGGCTGGCTGGCTTCGCGCCTGGCCCTGTATTCGTCCATGGCGGACGCAATGGCGCCCGGTTCCGAGGGCGTCAATAAAAACTCGGTTTCCAGCACGATATACCCGCTATCTTGAAAAGCGCTGGTCCTGTACGAGAATTTGTGCCCGGAGTTGTCGAACAGGCCGATATTGCCTTCGGCGTCCATCACGACCGACCGGTAGACCACGTCCTTCATCTCCGCGCCATACGCCCCTGCGTTCATGCAGACCGCGCCGCCCGCGGACCCCGGGATCCCGCACGCGAACTCAAGCCCGGACAGCCCGTTGGACATGGCGTACTCGCACACGCCCGTCAGGCCCGCCCCGGCGCCCGCGAAGATGTGCTCCCGCTCGCGCCGCAGCTCCGTCAGCTCGCTGAGCTTCATGACAATGCCGCGTACCCCGCCGTCGCGGACGAGGATGTTCGTCCCGTTCCCCAGCACCGTCAGCGCAATCCCCTCGCGGCGGCACAGCTTGACCACCCGCACCACCTCCGCGATGTTGTCCGGCTTGAACAATATATCGGCCGGCCCGCCGATCCGGAACGAGGTCTCCACGTCCATCGGCGCATCCATCGCCAGGATGCCGTCCATGCGGTAGCGCCGCATTCTTTTGTAAATTACTTCTTTGTCATACATAGTCATACATATCAGTCGCTGTCGCCGACGATATCGAAGGCCCTGTCCACCAGGTGCCTCGCCGCGTTGTAGCCCATTTCCCTCTGGCGGTAGTTCATCGCGGCGACCTCCACGATAATCGCCAGGTTGCGCCCGGGGCGCACCGGTATCGTGTGCGAAGGCACCTTGATGCCGAGGATGTCCGTGTACTCCTCGTCTATGCCTATCCGCTCGTAGTTTTTCTCCCTGTCCCATATTTCCAGGTTGATGACCAGGTTGACGTTCTCCTGCATCTTGACCGAGCCGACGCCGTACAGGTTCTTCACGTCGAGCAGCCCTATGCCCCGTATCTCGATGAAGTGGCGAATGATGTCGGGGGCGTTGCCGAGCAGCGTCGTGTCCGAGACGCGCCTGATTTCGACGAGGTCGTCCGCAATGAGCCTGTGCCCGCGCTTGACGATTTCCAAGGCGGTCTCGCTCTTGCCGACGCCGCTCTCCCCCTGTATGAGGATGCCCTCGCCGTAGACCTCGACCAGCACCCCGTGGGTCGTCACCCTGGGCGCGAGGTGGACGTTCAGGTACCGAAACAGCCCTGAAATGAACGCGGACGTGTAGTCCTCGGTCGTGAGTATGGGGACGCAGTATTTGTTGGACGCCTCGATCATCTCCGGGAAAATCTCCAGCCGGCGGGCGACGACCATGCATGGGAACTGTGTTTTGAATATCGTGTCCAGGCGATTTGTGCGCTCGCTTTTGGTCAGGCTGCGAAGATATGCCATTTCGGCGTTGCCCATGACCTGTATCCTGTTATACCCGAAAAATTCCATGAACCCCGTGAGCTGCAGCCCCGGCCTGTTGACGTCCGCAGTAGTGATTGTGATTTCGCTGATAAGGTCCTCTTTCGTGACCGGTATCAGCGCGAATTGGTCGATGATTTGCTGCAGGCTGACGGAAAACGTACTCATAGTCCCTCCGCGATTAAATGTAGAATGCGCGCGTTGGCGTATGTCCTGCGCAGTCGCGCGGCCGCAAGCTCGCGCGCGCGCTCATAGCGCCCGCTAATAAATTACTAACGCATTTACATTCTATCACGATTGATGGCGATAAGAAAGAGCCGAAGCTGCCCTGCAGCTCGGGCGGCCGCACGCTTACTGCCAGTTTACAGATTACTGCGGTGGGCTCCCTGTTTTATGGAACTCTTTGCTGTGCTGAACGAATATCTCGACAAACTGCTTATAGTCTTTGTGGAAAAGGTGCTCCAGTTGAACCGACAGCAAAAACGGGTTATACGCGGTGAACACATTGGACATGAACCGGTATAATTCATTTACGATGTGCTGGGCGTGCAAAAACTCCACGTTGTTGACTTCGTGGATCTTCCTGTCGCAAAACACCTTCAGCTTGCCGATGGGCACATTGTCCCTGTAGGCCATCTGAACGCAAACCCAAAAAATGCTGCGCGTCGGGATGACCGTGAAACTGTTGTTTTCCGTGCCGATCAATAGATAAGAAGGCATCAGGACGATCTTTTTTTCCGTCGTTTTGATTTTGTTGCCGGCCAGCTCGCGGATGTTCGCGTTTACCAGAATTTTGCCCTGCGCGGCTTCGGAGTCGATGACCCGCCCGGCATCGTATTTGTCCACGCCGTCGGCATATACGGTCAGCCCGGCGTAGGGATCGGGGAAGATGCCCCGCTTGAACAGGCGATATGCGGTCACGGACGCCGCCACGATCAGAACCAGCACAGCCGCGCCGTAAAATACAATTACGAAGTTAAACAGAATTTCCGGCATGAACCTCACTATGTTATATATTATAGCGCCGGTGATGCCCGCAATGATTATAAAAAACGCCATCCAGACAGCCGCGTCCTTTTCCCGCCGGGTCGCCTCCTTGGCGAGATACCCTTTGTTTATAACGCGCTTCCCCAGATGATCCGTATTGACTGCCATTTTGTCCTCACGCCCCGTTGAATTCAAATTTGTGCTGCCTGTAAAATTCCAAAAATTGGCTGTAATTTTTGTTGAACGCCTCCTCCAGCCTGTATGACAGGTCAAAGACATCGTATTCGCTGAAAATATTTGGTATGTGGAAATAAATTTTATCGACAATGTCTTTCGTGTGATCGATAAAAGCGCAGTCAACGTCGTAGATTTTTCTTTCGGCGAATATTTTAATGCGCACTATGAAAGGGCCGCCCCTGTAGCCGACTTGGGCGCACACCCAAAATATTTTGTCCACCGGGATAGCCGTCACCTTTTGATCGCAAATGAGCAGGTACGACGGCAGCAGCACGATCTTCGCGCCCTTTGGTTTTGTGTCCAGATATTCGCTGACCAGGATCATGCCGCGGTCAGCCTCGTCGTCGACGATGCGCCCGACGACCTCCCTCGGGGCCATGTCGTCGTGCACGATCAAGTTGCCGTAGTCTTTTATCCCCCGGTTATCGACGGTCGTGCGTACGAACAAAATGATGGTTAAAAAGGCCAGCACAACGGGAAAGCCGATTATGAAAGGCTGCAGGAGCCCGATGTCGCCACCATCGGCGACCGTTGTAAAATAAAGAATCGACAGCGCCGCGATGCATACGGCCCAGCATATAATTATCAGCTTCCGCATCCCCATGATGCTTCGCTTGGCTTCGTATGCAAGAAAACTTTTCACCATACGGACATCTCCTATACAATAAACATAAAATCACCAGCGACGCCGCTGACGGCGCAAGCAACGGCGCCGTCGACGGCGCCGCTGATGATTACATGTCCAATTATATCACAGAGACGCGTATTTGTGAATACAAAAATCTATATATTCATAATTATTTTTAATTTAAATAGTTATTCATTTGAAATTACTATGATATTTTATAGCGTCTGGGCCAACTCATCGACATACAGATTATCGGCGATGCCCATAAAATTCAAATCATCCACCTGTTCTCGGAGCCACGCCACCACCGTGCCGCCATTGGCGTATTCGAGCGACTCCAGCTTTTCCATGATCGCCTCGACGCCCTCAATGTCGTAATCGAGGCATGCTTCACGCAACGACTCGACCAGCGCCCAGTCCGGCTCGTCCGCCTGCGGCTTTCTCATGTATGCGGCGTACTCGTCCAGCATTACCCCGATGGCGCGCATGAGGCTGCCCATGTACATGGAAAAGGCCAGGCCGCCCCGCCTCGTCCCCTCGACATCGCCTGCGTTTGCCAGGCTCTCGAGCGCGCCCGCCTCGTCGCCCGCGCGCAGCGCCCCGATGCCATAGCACGACGACTTAACCCCGTGGACGGCGATCGCGTATTCGCGCAGATGGCCCCCGGCAAGGTATCCGCCCATTTTGTCCATGATCCCCGGCGTGTTCTCTTGGAACGACCGCAGGACTTCTACATATGTATCCGCGTCGCCGCAGAACCGCCCCAGCCCCACTGCGGCATCGATGTCGCCTGCGGCTATAGAAAGGATGAGCGCCGCGCCGTCCGTATATTCGGCTCCTGTGCAATCGGGGGCAATGGCGATGTCAGCGCCATATTCGTAATCCATGCCCTGCGCCTGCCTGCCATCGCTCCCGGGCACAGCGCTCGGCAGGGCGTCCGCGTTGGTGGCGCCCACTTCGCCCGAAATGCCGACAGCGCCCGCTTCGCCCGCAATGCTGACAACGTCCGCTTCGCCCGCTTGACCTGCCTGCCCTACCTGACTTGCCTGACCTACCTGGCCTGCTTGACCTGCCTGACCTACCTGGCCTGCATGCCCTGCCTGGTTTGCGCCCGACTCGCGCCCCATATCCCTGACAAAGCTACGTAAGATCGAGTCAAGCCGCATCACGTCGATGGGTTTTGATATAAACGCAGAAAAGCCGTTGTCCATAAACATTTCTTCGTTCCCGACAATGGCGTTGGCCGTTAGCGCGATTATCGGCGCAACCCGCGTCCGCCCCGCCTTGAATTCGTCCATTATTATATGGGCCGCCTCAATCCCGTCCATGCCGGGCATCATATGATCCATGAAAATGGCGTCATAACGGCCGCCTTCTTGAAGCGCCATATCTATCGCCATGCTGCCGCTGGTCGCGCAGTCAACGCGCATCCCGTAGGGCTTTAGCATGCCTTTTATAACGTCCAGGTTTGTCTGCACGTCGTCCACGACCAGCACGCGGGCATAAGAGAGGTCTATGCGGGCGAATCCCGCGCCGTACGAGCGCCTGACGGTTGTGTAGCGCGCGTTCATAAGGCTGTCCGCAGTCGCCGAGCCTATCGGCGTTTCAGACACAATCGCCTGCCGAATGCGCACATAAAACAGCGAGCCCACGCCGTATTCGCTTTGCACGCCGATATCGCCGTCCATCATATTGACCAGCCGCTTCGTTATGGGCAGCCCGAGTCCTGTGCCCTCGGTTTTGCGGTTCGTCTCCGCGTCGACCTGGCTGTAGTCCATAAACACTTTATGCATGTCGCCCTGTTTTATGCCTATGCCCGTGTCCCTGACTTCCGATAGCAGCCAAATGTCCGAGCCGTTCTTTTCAAATGTCACGACCCATTCCACCGTGCCCTCATTGGTGTATTTAAACGCGTTCGATAACAGGTTGTTGAAAATCTGCTTCACCCTCAAATCGTCGCCGATCATCCTTTCGGGCAGGCGCTCGTCGACGGTGAGTTTGAACGTTATGGGTTTCTCGCTGATGCGGATGACATTTAACGACGCGATGTCGTTTATAAGGCCGGCGGTATCGTATTCGATGGGGTGTAGCTCGAATTTGCCCGACTCAATTTTCGAGATGTCCAATATATCGTTTACGATGCCGAGCAGCGTCATTCCGGATATGTGAATTTTATCGAGCTTCTCCTCCGCTTCGCCGCTCACAGCCCCGGCGCCCAGGATCAGCTCCGAAAGACCGACGACGGCGTTGAGCGGGGTGCGCATCTCGTGGCTCATGCTCGCCAGGAAGCTGCTCTTCGCCCGGTTTGCCTCCTGCGCCTCTTTGAGCGCGGCTTTCAGCTCTCCGTGCAGCCGGAGCGTTTCCGCCATCATCTTTTTATGCTTGCTCAAGTCCTGCGCGTACGCGGCCACAAAGCTGCCGTCCACGTGGTCGATGCGAACCAGCGTCATCTCGCACGGCATCAATGTCCCGTCGGGCAAAGAATGCATCCATTCGAAGACGCACCGCCCCTCGTCATACGTTTTCTTCAAATAAATCTCCGCGAGCTCCCGCGATAAAAGCCCGCTGGGCTGATGCTTTGGGGAAAAATCGAAGAATCTTTCGGTAAATTCTTGTTTGCTGCTTGTGCCGAATTTTCGGACGGACTCCTCGTTGCAGTCAAATATGCCGCGCTCCGCGTCCCACAGCATCGAGCAAATCGGCACCGCGTCCATCATAAGCATCGTGCGCTGGTGCGCCTCGTGTATCTTTTCAGCCTGGGCCTGCATTATGCCGTTGAGTGTTT
>WRLR01000100.1 GCA_009777515.1 Oscillospiraceae bacterium | reverse complement strand
CTTCAGATTTGCGGCGAGACGAGGTTTGGTTTGTGGAGAAGAAAAATCACAAATCATCTATTTTCTCATTATACGATTATGAAGATGAAGATGGTGGTGATATTCGCTCTGACTTGAATTATGGGAAACACTATTTGTTAGGGCGTTTTGGTGCTATCCCGTACTTGGACTAAGGTGGTGAAATACTGTGGCAGACCAACTGTTCAAAAAGCGCAATCTCGCGAGCTCGCATCCTGATACGTCGCGCGATGCGCTCCTTACGCTCGGCTAAAAACATGCCACTGGCATGTTTTTTAACGCCTCGCGCCCTCACGGGTTCGAATCCCCTTGATATTTTATATTGTTTTACGGAGGAGGAGGGATTCGAACCCTCGAGACGCTATTAACGCCAACACGATTTCCAGTCGTGCGCCATAAGCCGGACTAGGCGACTCCTCCATAGAATATATGCGCCGCGCGGTTCCTAGAGGAACAGCGGCAATAAATGCAACATTGTTATTATGCGTGAGGCATGGTTGTTTGTCAAGCGGCGGCGAACAGCGAACAGGCTGCCGCCCGCCAAGATATTCGGCGGGCGGCAAGGTTCGGATTAATCAAAAACGGATAGTGTAGGAAGTGCATGGAAAACGATTGAGGGTGGCTGGCGTGAATTATGCGCCGGCCAGTTTGGGGTTGTTCGGGAACGGGTTGACGTAGGTCCTGGCGGCTAGTTCGTTGTCAAGGGTGAGCAAAAGCCCCTTGTCGTCGCCTATCAACTCTATCTTGCTTATTATATCTGAGGCGTTGGATTCTTCCTCTACCTGTTCGTTGACGTACCACATGATGAACTGGTAGCATGCGTGGTCGTTTTCCTGCATGGCGAGGCTCGCGATGGCGTTGATGAGCCCCGTGACTTTTTGCTCGTGTTCCAGGACCGCGTCGAATACGCCTTTGATCCCGTCAAACGACCCCGTAGGCTGTGCGATTTCGGTCAACTTCGGAACCGCGCCCCTGTCCAGGATGTATTGGTATATGTTGACACCGTGAGCCATTTCTTCTTTAGCCTGCATAAACAGCCAATTGGCTGCCCCCTTCAGCGCGGCACTTTCCATGCAAGCCGACATGGAATGGTATAGATATGCGGAATAGTATTCCGCGTTTACCTGATCGTTCAAGGCCTTTGTCAATTTTTCGCTGATCATGTCTACCCCCACATTTTAATAATTTATTACGTTATATGATCTTACCCAAGGCGCGGATAAAATACCATACCATTACACTAATTAATGGTTGTTTATAAATTTTATGAACGCCTGGCACTGTTCTTCCAAAAACTGGGCGGCTGCCGCAGATGCCAGCTTACCGTCCAGGAATGTTTTATCGTTGGCGTGCGGGATACTCACGCGCGATGCGTACATGACCCTCATGTTTATAATGCCCAGCAATGACAGCAGGTGATCCTGCGCGATCCCCGTGCCGGACATGCCCGGCGTTATGCCGCTGACTGCCGCGGGCTTCCCGCCAAGCACCTGCGGTTCGTCGTCGCTGATGGGCCGCGACAGCCATTCGATAAGGTTTTTTAGGACGCCGGGGAAAAAGTGGTTGTATTCGGGAGTAAAGAACCATACCGCGTCGGCGGACTTGACGATCCCGCGAACACGCCTGACTGCGTCCGGCGCCGGGAATTCTATGTCCTGGTTCATGAATGGGACGTCGCCATATTCCATAATATCCAATTGGGCGCCGTCCCCGAGCAGCCGTCCGGTTTCCACAGCCAGTTGGCGGTTGTATGATCCGCGCCTCAGCGACCCCACGATGGCCGTTATTTTTATAATGCCCATAATGCTAATCTCCTCAAATTATACATCATATATTAATATGCTTATATAATTGATTCGTCATTATGGCATGGTTTCTTAATGTAACGTGGGCGTTTTTATAAACGTACTCTGGCGCCGGGGCGAACCGCCCCAATTGAAGTTATTCAAAATCGTACTCTGGCGCCCGGGCGGGCGGCTTCGTCGTATGCGTCTTTTATTACGGCTTCGCCTGCGCCCAGGCCGGCCTCGATGATATAGTCGGCGCGGAGCTCGCGCCCGAGCCGCACCTGGCGCATTTGGATTGCGCCGCCTGTCGCCGCGTACAGCATGTCTATGTCTTCCACGGGTTTGCCGGTCATATCCCCATCGAGCCATACAATGCCCCCGGCGGCTTTCGCGGCGCTGTATTTGAATACGGCGGTCTTGGGGACGGTCAACTGGCCGTCAGCCGTGAACGTAAAGAACTTTACGTCGAATGAGAAGCCCGGAATCAACGTGGCGCCGACGCCCGCTGCGCCCTCCTCCGGAGCGACCGTGATTTTTACGACGCGCTCTATGATGCCGAGCGCGGACACGCGCGTAGCGGCCTCTTCGCCGATCTCCTTCACGATGCCGCCGAACACGATGTCACCAGACGACGTAGGCTGCGTTATCTCAACGGCGTCTCCAAGCTTTACGTCGGTAAAGTCCTTGGTCGACACATATACCTCGATATCGGTCGAGCGCTCCGTTTCGACCAGTGCGATGGGGAAGGATGCGTTCACGATGTTTGAGTCCTTTATATAGAGGTCCACTATTTTTCCTGTGACGGGCGAGGTGATGGAGCAGTCCGCTATGTTGGTTTCCAGCGCCTCTATCTGCGTCAGCTCCCCGGCGATGAGCGCATCGAAGTAGAGCCGCACCGACGTAGAATAGTCCTCGTCCAACTGCCCCTCGACCACCGCGATCCGCTCGCGTATGGAGCGCTTCATGCTCTCGAAATATTCTGTATATGTCCTTGCGTCCCTCAGCGAGGACTGCGTGAGCCTGGCGGACCTGATGACGTCCAACTGCGCCACGGCTGCGTCCAGCGACGATTTGGCGCTGTCGCGGCTGCCGGTGGCGGCTTCGTATTCGCTGCGCGTAATGGCGCCCTGGTTATACAGCGCCTCGGAGTCGGACGCGGTTTTTTCCATTTGCGCATATGTGGAGCGGGCCTGATCGATGATTATCTGCTGCAGCGCGAGCTGGGTCTCAATTTGGGCGTTGTTCGCAGCGACAGTTTCGTTGGCCTTCCTGGTGGCGTCGTTGGCCGACGTAGCTTCGTCTTCAGCCTGCGCGAGGTAATCGTTTTCCTGCGCTATTACGGTGTCCAGTTCGCTGCGCAGGCCGACCAGGTTGGCGTTCAGCTCGCTAATGCGCGCGCGGCGCTGTTCGTCAAGGTCGGCTTTTTGTGCCTGGTAGCCCTCGATGGCCGTGCGCGAGCGGGCGATGGCGTTCGCATACGCGGCGGAGTCCAGCGTGCAGATCACGTCGCCCACCAATATCGCCCCGCCTTCCTTTGCGGCGGCGCCGACGATTTTGCCGGAAACGGGCGAATAGACCTCGACCGTTTTTTCGGCGACGACGGCGCCCTCTTCAATAAAATATTCGCTCGCGAGCGCCGCCTCCACGCGCACGACCTCGACGTCCGCAGGCGTGAGCAAGTAGTAAACGATGCCCGACACAGCCAAAGCCACCGCAACTACCGCCGCTAAAATAATTTTCACGTTTTTTTTCATAATAATACTCATTCCTCTGCTACAGCTAAGGTGCTATATATTAACACTCATTCTTTATCCTTCAATGATTCGACCATGTCCAGTTTTATTATTTTGCGCCGCGATACCCGGTTCGAAATTAAAACAGCCAGAACGACGCCCAAAACGCCGAACAAATGCTCCCGGGGGAAGGTGTACGTCGGTATGACGAACGCCTCCATGTCAATCATCGAGTTCAGAGCTTGTTTTATCATAGTAGTTAGCGGCATGCCAAGCAATATGCCAAACCCAGTCAAGGTCCAGTACTCGAACGCCTGTATCGAACTGATTTCCGGAACGGTCATGCCGAGGACCTTTAAGGTGGCGAACTCGCGGCGCCGTTCCGAATAGGATATCGTCGACGTGTTGTATATGATGGCGAATGAGATGGCGACGCCGTAGAAAAAATAGACGCTGAGCATGCTCCTCATCATCCCCAAGTATAGCTGGAACCCCTCGATCGCCTCCGCCGAGTCCACGATGGACGCAATATTGGAACCTTCCTTTAGCGCCTCTTTGACATACGAAATGTCGTCCGCCTCCAATATGACCGACGTCGCCTGGCCGCCCAAGCGCATAGCGGCCGCGAGCGCCTCGCGCTCGATGTATGCGCCCCCTATCGATTTGTTCATCAGCCCCGCGACGGCGAGCTTGATGTCCTCGTCCAGGTATGGGGACCTGACGGTCAGCTTGTCCCCAACGCCGGCGCCCAGCTTTTCTGCCGTCGATTCCGATATCAAAAGCCCCTGCGTCGGCAGCGGGCATGTATTTTGCTTCCTCTCGTCGTATATCTTGTACATTGTACTGCCGGCTGAAATGCCCGAAAGCGTCGCGCCCGCCGTATTGTCGTTGTAGAGAAGCTGCGCCGGAACCTCAAGCAGCGCCTCCGCGCCGCGCACCCCGCCCAAGCGCCGCAATTCGTCCACTGCCGCAAACGCGTCCCGGGGCGAGCGGAACGTCACTTTGATATCGTAAACCTCCGACTTTGTATATTGGTTGAGCATCATATTGTCGATCATATTCGGATACGAACTAAAAAACACCAAAGTCGCATAGCTTGCGCCTATGCTGGCGACGATGAACAGGGAGCGGAACTTGGCCCGGGTGATGTTCCGCACGGCCATGCTGCCCATCGACGTGAGCATGAGCCTGATGCCCGGCAAAAAATGCAGCGGGTCGTGCTTGGTGACGCGCGGCGCCTCGGGCTTCATCGCTTCGGCGGGCTGCAGCCTGATGACGCGCCAGGCGCCCATGAAGGCGCCGAGCCCCCCGCTGGCAATGCCGGCCAGCAGCCCCGTCGCCAAAATCGGGACCATGTCGATGTTCGAGCGCGCCTCGGGCAGGTTGAAAAACATGCGCATCATGCCCGAGAGGAAGCCGCTGATCATATATCCGGAAACAGCCCCGAGCAGCGACCCCAGCCCGCCTGTGGACAGGCCGTAGAACATATAATGCCAGACGATCTGGGCGCTGCCAAAGCCGAACGCTTTAAGCGTGCCGATCTGCGCGCGGTCCTGCTCGACGACGCGCTTTAACATCAGGTAGAGGATGACTGCGGCCAAGCCGAAGAACACGACAGGCAGGATAGAGGATATGGACGTGATTGCGCTCAGCTCCGTGTCCACTACCTCTGCGCTCGGCTGCTCCTCCTGGCTGTACAGGTTCGTGAGCCCGTATTTTCGCAGCTCGTCACGGATGGGGTCGGAGACATCGTCGAACTTGACGCCTTCATCTAGCATAATGCCGATGGAATTGTAGATGTTCGGCGTCCCAAAATAATTGTTCAGAGGTTTTTCCAAGGCAAACGCGAAGTTGAACTTGGCCGGGTCGGGCATAAATTCCGCTCTGGAAGGTATCGTGTATGTGTACTCGGGCGTTGACGCGACGCCGGCGATATTGAACCGCACCTGCCGCCCGCCCAGCAGCAAGTCCAGGCTGTCGCCTGTGGCGAGCCTGTGCGCGTCCAAAAAAGACTGCGCGACAAACAAGTCGTTGTCCGCCCGGAACGCCCCTGAGAGGCTCGCGCCATTTATGGGGGCTGCGGCGCCGGGGTTATATGAGATGACCCGCAGCGTAATAATTTTGTCGGAACCGGGGAGCACGACCCGGCAGTCCTCGACGCGCCTGACGTCAGCGTCCGCGACGCCCGGGATGCGGACGAGCCTGTCGACCGCAGTGGCGCCGGCCGCCGTCACGTCTGCGAAAACGTCCGCAAGCCTATAATCGCGATAATATGTGTCGCGGCTGGTAAACACGTCTGTGGATGTTATGTTCATCGCAACGTAGAACATGACGCCCACGGATAGCAGCCATATACACGCTATATACGCGCGCTTGTTGCCCCACATGGCCCGGATGGCTTTTTTAATCAGCATCATGTTGACCGGTACCTACCATACGACGTCCTCCGGCTCGATGGGCTCGGAATTTTCGATGATTCTGTCAATTTTGCCGTCGCGGATGTGAAACACGCGATCGGCGATGCCGGCGATGGAGCTGTTATGCGTGATGATGGCGACAGTTTTCCCGTATGATTTGTTGAAGTCCCGAAGCAGCTTTAATATGCCTATGCCGGTCGCCACGTCGAGCGCGCCCGTTGGCTCGTCGCACAGCAATATATGGGGGTTTTTGCCCAGCGCCCGGGCAATGGCAATGCGCTGCTGCTGGCCGCCGGAGAGCTGGGAAGGGAAGTGCCCGCCCCGATCGCCCATGCCGATGCGATCGAGCAGCTCGTCCGCCGGTATCGGCGTCTTTGACATGTCGCACGCCAGTTGAATATTTTCGCGGGCGGTCAGGTTCGGTATTAAGTTATAAAATTGAAATACGAAGCCGACCGCGTTGCGCCTATAGAACGTCAGTTCGCGCTGGCTCATCTTGCCCAGGCTGATGTAGCCCGCGCCGTCCCTGCCAAGGCCGTCTTTGCCTAAGTTGCCGCCCATGTACTCGATTTCGCCGGAACTCGGGCTGTCAATGCCGCCGATGATGTTGAGCATGGTGCTCTTGCCCGAGCCGGAGGGGCCGAGCACGACGACAAATTCGCCCTCGTATAGACTGAACGACACGCCGGCCAGTGCGGTTATGGTGACCTCTCCCATAAGATATGTTTTTGTGACGTCGGTAACTTTTAATATGGCATCCATATTTGTTGTATATGCGACAGGGCTGTAATTATTATGCTATATGAACATATATGATCATTAAAGCCCCGCGCGCGCGTACATATCAAACTTTGTCGGTACAAGCCGACCACATCGGCGTTTTTACAGTTTAACATAGGTTTGGGCGCAAAAAAAGACAGGAATGCAAAAATCCTGTCTTTTTTGGCTATATTTACGAATATAAATTATTAAGTCATATCAATAAGCCGCCGGTTTGCGAAATTGTCTCGCAGTTTGAACTGCGAAATAAGCTCCTGCAGCACATTGGACTGCGAGCTCATCTCCTCCGACGCCGCCGCGCTCTCCTGCGCCGTCGCGCTGTTCATCTGCACGACCTGCGCCACCTGATCTATGCCGTTGTTGATCTGCGTCGTGCCGATGGACTGCTCCTCCGAGGCCCTGGCGATCTCCCTGATCATCTGGCTGCTGTCGTTCACGCCGATCACAATCTCCGACAAACTCGTGGCTGTCTCCTCGGCGATGCGGACGCCAAGCTCGGCCTTTTCCACCGACGCCTGGATCATGGAACCCGTGTCCTTGGCGGCTTCGGCGCTCTTGGAGGCGAGGTTGCGCACCTCTTCGGCCACTACCGCGAAGCCCTTGCCGTGCTGCCCGGCCCTGGCGGCTTCCACGGCGGCGTTCAGCGCCAGTATATTCGTCTGGAAGGCGATGTCGTCGATCACCTTAATCACTTTGCCTATGTTTTGGCTGGACTGGTCGATGCTCTTGACCGCGCTGATCATCTCGTCCATCTGGTGGCTGCCCTTTTCCGCGTTGCTCTTTATCGTGTCGGCGAGTTTAGCCGCCCTTTCCGCCGTGCTCGCATTGGTCTTTGTTTTTTGCGCAATGTCCGTAATGGAGCCCAGCAGTTCCTCAATGGAGGCGGCCTGCTGCGTGGAGCCCTGCGCCAGCGACTGGGCCCCGTCAGCCACCTGCCTGGAGCCCGCCGACACCTGGGTCGTGGCGCTGTTTATGTTGTTGAACATGGTGTTGAGGTTCTCTACCATGTGCTGGAGCGATATTCCAATCGTGTCATGATCGGACAATGGGGCGAGCTCGGCGGTCAGATCGTTGCCGGCGATTATCTCCAGCACCTTGGCGACCTCGATGATGCGGCTGACGAATGCGGAACACGAAGCGATGCATTGGCCGATGTCGTCGTTGGCTTTTGTGAACTCGGTGATGTTCTCGTAGTCCTGTTGGCTCAGCATGACGTCGCCTGTCTCGCTGGCTACTTGCATGAAGTTCGTCAACAGAGCCAGCGGGTTGCTGATTTGCGACGACATGATCAGCGCCAACAGCACCGACGTGGCTATGACGACCAGGACGATGCTAATTGCTATGATTTGGATCAGCGACGTCGTGCCGATGGTTTGGTTCGCGCTGTCTATCGACGATGTCTCTATCGCGCCCACCAGCACGTCCACGGCGTTGAGCGCGTTCGTGTTGAGCGTGCTGCCCGCGCGTATCAGGTCCGCCCTCCTCGATAGGCCGGACAGGAAACTGTCGATATCATCATTATATAATTCAAGGGTATCCAGCATTTTTGATGATGTGTCTATATTTTGCTGGATTGAGCTGTCGTCGTGGAACTGCGTGAGCATGCCGACCGTGTCGTAGAAGAACGCCCTGTCCTGGCTGACATTCGAGGTGTCCAGGGACTTGAACATTACATTGAACGAACTGCCTACCTGGTTGAGCCGAAAGCCGATGTCCACCCCCTGCTCGATCCTTTGGACACGGCGCAATTTCGCCTCTTCATCAATATCCTGGGTGGCTTCGCCCCTGGACAGCTCTATCTGGGACTCAAATATTTCCATGCTGAGATCCGTTATAGCGCGCTGGTTCGTGTTGGCGCTTACGATAGCGGCCTCCAGTTCCCGGTTGATGCCGATAATGCCCTCGATGTTCGCGCTCCACGCCGCGCCGCTGGCGCCTACGGCGCCGATATGAGGCAGGAGGAATTGTAAGTCGGGGTTGGTGTCGACAATTGCCTGCATTTTTTCCACTGTTTGGACGCAGCCCGCTATGTTCGCCATGATGGAGCTATACACGTTTTCGTCAAATGAGCTGTATATGCTGTTGACGCCCGCGTTCGCCTGCGAAAAATGATCGATGAGCTTGGTGCCATGCGCTTGCAACTGCGTTTCCGCGAGCATGAACCGTACATTGTTGTTGATAGTCATGTTGGATGTTATGACGAACACGGACAGGGCCACGATTAGCAGGATGATGATGCTAAACGACATTAAAATCTTTTGTTTTACTTTTAAGTTTTTCACAATAGCTACCCCGCTTTGCAAATATATTACTTCTGATAGCTATATCGTGATATTAATGTGACTACTTAACGCCTATTCGTTTTATAAAGAGGATAGTTCGGTGGGCGTCAGTTCGCGGAACTCGCCCGGCGCCAGCGAGGGGTCGAGAGCGAGGCCGCCCATCCGCACGCGCTTTAGCGCCAGCACATTAATACCATATAAAAGGAACATCCTTTTGACTTGGTGGTATTTGCCCTCGGTTACGACGACGCGGACTGTCGTATCGCCAGTGGGCGAGTGTATGTCGCTTGCAAGCAGTAGTTTCGCCGGCCGCAGCGCAATATGCCCGTCCAGCACGACGCCCCCGGCAAAGTCATCGACGATTTTTGCGCAGGGCAGCCGGTCCAGTACCGCTTCGTATTCCTTTTCCACATGCTTCTTTGGCGACAGCAGGCGGTGGGCGAGATCGCCGTCATCGGTGAGCAGCAGTAGCCCCGTCGTGTCTATGTCGAGCCGTCCGACGGGGAACGGGCTGCGACGCCTATAGCTATCGGGCAGCAGATCCACGACTGTCCGATGCACGGGGTCATATGTGGCGCTGATCACGCCGCCCGGCTTGTTCATCATCAGATATATAAAGCGGCTGTATTTTATTTCGCATCCGTCGACGGAGATGCGCGCCTCGTCCGCGTCAAACTTTTGCTCCGGATCCCTGACGACCGCCCCGCCGCACGACACGGCGCCCGAGCGGATGAGCTTTTTGACATCCGTCCGCGATCCATAACCGGCGTGAGACAGTATCTTGTCCAGCCTCTCCATTTTTGGTGGTTTGCTCATAGTGTTGTAGAAAATGTCCCCGTAGGGTGCGACGCCCTCGGCGCACCGCAGCATGGCACAACGATCGTTCTCAAAAAACAATCCGGCGGGCTTCGAGATAATAGCGCTTGTCCCTTGCCTCACCCATGGAAAAGGACTTTCGCGGCAATGAACCGTTGGCCGCAATCGCTGCGAACAGCCCGCCTTTGTCTACGGGCGGCAGCCTAAAACAAAAACAACCCTCATCAGCGGCCAGGCGCATAAGCTCCTCCGCCCCATGTATGTAATCGACCTTCACTTTCGGATTCATTTCGCAAAAACTGTCGATGAATCCCGTAAGCTCCGCCACCGGCAGGTCTGACGCAGGGCTGTTGATCAGCAGCCTCGCGTTCTTGCCCCCGCCATATATAAGTTCGTATTCGTATGCAAAGCCTCCAGAAGAGGTCACAGTGCAGCTTCCCGGAGCGGCCCCCGCGCCGCCTCCCGGAGCGGCTCCCGCGCCGCTGCATGGGGCAGCCTCCGCGCCGCCTTCCGGATTGACTCCCGCGCTGCTGCATGGAGCAGCCTCCGCGCCGTCTTCCGGGTTGGCCTCCTCGCCATCGATGATTGACGCGCCTCGATTTGCAAAATACACGCGCAACGCTTCGATCACCGCTTGCGCATTTGTATTGTACAGCGCCCGGTGAATGGGCTCGAAACATACGGCGCCGGAACGCAGGTTGATAAGCTCCACCAGCGCGTAGCGCGCGGGACAACTGGCTGTTTCCCGTTGCGGTAGCGACTTTTTCAACTCGTCCCAGTATTTTTTGGCGGCCGCGAGCGAATGGTTGCCGTCCCCGACAGCAAACAGCATCGGCTCCCCGCCCCCTCCGCCCGGACTGCGCGGTGGCTCTGCAGACTTGGCAGAAGCGGCCAGCGCGGCCAGCGCTCCCGCCGCTCGCCGCAGCGCGTCCCCGCAGACGCGAAAGCCGCGAATGTGGCCGCCCCCCGCCATCAGCTCAAAATCGTAGGCCAACTCCAGGCGCCCTGCGGTTGCGGCCTCCGCCAGGGGCTCTATGACAGTTTGCCCCGCGTCGTCCATAAGCATCAGCGCATGGGGTAGCTCCAGCGCCGCGCCGCGCCTGATCGCCGTCCTCGGCGGAAGCCTGTTGTGAACCGTTTTCTCTGATGAACGTATCAGGGTCTTCGCATTCGCCTCAAATGAATAGCGCTCCAAATCGACAGCCAGCACGAGCCCCCAGCGGCTAGGCCCTTGCCCGTACCCAAAGCCTCCCCCAAGCCCATGCCGTTGCCTGTACACATAGCCTCCCCCATGCCCTTGCCGTTGCCTGCACCCTTGCCTGCACCCTTGCCTGTACCCTTGCCTGCGCCCTTCCCGCTCAGCCCGCCCGCCGCCGCCGTATGCCCTCTCCGTTAAAATGAACCCGCTGAATGGCGGCAAAAATACGCCGCCAGCCAAATACTCGTCCATTGTTTTATGAATCGAATCCACGCGCGCGGCAAAATGCCCGGATTCATCTATGTTTTCCGGCAAATAAATTTCCGGCAATATCAGCCGCAGGGAAGAAGGGGCTGCCCCCACATATCCGTCGACGTCGCCCCAGTATGATGGCTGCGAGGTAAATTGATCGCAAGCCACGACGGACCATTTATTATAATCGCTCCGCGAAGGGTCCGGTAGCAGAATGTCCGGTATGTTGACGCCCGCCGCTTCCAGCGCCTCGCACAATGAATTTTTGTACAAAATTATGTCTCCCGCATTAAGTCGATTTACTCATTTTATCATGGAGCGGTGCGTATTTGAAATGTAAAAATACGGGTATAAATGATCATTGCTATTAATGAACATTGCTTAGTTTAGGCGCATTATCTTACAGCGAAGCGTTGGAAATGGGAGGGAGCCATTGCCATGAAAAACCATGAAAATTCGATCTATAAACAGATGAAGCGCAAAACGCTGCTGCCAACCCTGGTACTAATGGGGGCGATTATTGCCATATTGGCGGTGCTTTCGGCAGTGAATCTGAGCGGCGCATACAATGAGGCCATAGTCTACGCGAAAGACGGGTTCGACAACAACATAAGGACAGCGGTGGAAACGGTTGTCGGTTCGCTGAACGCGATCCACTTGCGCTATATGGAAGGTCTGATGACGGAAGAAGAGGCAATGGAGGCTTCGGCGGAAATCGTCCGTGACGCCCGCTACAACAGCGCCCCCGGCAAGCAGGACGACGGCTATTTCTGGGCAGATCTGGCCGACGGCACTTGTGTGATCCATTACAATACCGCCAACGAGGGCACGATGCGGTGGAACAGCCAAGACCAAACCGGCGTGCTGTTCATCCAAAACCTAATAAAGGCGGGCAATGCAGGGGGCGACTATTCGGAGTTCTACTTTGGGAAGCCCGGCGACGAGGGCGGCTCATACAAAAAAAGGGGATACACCCTTAAATTCGAGCCCTATGGGTGGTACATCAGCACAGGCAATTACTATGAAGACATTGACGCCACTATCGCCCGGATCGGGGTCCAGCAGCGCAATGGCATTTTGATCCTGTTGCTCGCGAGCGCACTGGTCGCCGTTGTCGGGTTTATGATATTGACCAGAACCTGCGACGGGCTTTTAAAACCGGTCCAGAACATCTCCGACCGCATCCAGGCGCTTTCCGTGGGCGACACCTCGGGGCCCATGGCCCACACCAAAAGAAGCGACGGGATAGGGGAGCTACTAAATAACACCGGTTCCCTTTCTGAGATTATAAACGCCCAGGCAGGCGTCATGCGTTCGATTGCCGACGGGGACTATTCCATGACTGTGGACGTCCGGTCGGAAAAAGATATCATGAACCAGGCCATCAATATTATGATCGATAAGACGAACGAGACGCTGAGCCAAATCAACGCCTCGTCCCACCAAATAGCTACCGCATCGAGGCAGATGGCGGACGGCGCCCAGGCCCTCGCGCAGGGATCGACGGAACAGGCGCAAGCGATCGACAAACTATCGTCTTCGATAGCGGACATAAACAACATGGCGAAGGAAAATTCCGAAATATCCATGTCTGTTTTAAGCGAAGTAAAAGAAGCGGGCGACATGATGGGCGTGTGCTCCGAGCAGATGGACGACATGCTAGCCGCCATGAAGATCATCGATGAAAAATCCAAGACGATCCACAAAACGACAAAGGTCATCGACGATATCGCGTTCCAGACGAACATCCTGGCGTTGAACGCCGCAGTGGAAGCCGCGCGGGCTGGGCAGCACGGGAAGGGCTTTGCGGTTGTGGCCGAGGAGGTGCGCAGCCTCGCGTCCAAGTCGGCGGAGGCGGCCAAGGAAACGGCAGCGCTCCTCGAAAGCAGCGCCCAGAGCGTGGAGGAGGGCAATGCGATTGTCATCAAGGTAAACGAGAGCCTGCATTCAATAACAGAAATGGCGCGGAACTACGCATTGAAGACAGAAAGCATACAAACCAACTCCGCCGCCCAGAGCAGCGCTATGTCGCAGATCACTTTCGGCATCGACCAAGTGGCGCAGGTCATCCAGCAGAACACCGCGACAGCCGAGGAGAGCGCGGCCGCCAGCGAGGAGATGAGCAGCCAGTCAAGCATGCTGGAGGCGCTGATCATGCAGTTCAAGCTAAAAGACAACTTCGCGATGAGCAGAAGCCTGCCGTCCGCTGATAAGGCACAGATGCTATATTTGAATTAGTTTCAGTTTCACCCAGGCGGGCAGGTTCTGGCTGCAAAACACTGCATAATACGCCTTGCGCCAAGCGTCAGACGCCCGCCTTAGCGCGGCGGAGCTGTTCCACCGGCAGATAATGGTTGACGGTTAGGGCATGCCCGTCGAGCGGCACGATTTTTTCGTGTATCGCATCCAGTATCCATGAGGCCTGCGGGAAAAATATCTCGTCGAACTCAAACGGCGGCGTTATCCAGTTGCGCGCGCCGACGAGCGCGGGCGGGGCGTCCAGATCGTCAAAGCACAGCTCGGTTATGTTCCTCGCGACATCGTTTAAGAAGCTACCTCGCGCGCACGCGTCGGACGCCATGACCACACGCCCGGTCTTTTTTATGGATTGGGCTATCTTTGTGTAGTCGAGCGGCACGAGGCTGTGCAGGTTAATGACCTCCGCCGACATACCGTGTTTCTCTTGCAATATGTCCGCCGCCTCGATCCCTTTGTACAGCGTCGCGCCGATTGTCAGTATTGTGACGTCGGAGCCGCGCCGTACGATGTTCACATCGCCGATTTCGATTTCGTAATAATCCTTGGGCACGCCGCCCTCATGGAACATCTCGCCCATGTCGTAGATGCGCTGGCTTTCAAAGAACACCACCGGGTCGCTGCCCGACAGCGCCGCCGCCATAAGGCCCTTCGCCTCGTACGGCGTGGCGGGGAAGCAGACTTTGAGCCCCGGTATGTGCGCACACAGCGCCGTCCAGTCCTGGCTGTGCTGGGCTCCGTACTTCGCGCCGATGGAGACGCGCAGCACCACGGGCATGTTCAAAATTCCGGCGCTCATGGCCTGCCATTTGGACAGTTGGTTAAATATCTCGTCGCCTGCGCGCCCAATGAAGTCGCAGTACATGAGCTCGACGACCGCCCTGCCGCCGCACAGCCCGTAGCCGACCCCCGTGCCGACGATGGCCGCCTCGGAGATGGGCGCGTTGAAGAGGCGCGAATAGGGCAGAGCCTCCGCCAGCCCACGGTAGACGGCGAACGCGCCGCCCCAGTCGCGGACGTCCTCGCCGTACGTGATCAGCGTAGGGTCTTCATAGAATTTGTCGAACAGCGGCTCAAAAATCGCATCCCTGATGTTGTATACGCGCATCCGGCTGACGGGCTTCCCGTCTTTAAAGGCCGAGCGCTCCTTGCCTTCAATCTGCTTCACGCGGGAGCACTCGGACTTTGGCATCAACGTTTCCGGGGCCCGCGCGGGCGCAGGGGCGCTGGCGCTGCTTCCGCTGCTTTCGCTGCTTCCGCTGCTTCCGCTGTGCGTGTTTTTGTTAGAGAACATCATGCGTTCCAATATGCCGCCGTCGTTCGCGAAGTCGGCGTAAGGCGACAGCTCGGCGTCGGCGGCCCATCGGCAGATATTGGCCATACGTTCGCGGGTCTCATCCCACAGGGCGTCGAAATCGGCCTCGCCCGCGACGCCGGCGCCGACGAGGTCGCCCCTGAACACCGTAAGCGGGTCCACGGCCTGCCACGCATCGATTTCCTCCTTGGTCCTGTACGCGTTCTGATCCGAAGTCGAATGCCCGACCAGCCTGTATGTGACGACGTCGAGCAGGACGGGGCCGCCTTTTTCTTTTATCGTCCGCATCTTGCGGCCGTACGCGTCGACGACGGCGAGCGGGTCATGCCCCCAGACGCGCTCGGCTTGCATGGCGTTCGGCGCCACGCCCGCGCCCACGCGCGCCAGCATGTCGTACGCCATCGTCTCGCCGCTGGTCTGCCCGCCCATCCCGTAACCGTTGTTGTTGATGTTGAAAATAAGCGGCAGCCCGCCTTTTTTATGCGCCTCCCACAAGTTGTCATATTGGCCCATCGCCGCGAAGTTCATGGCCTCCCAGACGGGCCCGCACCCGAGGCTCCCGTCGCCTATGTTGCATATGACCAGGCCGGGCGCCGCGTTGCACTTCTTA